>JACQZV010000025.1 GCA_016213695.1 Acidobacteriota bacterium | reverse complement strand
GAACGCCGACCAGGCCGATGCGGATGGCGACGGAATCGGTGATGCCTGCGACATGTGCACGGACGTGGACGGTGACGGCGTGTGTGACGCGGCCGACAACTGCCCCACGGTCCCGAACGCCGACCAGGCCGATGCGGATGGCGACGGAATCGGTGATGCCTGCGACATGTGCACGGACGTGGACGGTGACGGCGTGTGTGACGCGGCCGACAACTGCCCGACGGTCCCGAACGCCGACCAGGCCGATGCGGATGGCGACGCAATCGGTGATGCCTGCGACATGTGCACGGACGTGGACGGTGACGGCGTGTGTGACGCGGCCGACAACTGCCCCACGGTCCCGAACGCCGACCAGGCCGATGCGGATCGCGACGCAATCGGGGACGCATGCGACGCGCCTGAGCCGCCGCGTCTGCCAACTGCCACTGCCGAGTGCAAGAACGGCGGCTGGCGCACGTTCGAAGTGTTCAGGAACCAGGGCGATTGCGTGAGCTTTGTCGCCACCAAGGGCAGGAACGGACCACGCTGATGCAGTCGCTCCCGGAAGATTCCGCCCGGAGGCAGGACCATCTGCCGCTCTGAGTCTACGGGGTGTTCCTGGCCGCCGTCCTGACCTCCGAGAGGTCCCGGATGAACGCGTTGAACCGCCATTGATTGTCGAACCAGACGGCGGAGATCGCCAGCGCGACGGGGAGTTCGTGGCCGTCGCGGTGCAGGGCTTCGACTTCGATCTCCCGATCGAACACCAGGTCCTCACCGCTCTCGGCGAACCGTCGCAGCCCTTCCTGATATGCCTCGCGATAGCGGGCAGGAACCAGTCGGTCGCCGACGAGGTGCCCGATCAGGTCGGCGCGCGGCCACCCGAACATGTCTTCGGTCCGGCGGTTCACTTCGATGATGCGCCCTCTGGAATCGACTGCCATGAAGCCTTCGTGCGCCTCCTCGACAATCAGCCGAAATGCCTTCTCCCGGCTGGCGAGTTCCTTCGTCTGCCGCGCCACCTGGTATTCGAGCGTCTCATTGGCCTTGCGCAGCGCCGAGTCCGCCTCCTTTCTGAGCCGTTCCAGCGAACCCGCGTTGGCCCAGATCACGATCGCCGACACGATGACCGTGCCCAGCACCATCAGCGCGATACTGAACTCCGTCCGGTACATGCCCGCACGGTCGCCGGCCAGCACGACCCAGCCAAGCAGCAGGGGGAACGCCGCGCCCGTCACCAGGAATCGCCGGGTCATGGCCCCTTCCATCTCCGCGCTGACAATGGGCGACATGACACCCCGATCGGGGCGCGAGCACAGCACGCCCAGGGCCAGCAACAACAGCAGCGGGGCCGTGTGGAGCGCTATCGGTCCGTACGGCCCGATTCCGTACAGGGCGTTCACATCGTACGCGTGGCCCACGATCGCGGCGCCTGAGACCAGCAGGACGGCGATCGCCGGCGCCTGCGTCAGCGAGACACGGGCGCGGTTCGCTGCCGCCGCCAGCGCCAGTCCCAGAGCCACGAAACAGAAGGCTGTTGCAGGAGCCATGCGGCCGGGCGGAAACGCGCTGACGGGATCCGTGTCGGTGAAAAGGAGCTGGTCGATGCCGAGGTCCCACCCGGTGACGTCCTGGCTGAGGGTGACCAGTCCCAGCAGGGCGAGACCGAGGCCAACGAGCGCGGCGACGCGGGTACGGGCGCCGCCGACGAGGACGCGCAGCGAGATCCCGGCCAGGGTCATCCCCACCGCGGTGTTCGCCTTCATGTTCGCGGCGACGGCGAAGGGCCGCGTCAGCGCACGCACGTCGAAGAGCCACCCCACGAGCACCATGCTCCCGCCGGCGACGGCCATGGTGCCCGCGACTTTGGCAAAACGGAGGGCGGCCTGCTGCCTCGGATCCGGACTGTCAGGGCTCATGGAAATGCGCAGACACTATCGGGGGAATCGACCGGGACGCGGCGATATTGCCGGGGATCCCCGGGGCTGTCAACCGGAAATCTGATGCCGTCGGCGCGCGGACGGATCAGCCGGCTGGTGGCGCACTCAGCGCGTGGTCGTGGCGGTCGTGGTGAGCCGGACCGGCTGGACCATGGCGCCGTTGCCGGCCGTGTCCCACACGGCGAAGCGCACCCACTTCTTGCCGGCGGCATCGAAGGGGATCTCGACGTGCTTGCGGCCAAGCGGCGGCAGGTCGGTGGCCGGAATCACCTGTCGCCCGACGTTCACGCCGTCGCCCCACACCACTTCCACGAACTCGAGCGGGAACGTCCATTCCAGGTCCGCGACAATGGTCCGCTTCGCGCCGGCGCCCTGCACGAGGTAGCCTGAAATCAGCACCTCGCCCGAGGTCCAGAAGTAGTCGCCCCGCTTCATGGCGTCGATGATGGCGCTCCAGTCGCCGCTGCCGGCCGACGGCAGCGAGTCGAGCTTCACGTAGTTGGCCGGGCTGTTCGCGTAGAAATCGTCGCCCGGTCCCTGCTCGTAGGTCTCGGTGATCGCCTGAATGAACTTGAGCGCGACCGGCTTGTCGGCGACCCAGTTGTTCATCTCGTCCCAGAGCGTCTGGCAGCGGAACTCGCAGAGCCGCTGCTCGGAGCCGTCGAGCCCCATGCCCCAGCGCACGCCGATGCCGCGGTACTGATCGGCCAGGAAGTAGTCGCGGTCCTTGATGGCGTCGGGGTAGCCGGTCGATCCCTTCGACCGCGGGTGCGGCATGAAGACGAGCAGGTTCTCGAGTCGAGCCATCTCCATCATGTCCGCGGGGCTGCCGATGCGGTACACCGTGCCGTAGGTTGGATGGGCCTCGACAAACGGCTGGTCAGCCGTGCGGCCCGGAAGCCAGAAGAGCGGGCGCGAGATCAGCAGATCGTTGTGGCCGCCAAGTCCGCCCGCGGCGCCTTCCTCGTTGGGCATGATGAGGAAGTTCCTGTCCGAGTGGCGCCTCGCCGCCTCGTAGTAGTCGGCCAGCGTCTTCAGCCGATCCTCGCGCGGCAGCCCGAACCCGAGGCCGCTGCCGTCAATGGGCGCGAAGATGTTCACGCCGGCCGCCTTCATCACGTCGAAATCGGGCAGACGCGCATCGAGCCCGCCAAGACGGCGCAGCCGCCCGACCATGGCGGTGTGGAAGTGCGTCGCCATGACCTGGTACCCGGGCAGTGCCTTGAACTGATCGTTCCGGGTAAAGGCGAGGGCGCCTCGCGCCGCCCCGTCCGCGGGCGTGGCGCTCACGTACAGATAGACCGGCATGCGCTGCCAGGTGCCGGGGCGCGCGCTGCGAAGCGCGAAGTTCTGCCGCGTGTCCTCATCGCCGCGGCCCATTTCCTCAGGGTGGGATTCGGCTTCCGGCTGCCGGACCCCGAAGGCATAGGTCGATCCGGCGTCTTTCCGATACCAGACGTATCCCTGGTTGAACGACACCTCACGGGACCAGAAGAAGTTGTGGGGCGGCGGCAACGCGGCAATCGATCCGCCGGGGCCTTCGGCGACGACGAGGCGGTTGTTCGCGCGAAGCGGAACGGGATTCGTGTTTGCGGCGCCGCCGAAGCGATACTCCTGCCAGTTGCCCGCCACGTCGCGCCACGCCACCCGGGACGCAGGCTCGATGGCGATGCCCTTCAGGCCGGCTTCGTACTTGTAGGCGACCGAATCGACGTCGGTCCTGGCAATGATTTCCTGCTCGATCAGGTTCGTGCCCTTGTAGAGGGTGTACTGCAGGCGTCCCTGGAACACGCCCAGCTGTACGCCGTCGAAGCTGATTTCGAGACGCGCGCCATTGGTCTTCACTTCGCATCCACGGATCGCATAGGTCGCGGAGGCGCGCGCGATCTCCGCGGGCGTGCGCGGAAGACCAGGCTGGCTCAGGATCCCCTGCGGCGGCGGGATTGCGTTGGTGCGCGTGTTCTCGACGGCGTCGAGGTTGAGCGGCGCGTCCCAGAAGGCGTCCCACTTGATGCTGTCGATGAGCGACGGCGTGAGCGCCGTCTTGAGCTGTCGCAGCGGCTGCAGCTGCTGCTCGGTCACGCGGCGAAGGCCGGTCACCACGCGAAAGTCGGGTGTCAGATGGGCGGCGACGACTTTCCAGTCGCCTCGCGACTGCCCGCGAACGGCAATCTCCTGGAGTGTGGGCGTGCCGCCCACAAGCGCGAGGCGCAACCGGACCTGCTGGCCTGCGTCACCGTCCCACGTGGCCGTCAACACGTCCTGTGCGACAACGGCGGACAGTCCAGGGACCGCGCGGTACTCGGTGACATTGCAGGCGAGCGGGTCGGCCTGACCTGGTGAGGCCGTGACCACCAGGACGCCGACCAGCGCCAATGCGGAGATCGCTTTCATGACCATTCCTTTGAGGCTCATCGCCAGTCTCCAGGCACCCTTTATACACCAGCGCCCAACGCCCGAAGCCCGTTTCAAAACGCCACCATGTAGGTCATCTTCGCGACGAGCGCCCGGTCGAGCAGACCGCCGGTGTCGGTGTCCCGCCGCTCGTTGAACACCAGATAGATGTCGCTCAGCGGACGATGAATGACATTGAAGCGGAGGTTGGAATTCCACTCGCGCGCGTCGGTGTTGTACTGCACGAGCGCGTTGACGAATGCCCGCGTCGACAAGCCGTACTCCATCCGTGCCGTGATGAGATCCGTCGTGTACCGGCCCGCACGGAGCTGTATCTGGTTGCGCGACTCGGTGATCGACGCGTTCAGCCGGCCCTTCAGCCGGACGGAGGCGCCGACGAGATAGCTCTGCCGGCGGCCGTCGTAGAACTCGCCCACGTCCACGCGGCCGTTGAACGACACGGGGGCCGAGCTGTTGGTGCGCCAGGTCACGAAGGAGTCGTTGAACTCGTAGCGGCCGGGCGGGATCGCAATGCCGCGGCGGCGGTTGATCGCGAACGGCGCCACGAGATGCTCGGTGGCGGGCTCGACGCCCATCTCGCTGCCGCTCCCGTCCTGGAACGCGAGGCTCAGGTGCGCCTGGATCAGGCGCGACTGCAGATCGCCCTTGAGCCGCGCGATGTTCGTGAAGCCGACGTGCGGAAACGCCTCGCGAAACCACCGCGACACGCGCCGCGGCCGGAACCGCATGCCGTACTGGCTTTCGAACTTGGCGACCCCGACGCGCGGCACGAAGCCCATCTCGTCGTTGAAGCGCTCGCCGATGCGCAGATAGAAGGCCGTCAGATCCCAGACGTTGTCGCGGTAGCTGAATCCCGCGCGCCCCATCGAGTCGCTGCCGGCGCCCGGAACGGCGGCCGCTGGTGAAAACGTCCGCGCGGCGGCCGCGTTGAGGTTCAGGTTCTCGAAGAACCGGAAGTTGGCGTCGGCGCCCGCCACACGGTTGTAGCCAGGGCCGTGCGCGTCCTTGCTCAATACGAGCAGGCCGATATCCGAGTTGGCCAGTACGTTGCGGCGGAGCCGGAACGCCGAAAAATTCGCGGAGGGCGAGCTCGTCGTGCTGCGCTGCTGGATAGTGAGGGCGCCGATGCTGTAATTCCCGACCCGCCCGGTCAGGCGCGTGCCGCCCAGAATCGGAATCGACTCGCCGCCGGCCGACAGGCCGATGCGCCGGCTGAAGAACAGAATCGCGTCCTGTCCGCGAGCCGGGAAGGCCCCTCCCACGCCGGTCCCGCCGCCGGCGAACAGGAGCCCCCCACCCTGCCCGAACTGGAAGACGCCTGAGTTCTCGAGGAAGAAGTCGCGCTTCTCGGGAAAGAAGAGGCTGAAACGGGTCAGGTTCACCTGCTGCTCGTCGGCTTCAACCTGGGAGAAGTCGGTGTTGACCGTGAAATCCCACGTCAGGCCGCTCGTCACGCCGTACTTCACGTCCACGCCCGCCTCGGCGTCGGTGCCGACCGACGCCACGCTCGATGCACCCGAGCTGCCGAGCACGTACGGCTTGACCCGCACGTCGTTGCCCGGCCGGACTTGCTCCAGCCCTTCGAGCGTGCCGGCGAGCGAGACGCGCGTCAGGTCGTAGATACGCGGCAGCGGCGCCCAGAAGCTGTCCTCGTTACGGCGGCGGATACGGCGCTGGAAGTTGACGCCCCAGGTCTGCGACCCGGCGCTTGTGAAGCGCAGCGTGCGGAACGGAATCGCAATCTCGGCGTACCATCCCTCGCCGGTGATCCGGGTCCGGACCTGCCAGAGGGCGTCCCAGTTCTCGTTGATCTCGCGCCCCTCGTTGATCATCTGCGCGTCCCATTTGGCGCCGCGCGCGTTGGTCGCAAAGACGTAGCCGTTGCGGCCGTCGTGGAACGTGTCGAGGATGATCTCGAAGTCGTCGCCGGACTGGCGGTTGAAATCCTTGGCCAGCTCGCTCGTCAGGATGGCCCCCGGCTCTCGATCGCGCGCGAGAACGCCCACGTAGAGGTTGTTCGCGTCGTAGAGCACGCGTACCTCGGTCTCTTCCGACGCGGGCTCCCCTTCGCGTGGATCGTTCTGGATGAAGCCGCGCGCGACCGGCGCGCGGCTCCAGTCGGGCTCGTCGAGCGCGCCGTCGATCGCGATGGCGCCAGCCGCCCGAACCGCCGGCAGCCGGCGATCGAGCCGCGCCGCGTTGAAGTCAACCTGGCCGGCCCGAGCGCCCGCCGCGAACCACAGACAGATCCCGAGCACGGATGCTGCGACGCGCGGCCCTGGGTTCATTGACGTTCGTGACGTGAGCGACCCGTACCCCTACCTGGACGGCGCGACCTTCCGGTACTCCCCCAGATGCAGCTCTTCAACGAGCTCGGGGCACTTGAACTCCAGAAGCCGCACGTTCCTGTCGACCCGCCGATAGAGCGGCATCGCGATCTTCCAGGGCCGCGTAAAGACCGTCGGGGCCTCGATCGTGGCTTCGTACATCAGGTGGTACGCGCTGATGGGCGTGTAGCGTTCGATCACGCGCGCCTCGTCGCCGAGGTAGTTCCCGGCCCGGTCGAGCCATGTCTGGCCGTTGAACGCCGTGACATCCACGACCAGGGTGTCCCCTTCCCAACGACCATTCGACCAGCCCATCCACGACTCGTAGGGAGCCTCCGTGGGATTGTCCAGCGGGATCTCCCGCCGCGCGTACGAGTACTGGTACACGATCCAGATCACCTTCGGGCTCTGGAAGATCTGAAACGGGTGGGGAAGGTAGGTGGCTCGAGGGACGCCAGGGAGGAAGCAATTCAGTTCCGGGTCGGCCTCGAGATGCCGGCCGGGCTTGCCGGGCACTGCGTTCCGGCGGTTCTCGTTTCGCCTGGCCAACGCCTCGGGCCGATAGGGAATCCGCCCGCCCTCGACGACGCTCTCGCCCGGGAGGATGGCGCCGATCGCTCCGGTGAGGAGAGCCGGTGACGGCCCCGCGCCGTGGTCCTCGAGGTCGTAGTTCGCCGTGTTCATCGCCTGCCAGATGCCGTTCAGGTCGGGTTTGCCGTCCGGCGTGCGGGGAATCTGACTCAGCGGCAACGGGCTCTGGGCCGCGGGCCATGCCGCGGCGACACACAGCATGGCCGCCGCCGTGCAGACCGCGGCCGCCATCGCGTGCCTCGTCATTTCCCGGTCTCGCGTTCCCTGGCGGCCCGGGCCTCCTGCACGCGCTCGCCGCGCAGCGAGTTCGTCAGAGCCTGGTTCCCCTCGTGGCACGCGTACTCGAAGATCTTGTAGTCGGGATCCCGCTCCCACGGCAGGTTGAACGTCCAGGGTCTGGTCCACGTCGTCGGGTCGATGACGGTGGCGTAGTACTCGATTCGAGTAGGGCTGACCGGCACGAAGTGCTCGATCAGGTGAAAGCTCCCGAACGGGACGCCGGCCGGAACGCTCGCGCCCGAGCCGCCGCCCAATCGTTGCTTGTCGGTGAAATTCGTGGTGTCGACGACGAGCGTATTGCCTTCCCAGCGGCCGACCGGGTCGCCGTTCCAGTGGCGGATGTTCTCGCCGATGTGCGGGCGCCCATCGAGCGGAATCAGGCGCGTGTCGAGCCGCTCCCGGATGATCGCCACCCAGCCCGGCGACTGGCTGATGTAGGTGCCGCTGTTGTACGCCTGCGGCGCGTTCGGCGTCTGAGAGGCGAGGCACCGCATCAGCGCGTGGTAGTCCTCCCACGACGCGAGCTCGTTCGCCCTGGCGAGAATCTCTTTCCGTCTCTGCTCCGCCGCGGGCGTCAGCGGAGGATACCGTCCGTCGGGCGGGTCGACGATGAGCGAGGTGTTGAGGTTGCTGACGAAGTTCCGGCCGTTCCACCACTCGTTGTACGCACCGACGCCTTTTTCATTTTCCCGGTTGGGCGCGTTGGCCCTGGCCCAGGCCTGGTAGTCGGCCTCGTTCGCGAACCTCGCCTTGCCGGCCAGGTCGCCTGGCCGCTCCATCTGGATCACGGACTGGTAGTCCCAGACGCCCATCAGATCCGGGTCTCCCCAGGGAGTGCGGGGCGGGCTGTACGTCGATGGAGGCGGAGTGAAGGGCCGTGCCGCCGGCGCCTGCGCCGTGACCGGGCCGCCGGCGAACGACGCGGCGATGACCAGAGCCGGCAACACCGCTGACACGCAACCTCGATGACTCATCCGCTTCTCCTCTTCGCATCCTCGCCCCGCGGCAGCCGTCGCCGGGCGCCTCGAAATATAGCCTGAAATAATGCTGCGGGCAGAAGTCGATACCCCGACCACGTGCGCTACTGCGCCGCGGTCAGGCCCAGAAACAGCTCCAGGTCTGCCGGCGATGCTCCTACGGCCGTTTCCGGATAACCGTGTCGATGGCGTGCTGCGCGCATTCGTCTCCCTGGTCACCGCCGCCCCCGACGCCGATGGCACCGGCGACCTGACCGCCGATCTCGATGGGGACGCCGCCCGCGCGGGGGAAGTCGCCGATCCACTCGGGCGCGCCATTGCTTCCCGTCTTGACCCACTCCTCGAGCTCGCGCGTCGGCCGCCGCCAGTGCGCGGATGTCTTCGCCTTGAGAATCGCGGTCTCGGCATTGGTCGTAGTCGCGCCCTGCATCAGGTGGAAATCGATCAGTGTGCCGTCGATGCCGACGACGGCCACCCCGGCGGAGAGCTTGTTCCGCTCCGCATACGCGACGCAGGCTTCCACCAGCTTACGGGCAGCGTCGCTGCTCACTTCGATGCGGTTGACTGAAATGGACTGAGCGCCGGCGTCGAGCGCGCTTGCGCTGACCACGAGCGCCACGGCAGCGACGAGTATCGTGCGCATGAACCCTCCTCTTCGAAACCTGGGCCTCGCGTTGTCCCGGGCGTGGCGATCGAAGCCGGCGCGCGCTCAGGACACCGCGCGCCGGTACGCGTCGACGATCTCGCTCCCGGTGGCGAACCAGACGCGCTCGTGCTGCTTCATGTGCGCGAGCGCCCGCTCGAGATACCGGATCCGGAGCGGCTGGCCGACGATCATCGGGTGCAGCGGAAGGCCGAGCACGCGCGGCTGCTTCGCACTGTCGGCATAGAGCGCGTCGAACTGATCGACCACCGACTGCAGGTACTGCTCGCCGGTGTAGCCCTTCCGGATGAAAAGCGGAATGTCATTGACTTCCATGCAGTACGGAACGGAGAGCATCCTCCCCATCCGGACCTTCATCGGATACGGCTGGTCGTCGCTGTTCCAGTCGCCGCAGTAGACCACGCCCTCCTCCGCCAGGATGTCGAGCGTGTTGTGCGTCTCGGCGAGCCCGGGCCCCAGCCAGCCCCGCGGCCGGCGGCCCGTCGCCTGCTCGATCGTCTTCAGCACGGTCTGAACGAGCGCCCGCTCCCGATCCGGAGGCAGGCCGGCGAGGTTCTCGGTGTTCGTGATCCCGTGGCCCATGAACTCCCAGCCGCGCCGTTTCATTTCGTCGACGGCCTTCGGATGCGTGTCGGCGACGGCCGAGTTGAGCGCGACGGTCGCTTTCACGCCGGCGGCGTCGAGTGCGTCGGCGATGCGCCACAACCCGACGCGCAGGCCGTACTCCCGCCAGGCGTAGTTGACCACGTCAGGGACGATGCCGCGATCGTTGGGCGAGACGGCCTGCCCTCCAGGCGAGTCGTAGCGCCAGACCTCGACGTTGGGCACGATCCAGACCGCCAGCGTCGCGTTTCCGGGCCACACGAACGGCTTCCGTTCGAAGATGAACGAGTCGTCATAGCGGTCCGCCCGCCGCACCGACCCGCTCTGCGACTGGGCGAACCCGTCCCTCAACATCCAGCCCGACGCCAGCGCGCCGGCCGCTCCGGCCAGCGCCACGCCGCGTCTGAAGAAGTCCCGCCGAGTGCTGTCGCCCACGGTCGCGTCGTGATTATGACCGCGGCGCACGTGCTGTCAGCCTCATGATCTCCTCCTCCCGGATCCCCCGATAGCAACAAGGAAAAGTCTTCTAAAAGCGCGACGACTGGATCCAGGTGTCCGAGCGCGCCCAGCTCGCCGCCAGCTCGGCATCCACCTCGGGCGAGGTGACGCCCTGCCCCGCCAGCGCCTGCTGCAGGCCGAGCAGCGACCAGCCGTTCTTCGGATGATCCTTCAGCTCCTCGCGGTAGGCCTGCTCCGCCTCTGTGTACCGTTTCGCATCGACGAGCGCCGCGCCGAGCCAGTGAAACGCCGCAAACGGCAGCGGTTCCGGCTCGTCGTAGACGAGCGCCGCCTGAGCCTCGGCGGCGCGCCGGAACGCGGCAATCGCACCGTCGCGGTCGCCCGCCGTCCGCGTGATCTCACCATCGAGGATGCCGGCCACGACGCCGAGCAGAGCCTTCGCCGTGTGGACGCGGAACATCGTCTTCGAGGTCTCCGCGGCTGTCTGCACGCGCCCGAGATAGAGCCGCGCGAAATCGATGCTCCCCAGCTTGAGGTGTGCGTAGCCCTGCGCGAAATCCCAGAGCCCGCCGTGGATTTCGTCCTTCGGCCGATTCGTCACCTCGAGAACTTCGTCGAAGCGGCCGAAGCGAACGAGCGTCAGTACTTCGTAGAACGTGTTGCCGGTCAGCTTCGCGTAATCCTTCCCGGCGCGCGTCGCAATCGCCCCCTGACCGTCGTAGGACGCGGCGTACAGCAGCATGTGCAGGTTGTGCTCGGGGTAGATCGCGAACCCCTGGCCGATGGCCGCTTTCTGATCCGAATGCCAGGCCTCGAGGTTGGCGCGCACCGAATCGCCCCAGCGGCCCACCTCGTTCCAGGTGTGCGACGGCATGTGATTGATGTGGCTGGCGCCGGGAATCGACCGCCCGAGGAACTCGGCGCACGCCTCCGCACGTCCGGGCACGACGGTCGACTCGGTGGCGTGGACGTACAGGTGGCACGCGCCGGGATGCCGCACGTTGCGCGCCAGGATGCCCTCCAGCACCTGATGCAGCCGCCGCACGGCCGGGTCGCTCGCATCGCGGCTGCCGCGGCGCGGCTCGAGCAGGAAGAGCGCGTCGGCATAGAGCGTGGCGATGTCGAGATCGTCGGGATACCGCGCCGCCAGCGTGTCCATGGCCGCGGCATACGCACGGTCCTGCTCCACTCGGGTGGAAGCATCGAATGTCGCCACGTACCGGACCGCCAGTGCCTCGATGAGCGCCCGCTCCTGTTCGGTGGCGCGGGTCCGGAGCGCCAGCGCCTTCTGCGCCGCGGCATACGCGTGCGGCGCCTCCTCGGCGGTCATCGGCGCGTTGAGGTACGACCCCCACGCCCACGCCTCGCCCCAGTAGCAGATCGCGCACTGGGGATCGCGCTTCCACGCTTCGCGGAACGAGCGCACGGCCTCCGCCTTGGCGAAGGCGAACATCATCTGAAAGCCCTGGTCGAAGAACGCCTGCGCCTCTGTGTTTGTCGACGAGATCGGCCGGGTGAACGTGCCCAGGCCGACCGTGTACAGGTGGATCGGCTCCGTGTAGCGGTCGTAGAGCGGGCGCGGCGGCGGCGTCTGCGCGGCCGCCGGCGGCGCGCCGCAGACAAAGCCGGCGACGAGGAGCACTGCGATGCGATGGAGGCGGGTCGTCATGGTGACCGAGCATGCTACTATGGCCGGACTTTTTGACAACTTCGGAAGGAGAACCTCCCATGGGTTCGCACTCCAGTTCCGATCGCCGGCGCTTTCTGACGAGCGGCGGCGCCCTGGCGGCCTTCGTCATGGGCGCCATCCGGTCGGTCCGGGGCCAGACCCCCGCACCGGCCCCCTACGAGCCGCAGGGACTGCTCGCCTACGGCCAGCCCTCCAAGTTCGCCAGCACCGTGGTCCGTCGGACGACGGCCCGGCCCACGGCGATCACGGACACCGCCTTGATGACGCCCCTGCAGGATCTCGACGGGATCATCACGCCGTCCGGGCTCCACTTCCTGATGGACCACACCAACGGGATTCCCGACATCGATCCCCGGACGCACCGCCTGATGCTGCACGGCATGGTGGACCGCCCGCTCACCTTCACGATGGACGAGATCCGGCGCTTCCCGTCGGTGTCGCGCATCCATTTCCTCGAGTGCAACGCCAACAGCCGGCCGCTGCGCGGCCCGAACCGCGAGTCGGTGCAGCTCATTCACGGCCGCACGAGCTGCAGTGAATGGACCGGCGTGCTGCTGTCGGTGCTCCTCAAGGAATGCGGCGTCCAGTCGAAGGCGACCTGGGTCATCGCGGAAGGCGGCGAGACGAACAAGTACACGATGAGCATTCCTCTGGCGAAGGCGCTCGACGACACCATCGTCGCCTACGCCCAGAACGGCGAGCCGATACGCCCGCATCAGGGCTTCCCCTTGCGACTGATCGCCCCGGGCTGGGAAGCCATCCGCGCCGTCAAGTGGCTGAACCGCATCCACGTCGTCGACAAGCCGTATGCGACGTGGCATGAGGCCGGGAACAACGCCGACACCGCTGCCGACGGCAAGGGCCTGTGGTACCGGTTCGAGCTCGGACCGAAAGCCGTGATCACGCGGCCGTCGGGCGGCATGCGGGTGCCCGGCCCGGGGTTCCACGAGATCACGGGGCTGGCGTGGACCGGCGGCACTCTCGTTCGCAGGGTCGACGTCTCGACCGACGGCGGCAAGACCTACCAGGAGGCGCAGCTGCAGCAGCCGGTGCTCCGGCACGCGCATACGCGCTTCCGTTTCCCGTGGAAGTGGAACGGCGAGGAGTGCGTGATCCAGGCGCGCTGCACGGACGACCGGGGCGAAGTGCAGCCGACCATCGAGGAGGCCGCCAGGATCTTCAACACCACCGTCGACTACTTCTATCAGGCCGACCACTTCAACGGCATCCAGCCGTGGCGGGTCGCGCGGGACGGAAGCGTCACGAACGCCATTGCGGGAGCGTGATCATGCGATCGCGTGAGCTGCGGCTGATCGGCACAGCTGTGATCCTGGCCTGCGTCCCGTGGGTGGTGCACGCGCAGACCTTCGGCTTTGGCCGTCCGCCGACACCGGAGGAGATCAAGGGTGTCTTCCCCTCGGCCGCGCCTGACGGCACCGGACTGCCGCCGGGCCGGGGCACCGCGAAGGACGGTGCGGCGGTGTACGCGCAGAAATGCGCGGCCTGCCACGGGCCCAACGGCACCGGCACGGCGCTCCATCGCGGGCTCATCCCGCTCGGCAACGCGAAGCCGGTCAAACTCGAGGAGAGCCTCGTTCCCTACGCCACGACCGTGTGGGACTTCATCAACCGCGCGATGCCATGGACGACGCCCGGCACGCTCACGCCGGACGAGGCCTACGCGGTGACGGCCTACGTGCTGTATCTGAACAAGATCGTCGGAGAAGCCGACGTCCTCGACGCCACGACGCTCCCGAAAGTACGTATGCCGCATCGCGACAATTTCATTCCGGCGCAGCCGGGCTGGACGCCGGGCGAACGGCGGCGGCTCGGCAACTATCCCGCACGCCAGTAAGCAGGCCTCAACCGGCCGGCGTCGCTGAAGAAGCCGGACGACCGAATGGGGCTACAATTGTAGCCACATGAGGAGCATCGCCATGAAGATCGGCATTCGGGAGCTGAAAGGGCGCGCGCCGCAGGTGGTCCGGGAAGTCCGGGAATCAGGAAAGGCCGTGGATATCACCTACCGCGGCGAAATCGTGGCGCGCCTGAGTCCGGCCACCGAGCCGCCCAGTCGCGATCACGGCGTCGCCGCATGGAAGCACTTCAACGATGTCGTGCGTGACATCGGCAAGCGCGCCCGGAGCCGCCGGACCCGGACGAAGACCGCCGCCCCCTGGCGTCGCGACCTGTGAGCATCGTCCTCGACGCGAGCGTGTGGGTGAGCGCCGCGATCCCCGGCGATAGGCACCACGAGGTGACGCGGTCGTGGCTCGCCGAAGTGTCGTCCAGGGAAACGCTGGTCACGCCGGCGCTGGGCCTGCTGGAAGCGGCCGGTGCGGTCGCGCGTCGAACGGGGTCCGCCGCGTTGGCCCGTCAGATCGTCCGCGCGATCGAACAGCTGCCGAATGTGGTGATTGTGATTCCCGACGCCGAGCTGTGGACGCTCGCGATGGAGACGGCGGCCGGCCGGGCGCTCCGCGGTGCGGACGCACTCTACGTCGCGCTCGCGCAGGCGCTGGGGATGCCGCTCGCCACGTGGGACGACGATCAACACAGACGCGTGGGCGCTCGCATCAGGACCGTAACGCCAGCCTGAATCGGCGCCGAAGCCTGGCCGCGCCGTCCGGGATAGCCTGATGTCCTTCGCCTACCGCTGGTCGAGCGGGATGAGGCGCTGCGGGTACTCGGGGCCGGTGTAGTCGGCGCGGGGGCGGATCAGCCGGTTGTTCGCGTACTGCTCGAGGATGTGCGCGGTCCAGCCCGAGATGCGGCTGACCGCGAAGATCGGCGTGTAGAGCTCGATCGGAATGCCGAGCGTGTAGTAGGTGGACGCCGAGTAGAAATCGACGTTCGGGTTCAGCTTCTTCTCGCTCTTGACGAGCGCCTCGATGCGCTCCGACATGTCGTACCAGGCGGGCTGGCCCGCGCGCTTCCCCAGCTCGCGCGACATCCGCCGCAGGTGCGTCGCCCGCGGATCCTCGGTGCGGTAGACGCGGTGGCCGAAGCCCGGGATCTTTTCCTTCCGCGCCAGCTTCGCCCGGATCACGCTGTCCACGCGGTCGGGCGTGGCCGTCGGACCGAGCTCCAGCAGCAGCCGCATCACGTCCGCGTTGGCGCCGCCGTGCAGCGGCCCCTTGAGCGCGCCGATCGCCGCCACCACTGCCGAATACATGTCAGTCAGCGTGGCCGCCGCCACGCGGCCGGCAAACGTGGACGCGTTCAGCTCGTGGTCGGCGTGCAGCGTCAGCGCCACGTCGAAGGCGTGCACCTCCGTCGCGTGCGGCCGCTCGCCCGTCAGCATGTACAGAAAGTTGGCGGCGTGGCCCAGTACCGGATCGGGATCGATGACGCCGCCCCCCGCGCGCAGGCGTCCCCACGCGGCCACGACCGACCCGATCTGCGCCGTCAGCCGCACGGCCTTGCGGTACTGCGCCGCCGGCGAGCTGTCCGCGACCTCCGGATCGTAGAGCCCCAGGGCCGACGCCAGCGTGCGCAGCGCGTCCATGCCGTCAACGGGCGGGAGCGACCGCATGAGCCGCACGATCGGCTCGGGCAGCCGCCGCGCCGCCGCGAGCTGCGACTGCAGGTCGCCCAGCTCCGCGCGCGCCGGCAGCCGCCGATGCCAGAGCAGGTAGCACACTTCCTCGAAGGTGGCGGACGAGGCGAGATCGTGGATGTCGTACCCGCAGTACGCCAGCACACCGCGATCGCCGTCGAGATAGCAGATGGCGGACGAAGTCGCGACGACGTCTTCGAGTCCGGCTTTGGGCGTGTCGGTCACTCCTCCACCGGCTTCAGCACGGCGTCGCTTCCCGCGTACTGCTGGACGATGGAGAGGAGGCCCGTGTAGAGGAAGCCGATCTGGAAGAGCACCAGGAACGGCACCGTCCCGTAGATGCCGTTGGCCAGCGCGTAGAAGATGGTGGCAGTGAAGTAGAGCCCGAGCGCCAGCTCGACGAGCGGCTGCACCATGACGCTCTGGCGGTACTTCTTGCCGATCCACTCGTCGGCCTGCGCTTCGATCCGGTACTTCGGCGTCCGCGTGAACTCTGTTTCCTTCCGGAACAGCGCCTCGAGGACCGCGCGGGTGTTGTTCACGGTGAGCCCGATGCCGATCGACATCAGAAACGGCAGGTACTTGAGCCGCGTCGTCCAGTCGCGGTGCAGCTCGCGCTGGCACACCATGTAGAAGTTCGCCACCGACGCGGTGGCCGCGACAAAGAGCGGCACGTCGATGAGCAGCATCTCGTACCAGCCCATGTTGTAGCGGATGACCATCGACGGCGCCATCAGCACCGAGAGCACGCACATGAGCAGGTAGTTGAAGTTGGCCGTCAGGTGGAAGAACGCCTCCACCTTCACGCCGAGCGGCAGGTTCGACCGGAGAATCTGCGGGAGCACCTTGCGGCACGTCTGGATCGACCCCTTCGCCCAGCGGTGCTGCTGCGACTTGAAGGCGTTCATCTCCACGGGCACTTCGGCCGGCGAGACCAGATCGTGGACGAAGACGAACTTCCAGCCGCGCAGCTGCGCACGGTAGCTCAGGTCGAGGTCCTCGGTGAGCGTGTCGTGCTGCCACCCGCCGGCGTCGGCGATGGCGGCGCGTCGCCAGATGCCGGCCGTGCCGTTGAAGTTGAAGAAGCAGCCCGAGCGGTTGCGGCCGCCGTGCTCGAGCACGAAGTGGCCGTCGAGGAGAATCGCCTGAATCTTCGTCAGCAGCGAGTAGTCCTCGTTGATGTGCCCCCAGCGGGCCTGCACCATCGCAATCGCCGGGTCGGTGAAGTACTGGATCGTCCGGCGGAGAAAGTCGCGCGGCGGCAGAAAGTCGGCGTCGAAGATGGCGATGTACTCGCCGCTGGCGGCTTTCAGCCCCGCTTCGAGCGCCCCGGCCTTGAAGCCGCGCCGATCGGTGCGGTGCAGGTACGTAATGTTGACGCCCGCCGCCTGGTGGCGCCGCACCGCGCGCTCCGCGATCTTCGTCGTCTCGTCGGTGGAGTCGTCCAGAACCTGGATTTCGAGCCGCTCGCGCGGATAGGCGATCTGGCAGACGGCGTCGATGAGCCGGTCCGTGACGTACATCTCGTTGTAAATCGGGAGCTGGATGGTGACGAGCGGCAGCGCGTCGAACGACCCGGCGGGAAGCGGCTGGCGATCCTTATGCTTCATGTACAGGTACACCAGGTAATACCGGTGCCACCCGTACAGCGCGAGAATCACCAGAACGAAGAAATACGCCGCTAACGTGAGCGTTTCAAGAAGGGTCATACGCCGGACGCACGCACTGCAGCCACGTCTCTGATTATACTGCCGGGACGTCCCATGACCGACTCCGAACTGCAGGATCTGCTCGATCGCGTGCGGCACGGCGCCCTCGATCCGTCGAGCGCCGCCGCGACAATTCTCACGGCGCTGCGTGCCGCGCCGTTCGAAGACCTGGGATTTGCGCGCGTCGATACGCATCGCGAGGTCCGTCAGGGCTTTCCGGAGGTCGTGCTCGGGCTGGGCAAGACGCCGGCGCAGGTCGCCGCGATTGCCGAGAGAATTGTGGCGCGCGGGCAGACGCTGCTCGTGACGCGGGCGCAGCCCGAGGCCTTCGACGCCGTCCGCGCGTCAGTCCCTGGCGCCATGTATCACCCCGACGCGCGGGCGATCACGTTCGCCCAGGGGCGCGTCGAGGCGGGCACCGGGACGATTCTCGTCATCTGCGCGGGCACGTCCGACCTGCCGGTCGCGGAAGAAGCGGCGGTCACGGCGGTGGTCATGGGCAACCGCATCGATCGCCTCTACGACGTCGGCGTGGCCGGCCTGCACCGGCTGCTCGCCGAACACCAGCGCCTGCAGCAGGCGCGTGCCATCGTCGTGGTCGCCGGGATGGAAGGAGCCCTCCCGAGCGTGGTCGCGGGCCTCGTGAAAGTGCCCGTCATCGCCGTTCCCACGAGCATCGGCTACGGCGCCAGCTTCGGCGGCGTCGCGGCGCTCCTTGGCATGCTCAACAGCTGCGCCAACGGCATCGCCGTGGTGAACATCGACAACGGGTTCGGCGCCGCCTGCATGGCGAGCTCAATCAACCACCTGTAGTGCCGTTCACAGGCCCTTGAGTAACCACACGACCCGCGAAGCTGCTCCGGCGACGTTGTCGGGGATTTTCTGCCGGGATCTACTGTGCCGACAGGATGGTCTCGACGGGAGGCAGCGACTATCTTCGACCGCGCGGTATACCAATGCGAGCGCTTGTCGCCGGTGCAGCCCGGCAGATTGTTCCACCCGCGCTGCTGAATCGCCTTCTCGTCCTGGGTCATCGCCTCAAGCTCATTCGGCTGAAGCGTATCTGGGAAGGCGAGTACGCGCACTTCAACGACGTGCCGGCCGCGGGACCCGCCTGGAGCAGTGCCGCGTACCGGAAAGAAGCCGTCGAGGACGCGCAGGCGATCCTGACCACGACGCGCGATACGCCTCCGGGCGGCGTGGCCGATCAGAACGGCTCGCTGCTGGGGCTCCTGGCCACTGTCCTTCGACGCGCACACGGAGGCCGGCTGCGTATTCTGTCTGTGGGTGGCGGGCCGGGGACCGGTTACGCACACCTCTCGCGGGCGCTTGGCACCGTCGACGGCGTCGAGTACCACGCGGTCGAATTGCCGTGGGCATGCGAGGAAGGTGCCCGGCTGTTTTGCGACGACCCCCGCATTCGTTTTCACGAGTCGCTCCCGGATGATCTTCGTGACGTCGATCTCGTGTACGCGTCGGGCGTGCTCGAGCTGTTCGACGACTGGGCCGGCGCGCTTCGCGCCTTCTGCGGGTACCGCCCGCGGTACGTGCTGCTCACGAACGTGCCCTGCGGCCACTTCCGGCCGTACGCGACGGAGCTGAGGCTGCTGCCCGGCTCGCGGATCCCCATGTGGTTTCTCAACGTCAACGACATCGTCGACGTCATGACGAAGCACGGATACGAACTGGTGTTCAGGACGCTCCTGGAGCGCGCCTACAATCAGGACAATTTCCGCGACGCCGCAAGACTGCCAGGGGGGCATCCTTCGGCCCTGCTGTTCGAACGATCGTGACGTGACGGTCGGCACTCGCCACCGCACCATGTCTTGAGACCCCGAACCTGTCTTCTGGTAATATCCCCGGCTTACACGTCGTCGGCCGCTGGCTTTTCCGAAAAAGGAGAAGGGTTATGACACTGTTCCGGACCCTGCTGGTTGGCGCCCTCTCGCTGCTTTTCACCACCACGGCGGCCTGGGCACAGCTCTCCACCGCCCAGTTGAGCGGCCGTGTCACCGACGAAAGCGGCGCCGTGCTCCCCGGCGTGACGGTCACGGCCACGCAGACCGACACGGGGCTCGTGCGCAGCGTCACGACGGCTGAAAACGGCACGTACGTGTTGCCGAGCCTGCCCACGGGGCCCTATCGGCTGGATGCGGCCCTCCAGGGGTTCCGCTCGTTCTCGCAGACCGGGATCGTCCTGCAGGTGGCTGCGACTCCTGTGGTCAACGTAGTGCTGGGGATCGGAAGCCTCGAGGAAACCGTGTCGGTTGAAGCGGCTACGCCGCTCGTCGACGTGCAGAGCGCCGGCATTGGAGACGTCGTCGACAACGAGCGGATCCTGGAGCTGCCGCTGCAGGGCCGTCAGGTCACCGACCTGATCGTGCTGGCCGGCGCCGCGGTCAACAACGACACAGAGGTCAACCCGCGGTACACGCGCGGCGGGGTGCGGATCTCGGTCGCGGGCGGTTTGCCGATCGGCGTGTCGTACCTGCTCGACGGTGCGTCGCACAACGACCCGCAGAGCAACATGAACCTGCCGATGCCGTTTCCCGACGCGCTCCAGGAGTTCCGGGTCGCCACGAGCGGTCTGTCAGCGCAGAACGGGGTGCACGGGTCCGCCTCGGTCAATGCGGTGACCAAGTCGGGGACCAACAGCTTCCGCGGCAGCGCCTTCGAATTCCTCCGCCACCGCGCGCTCAACGAGCCCAGCCCGTTCGCCGAGATCGGCCCCGACGGCAAGCCCCAGGACGACGGCCTGGTGCGCAACCAGTTCGGCGGCACCCTCGGCGGACCGATCGCGCGTGACCGGCTCTTCTTCTTCGGCGCCTACCAGGGCACGACGCTTCGCCAGCGGCCCGCCGACCAGATTTCCTGGGTGCCGACGGCGGCCATGCTCGCCGGCGACTTCACGGCCGTCACGTCGCCCGCCTGCACGGGAGGCCGGCAGATCAACCTCGGCGGCGGCTTCGTCGGCAACCGCATCAATCCGGCGCTCTTCAGCCCCGCCGCGCTGAACCTGGCGCGACGTCTGCCGAGCACGACGGACCCGTGCGGCCAGATCACGTACGGCACGACCGAGGACAGCAATGAAGGCCAGGCCCTCGGACGGATCGATTACCAGCAGAGTTCGAACCACTCGATCTTCGGCCGCTACATGGCGACGTTCTTCAAGCAGGACCCGGCCTACCAGGGCGAAGGCGACAACGTCCTGAAAGCGTCCAGCGACGGCCTCAAGAATCTCACCCACTCGCTGACCCTCGGCGACACCATGGTCTTCGGGCCTACGGCGGTGAACGCGATCCGGGTGGCCGTCAATCGTACGAACGTGAACCGGTTCAACAACCCGACCTTCGATCCCCTCGACCTGGGGATCAAGTTGTACCCCTACCTCCGGGGTCAGATGCCGATCACCGTCGAGGGCGCCTTCGAGCTGCCGGCAGGCGCGACGAAGGCAGACTTCCTGAACAACTTCTACCAGGCGGCCGATGACGTCACCCTGGTTCGCGGCCGTCATCAGCTCGGTGTCGGCGGTACGGTGTCGTACGCGCAAGGCCATTACATGTCGTCGTCCAGGGCCTCCGGCACCTGGATCGTCGACGGCAGCGCGACGGGGCTCGGGCTCGCCGACCTCCTGCTCGGCCGCGTCACATCCGTCGAGCACGGGCGCCAGCAGGATCTGCCGGTGCACAGCTGGTACATGGGCCTCTACGCGCAGGACACCTGGCGCGCGTCCAACCGCGTGACGCTCAACCTCGGCCTGCGCTGGGAGCCCTACTTCGGGCTGACGGCGGAAAACAACGCGATCTCGACCTTCAACCTCGATAACTTCCGCCGGGGTGTCAAGAGCAACGTTTTCGTGAACGCGCCCGCCGGCCTCCTCTACCCCGGCGACACAGGTTTTCCGCCGGGACAGACGGGGCTGAACAAGCAGTGGAGGAATTTCTCCCCGCGTGTCGGCGCCGCGTGGGACGCGACCGGCGACGGCCGCATGTCGCTGCGGGCGTCGTACGCGTTTACCTACGACTTCATGACGACCGACTATCACCAGATCAACTCGTCGGCGCCGCCGTTCGGCAACCGGTCGCTCATCACCGATCCCCCGGGCCGGATGGACGACCCCTACGGGCATCTGGGCGGCGACCCTCACCCGATCGTGACCAACCGGGACACGGCCTATCCGCCCTTCGGCGCCTTCGGCACGATGAATCCCGATATCAACTCCCCACGCGTGCAGAACTGGAACGTCACGCTCGAGCGGCAGATCGGCAGCAACTGGGGCGTCGCGGTGAGCTATCTCGGCAGCTACACCGACCGGCTGTGGGCGCAGACCGCGATCAATCCCGGCATCTACATGGGACTCGGGCCCTGCACGCTGCGCAACGGGGTGACCTACCCGGTGTGCTCGACCAACGCCAATCTGAACATCCGGCGCGTGCTCTACCAGGAGAATCCGACGGAGGCCCGGTTGATCGGGGCGCTGGATCTGAACGACGACATCGGCTGGCAGGAGTACCGCGGTCTGAAGCTGTCGATGCAGCGCCGGTCGGTGCGCGGCCTCAGCCTGAATGGGAATTACACCCTGTCGCGCTGCATGGGCACGGACACGCCGAACACGTTCAGCCAGATCAATTCCGGCTACACGAATCCCGACGACCCTGAGTTCGACAGAGGCTACTGCGATCAGGATCGCCGGCATCTGGCGAGCATCACGCTCGGGGCGGAAACGCCGGAGTTTTCCGGCGGGGCGATGCGCGCGCTCGCGTCCGGCTGGCGCGCCTCAGGGATCGTCAGCGTCCGGTCCGGCAGACGCCTCAACGTCATCAGCGGCCTCGACCGCGCGTTCACCGGCGTCCGGCAGCAGCGGCCGAACCAGGTCAGCGACGATGTGTATGCCAGCCCGCGGACGCTGAACAACTATTTCAACCGCGCGGCGTTTGCCCAGCCGGCAGCGGGGACCTACGGCAGCCTGAAACGGAACGCGCTCACGGGGCCCAATTACTGGAGCGTGGACATGGCGATCGGCCGGACGGTTGGCGTCGGCGGCATGCAGACGCTGGAGTTCCGCCTCGAGGCGTTCAACCTGTTCAACACGTTCAACTGGGGCGACCCCGGCGCCAGTGAGAACTCGGGCGGGGTTACCGCGAACCTCAACTCGGGGACGTTCGGGCGCATCACCACGCAGACCGGCGCGCCGCGGATCATGCAGCTCGGGATCAAGTATGCGTTCTAGCCTGAGGTCTATTGAATGCGCCCTCCGACCGCCAGCCCGCTCGGCACCCGGGCGGGGATCGTGCGGTCGAAGGCGGGATCGCTGAGCGCCTCGAGAAACGCGAGCAGCTCCACGTCGTCTTCGTCGACGCCGCGGAGCTGGCGCAGCAGCGGATCGAGAGCCTCGCGGCTGACGTTCGGGGTGCGGGCGCGCCCCCGCCGCGAGTCGACGTCGTCGTAGAACTCGAGCACGTCCTCGAGCGTCGCGAAGAGCCCGTTGTGCATGTAGGGGGCGGTGAACGCCAGGTTGCGGAGCGACGCCGTGCGGAACGCGTAGCGGTCGCCGGTGCCGCGATCCCCGGCCCCCGCATCCGAGACGGGGAGCGCCGGATTGTCGGGCACGCCGAGCACGTGCGTCTGGTAATCGGAGAACATCGGCCCCTTGTGGCACCGGATGCAGCCGATCCGCTCGAAGCGGCCCATCCCCCGCACCTGCGCGTCGGTCATCGCGCCGCGGTCGCCGCGCATGTAGCGGTCGAACGGCGCGTCGGCGGCGACAAGCGATCGCTGGAAGGCCGCGAGCGCGCGCCCGAGGTTGGCCGCGGTCGCCGTCCCCCCGCCGCCGAACGCCGCCGCGAAGAGGCGCCGGTACTCGGCGTTCGCGTCGAGCCGCGCCACGACCGCGTCCACCGCCTGCTCCTCCGCGTAGGTGTGTCCGCGCATCTCCTCGAGCGCCTTGAGCGGCTCGAGCGCCTGCGCCTCGAGGCTGCGGGCGCGCACGTCCCAGAACATCGGGGCGGCCGCCGGGTCGTACCCGCCGGCCTCGTCGGTCCCGTTGAAGGCGACGTTCAGCACCGTCTGGCTGTTGCGCTTGACGAACGGGATGTCGCCGCGCGACGCGAAGCGGCGGCGATGGCCCAGCCCGACGCCGGTCACACCGACCGAGAGGTCGCGGTTCTCCGCGTAGCCGAATTGCGGGTGATGGCAGGTGGCGCACGCCACATCCCGCGGGCCCGACAGGATCGGGTCCCAGAACAGCAGACGCCCGAGCGCGACCTTCGCCGGGGTCGTGGGGTTGTCGGCGGGGGCGCGGGCCGTCCGCGGCAGCGCCGGGCCGATCTCCTGCCCGCCGGCGTCGGCCGACAGGTAGAGGAGCGCGGCGCATGTGGCGCCGACGACCAGGAAGCCGGCCAGCGTTCTCCGCATGTCCTGGTAGAGGTTACGACGCCGACGCCGACAACGTTGCAGGCCGGGAGCGCCCGCCGGAACGATTCGCCTACGGTGTCGTCACCGCCGAGTATCCAGGGTTCTGTGGCTTGCCAAGCCCGGTGTAGCGCAGCCGGTAGTACCGCTGCCCCTCGTTGACCTCGCCGATGTACAGGTTGCCCTTCGAGTCGGGCTGCGACGAGAGGCTGTGCAGGTGGAAGAACTGCCGGGCGTTGTGGCCCCCCTGGCCGCCAAAGGTGGACAGCACGGTCAGCGACACCCGGTCGAGGATGAGCAGCGCCTTGTTCGATCCGTCCGCGACGAACAGATAGCGCTGCTGCGGATCCCGCGAGAGCGCGAAGTTGTGGACCGTGCCTTCGTTCTGGAGCGTGTCGCGGTTGACGTAGACCTCGCGCACGAACGTGCCGTCGAGGCGGAACACCTGGATGCGGTTGTTCGACCGGTCACCCACGTAGACGAGTCCGTCATTCGACACGACGACCGAGTGCACGGGGTTGCTGAACTGCGGCTGCGGCGGCCCGGCGATGAGCTGCGGACGCGGGGGGAACGTATACGTGTCGTCAGGCCGCTTGCCGTACGCGCCCCAGTGCCGTTTGTAGGCGCCGGTGTCGGCGTCGAAGACGATGAGGCGGCGGTTCGTGTAGCCGTCGGCGACGAAGAGCTCGTTGGTCTTCGGGAAGACGACCATCGAGGCCGCGCCGTACACATTGGCCGTGTCGTTGCTCCCCTTGCTCTGATTCGCCCTGCCGATCTGCAGCAGAAACTTGCCGGTGTTCGTGAACTTCAGAATGTGGTTGTCGCCCTTCCCGTTGCCCGCCACCCAGATGCTGCCTTTGCCGTCGGCGTACACGCCGTGCTCGCTCGCGGGCCACTCGTAGCCCTCGCCCGGGCCGCCGAACGCCTTGACGAACCGGCCGTTCTGGTCGTACTCGATGACCGGCGGCGCCGGCGTGCAGCAGCGCGCGGCCGCCGGGGTGAGCGAAGCCGAACGCTCGCCGGGCGAGACGCTCGCCGGGCGGTGCGTGATCCAGGTGTGGTCCTGGCTGTCGACGCTGATCCCGCCCACCTGGCCCGTCGTCCAGCGGTTCGGCAGGTCCTGGTAGAAGAGCGGGTCCCAGTCGAAGGTCGGCACGCCGCCGCCGCTCGTCTGCGCCGCCGGGCGTTCGAGCGCGATGGCCGCGAGGCCGATCGCAAGCGCGAGGATGCAGGAGGCCGGGAGGAGATGTCTCATGGGCGGATTATAGAGTGAAGCTCACGTCCGTGGCGAGGGTGGTCGATGATTGAGTAATCTGAAGTTATAACTTATAATTCTCACACATGATCCACATCCAGCGGGCGCTGGAGCGACACGTCCTGAGGGCCGTGAAGGGCTTTCCCGCGGTGGTGCTGACCGGGCCGCGCCGGGCCGGGAAGACATGGATGCTGCGCAGGCTCTTTCCCCGCGCAGGCTATGTCCTGCTGGAAGATCCCGACATCGTGGCGCGGCTTCGCGCCGACCCGCAGGGATTCCTCGACGCGGTAGATACCCCCGTCATCCTCGACGAGGTGCAACACGTCCCGGAGGTGCTCGCGTTCGTGCGGTCGCGCATCGATCGCCAGCCGCGCCGCGTCGGCCAGTGGCTGCTCACCGGCTCGCAGGACGCGCCATTGATGCACGGCGTCTCGGAATCGATGGCGGGGCGCGCGGCGGTGCTGCAGCTCTACCCGATGTCGGCGCGGGAGACATCGAAGGTGACCCTGCTGCACGGCGGATATCCGGAGGTGCTGGCCCGCCCGGCTGATGCCCGGTTGTGGTTCGCCTCGTACCTGCAGACCTACCTCGAACGGGATGTTCGGGCCGTGACCGCGGTCAGAGACCTCGCGACGTTTCGCCGCTTTCTGGCGCTCGTCGCCAGCCGTCACGGGCAGGTGCTCAACAAGACCGATCTGGCCGCGCCGCTCGGGGTCAGCGTGCCCACCATTACGCAATGGCTCGGCGTGCTGGAGACGACCGCGCAGATCCTCGTCGTCCCGCCCTTCTATGAGAACCTCGGGAAGCGCCTCATCAAGTCACCGAAGGTGTACCTCGCCGATTCCGGGCTTGCGTGTCACCTGCTGGGCATCGATTCGGCGGCGGAGTTGGCCAAGTCGCCGTTTACCGGGAGCCTCTTTGAAGGCCTGATCGCGTCAGAAATTGTCAAGGCGCAGGTCAATGCCGGACGACGGCGGGAGATCTATCACTTCCGCGACGAACAAGGTCTTGAAGTGGACTTCGTGACGCCGGGACCGGGCGGCGCCCTCACGCTGGTGGAATGCAAAGCGGTACGCACCGTGACGCCCGCGATGGCGGCGCCGATGCAACGGCTTCGTGATGCGGCCAGGAAGGCTCGTCGGAAGGACACCGCGGTGAACATGTTCCTCGTACACGAGGCGCCGACCGTGAAGCCTCCGACCGAGGCTCTGGCGCCGGGGGTCCGGGCGCTGCCGTGGCGTGACTTCCTCGAGCGACTGTGATTCCGCCCGGGGCAAGACCTCCGCGGCCCGCGTAAGATTAGATAATGTGTGTTCTCGGAATCCGAGTGTCAGCCGCCTCGGCGCTCGTTCACGAGAGTCCCGTATCCACCACATGAACGATTCAGAAGACGCCGATCTCCTGGTGCAGCTCAGCGCCGAGCTGAATAACTTCCAGGAAATCGCGAAATACATCCTGCCGCTGCCGGGCGAAGTGCCCCGGCTCGAGGGGATGGACGTGTGGGGAGGCACGCGGCCGCTGAACGGCTCTGTCGGCGGCGATCACCTCATCTACGTGGACTTCAAGCAGCGGTTCGACCTGGCGGCCCGGATGGCGCGGGCGAGCGACGCCGGCCGCCCCGAGATCGTGGAAAACCTCAGGCGGTGTCAGAGGACGGCGGGAATCGCGGTCATCGACGTGGCGGGGCATCGCGTGACCGACGCCCTGCTCGCCGCGATGCTGCACCAGGCGCTGCTCCTTGGCGCCCTCTACGAACTCGACATGTCCGGCCGGATCACCAAGCGCCTGTTCGAAAATCTCAACACGCGCTTCTATCAGTCGTCCGGGACGCACAAGTTTGTCTCGATGATTTACGGCGAGATCTCCGAGGACGCCCGGTTCCGGTTCCTGTCCGCCGGGCACCCGTTTCCGGCCGTGTTCTCACGGCGGCACGACCGGTTCATGGAGATCAGCGAGCACCTCTGCGTGTCGTTTCCGCCGCTCGGGATGCTGCCCTCGCTGGACGCGATCGACCGCAAGACCACGGCGCAGAGCGTCCTGGGCTTCAAGGATCGCTACGCCATCAACGAATGGTGGCTGATGGGGGCGGGTGACATCCTGCTGCTGCACACCGACGGCTTGTCCGAGCACCGGCGCGAGAACGAGAGTTACTTCCCGGATCGGCTCGAGCGGAAGCTGCGTGAGGTCAAGGACGGCAGCGCGCGGGAGATCTACGAGGCGATTCAGCAGGATCTCGTGGCGTTCGCCACGCCGGCCGACGACATCAGCCTGGTCGTCGTCAAGCTGGCCTCCTGACGACTCGCCCCGCGTCGGGAACTATCATTAACGTCGAGAATCCCCTCGAACGCGTCCATGCACCTCGCGGCGCTTCGCGCCCTCGAATTCGACCGCGTCGTCTCTGTGTTGAGCGGCCTGGCGGTGACGCCCACCGGCCTCGAACGGCTCGAGGCGCTCCAGCCGTCCACCGACGCCGCGGATGTACGCGCCGCGCTCGGCGCCACGAGCGAAGCCGTCCGGTATCTCTCCGACCATCCCGGCTTCCCGCTCCGCGCCCCGGCGGATCTCGACGCCATCATCGCCGCGCTCGGCGTTGACGGGCGCGCCCTCGAGGCGCTGCGGCTCGTGGCGACCTCCGACTACCTGGAGTCGATCGATCTTTCGCGGGTGTCGATTGAGAAGCTCAGCCCCGCGTTTCCGCGGCTGCGGGCCGTTGCCGATGGCGCCGCGTCATTCACGGGCGAGATTGCGGACGTTCGACGGAAGATCGCGCCGTCCGGTGAGGTCGTGGACGAGGCGAGCCCGGCGCTGGCGACTCTCCGCGACCGGCTGCGCAAACAGCGCGCGCGCCTCCGCAGCACGCTCGACGGGTTCCTGCGCGGCCGCGAGACGGCGAAGTATCTGCAGGAGCAGGTGGTCACGGATCGTCACGGCCGCTACGTCCTGGTCGTGCGCGCCGAACACCGCTCCGCCATTCCGGGCATCGTCCATGGCACCTCGGCCAGCGGTGCGAGTTTTTTCCTGGAGCCGCTCGAGACGGTGGAGATCAACAACGACATCGTCGCGCTCGAAGAGCAGGAGGCGGAAGAAGTCCGCCGCATCCTGCTGGCGCTGACCGACGCGTTCCGCGGCCGCACGGCCGATCTGGCCCAGACCTTCGAGGTCGCCACCGCGCTCGACGTCATCCAGGCACGCGCCCGCTTCTCGCTGCTCGTGGACGGTCTCGAGCCTGGAATCGCGGACGACGACTCGTTCGAGCTGCACGGCGCGCGGCATCCGCTGCTCATCCCGAAGGTCGTCGCGCGGCTCGACGACGGCGGCGACCGCGTGGCCGAACCGGTGCCGGTGGACATCCTGCTCGCGCCGCCGGCCCGCGTTCTGGTCATCGCCGGCCCGAACACCGGCGGCAAGACGGTCGCGCTCAAGACGGCCGGCCTGCTCGCCGCGATGGTCCAGGCGGGCCTCCATATCCCTGTCGAGAAAGGCTCGCGCCTGCCGGTCTTCCGGTCGCTCTTTGCCGACATCGGCGACGAGCAGTCGATTGCCGCCAGCCTGAGCACCTTCTCGGCGCACATCGCCAACGTGGTGTCGATGGATCGCGATCTCGAGCTTCCGGCGCTCGTGCTGCTCGATGAGGTCGGCGCCGGCACCGACCCGGCCGAAGGCGGCGCCCTCGGTATCGCGGTCATCGATCATTTCCGGCGGCGCGGCGCGCATCTCATCGCCACCACGCATCACGACGCGCTCAAGTCGTACGCGTCGGCGACCGGGCAGGTCGCGGGCGCGGCGTTTGGATTCAACCCGGACACGTTCGCGCCGACCTACCGCCTGGTCTACGGATCGCCCGGGCGCAGCCTGGCCATTGAAATCGCCGCGCGCCTCGGCATGCCGCCGTCCGTCATTGCCGCCGCGCGCGAGCACCTGAGCGAGCCGCAGAAACAGCTCGCCGGGCATCTCGCCCGCCTCGATGACGATCTGCGCCGGCTGGAGGAAGAGCGCCGCGCGATCGATCGGCAGCGGCTGGCGATTGCCGAGACGGAGCGGAAGGCGCGGCAGCGAGAGCAGGCGGTCGGCGAACGGGAAGACCGCCTGCGCCGGCGGCTCGACGGGAAGGTCGACGACCAGCTGCGCGACGCGCGCCGCGAGATTGAAGCGGTGATCGACGGCCTGAAGGCGCGCGCCGCGGAGCTGTCGGAGCGCGCCGCGGTGCGCCTGAACGCCGGCGGCCTCGTGCGATCCGCCGGCCTGAGTACCGGCGATCTCGGCGCGGCCAGGAGCGAGGCCCGCGCGGCGCTGGATCGGATCGCGGACCGGCTCACGGAGGGCGACGCGCTCGACGCGGCCGGCGCGCCGGCGGCCGCGCCCCCGCCGGTCCCCGGCGTCGTCGAACCGGGGGCGCGCGTCAGGGTGGGCGCCTTCGGCCTCGAGGGGACGGTTGTCGAGGTGCACGACAGGCACGCCGACGTCGACATCCGCGGCAAGCGCCTGCGCGCCGCGCTGCGCGACCTGACGGTCATCGGCGATGCCGGGTCCGCCGCTCGACCCGACGCCGCCTCGCCGCGGGACCCGGCCAACGTCCGCGATCCGGCGTCCGTACGTAAGGCGGGTTCCGCCGCAGGCGGACCCGCCGTTCGCGTCAACGTGAACCTGCAGCCGCGCGAGGGCGCCACTCTCGGCGAGATCAACCTGATCGGCGCCACCGTGGACGAGGCGCTGGACCGGCTCGACAAGTTCTTCGATCAGGCCACCATGGCCGACATCGGCGAGCTGCGCATCGTCCACGGACACGGCACCGGCCAGCTGCGCCGTGCGGTGGCGACCTATCTGCAGGCACACCCGCTGGTGGCGCGGTTCGAGGCGGCGCCGGATAATCAGGGGGGCACCGGAGCGACCGTCGTGACGTTGAAAGATTAAACATTGGGTCTCTTTCCACAACAGTTCATCGACGACCTGAAGCACCACGCCGACATCGTCGTCGTGATCCAGGACTACGTGTCGCTCAAGAAGTCGGGCGCCACCTACAAGGGCCTCTGTCCGTTCCACGGCGAGAAGACGCCGTCCTTCCACGTCAACCGCGACAAGGGGTTCTTCCACTGCTTCGGCTGCGGCGTCGGCGGCGACGTGTTCAAGTTCTTCGAGTTGCGCGAGAGCGTGAGCTTTCCCGATGCCGTGCGGATGCTCGCGCAGCGGTTCGGCATGTCGCTGCCCGAGCTCGAACAGACCGACGAGCAGCGCGCCAGCACGGCGGACCGCGAGAGCCTGCTGAAAGCGCACGAATCGGCGGCCGCCTGGTTCCGGGAGCAGCTGGCCTCCGCGCCGGGCGCGCGCGTCCGGGCGCAGATCGCCTCGCGCGGCATCACCGACGCCACGAGCGAGGCGCTCGGGCTCGGCTACGCGCCGCGCGACGGCCTGCAGGGAGCGCTCGTGCGGCAGGGCTTCTCCCAGGCGCTGCTCGTCCGCGCCGGACTGCTCGTCCAGCGCGAGGACGGCACGGTCGTCGATCGGTTCAGGCACCGGCTGATGATTCCCATCCGCCGCGAAACGGGATCCGCGATCGCCTTCGGCGGCCGCGCCATCGACGCCGACCAGCAGCCGAAATATCTCAACTCGCCGGAAACACCCATTTACACGAAGAGCCGCACGCTGTACGGGTTGAACCTGAGCAAGGGCGCCATTCGCGACAGCGGTTTTGCGATTCTCGTCGAGGGCTACTTCGACTACGCGCAGGTCTATCAGTGCGGCCTGCAGTCGGTGGTGGCCTCGTGCGGCACGGCGCTGACGCCGGCCCAGGCTCAGCAGCTGCGGCGGTTCACGGGAAAAGTCGTGCTCAGCTTCGACCCGGATGCCGCCGGCCAGGGCGCGGCAGAGAAATCGTGCGAAATGCTGGTGGCCGAAGGCTTTGAGGTCAACGTGGCCATACTGCCGGCCGGCGAAGATCCCGATACATTTGTACGCGCCCACGGACGCCAGGCATACGCCGAACGCCTCCGGACGTCGCGCCCGTATCTCGAGTACCTCCTCGATCGCGCCGCCGCCCGCCACAATCTCCGCAATGCCGAGGGGCGGGCGCGGTTCGTCGTCGAGGTGCTCCCGATTGTCGAACGCATCCCGGACCGGACGCGCCAGGAGTTGTTCGTCGAATCGGTGGCGGGAAAAGCCGGCGTCGCCGGGGACTCGATCTGGGCGCAGGTGCCCAAGGCGACGACCCACCGGCAGGCGGCCCTGACCGCGAGCGAGCTGCCGGGCCTCGGGCAGGTCACGAAGGCGGAAAAAGGGCTGATCTGGTGGCTGGTGCACCGGCCCGGCGCCGCGCTGGACGCCCTCGGGACGCTGGATGCCACCGATTTAGAGGGGCTCGTGTCGCGATCGGTGCTGGATCTGGCGCTCAAACTGAACGATGATAGGGGTTTCTCCCCCTCCGTGCTGCTCGAGCGTCTGAATGCACCTGAGGCCCAGCTCGTGACTGGCATCGCCAGCGAAGCCGAGCCGCACGTGCACGACGCCGCCGAGTGCGCGCTGATTCTCAAGCGGCTCCGCTACGAGCGGGAGCGTGCCGCGCTGCAGCGCGAGATCGACCGGCTGCAGCAGCAGAACGCCGCCGGGCCGGGCACGGAGCTGCAGGACCTGCTGGTGCGGAAGTACGAATTGATTCAGCGGATTGACGGGCTGACCTAGGAGAGCGGACGTTTATGGCGTTGTCGATTGAAGAACGATACGACGAAGTGCGCCAGCTGATTACCGTCGGCAAGGAGAAGGGGTATCTCCTCTACGACGAGGTCAACGAGATGCTGCCGTCGGAGATCACCTCCTCGGAAGATCTCGACGATCTGTTCAACGCGTTCGGCAGCGCCGGGATCGAGGTGGTCGATTCCGACAAGGCCTACCGCGGCGACAAGGAATTCGACCGGGACGGGTCGGGCGACGAGCCGGAGCTCGACCTGACACCCGGCGCGCTCGACAAGACGAACGACCCGGTGCGGATGTACCTGCGCGAGATGGGCACCGTGCCGCTCCTCACCCGCGAGGGCGAGGTCGCCATTGCCAAGCGGATCGAGCGCGGCAAGCTCGCCGTCATCAAGTCCATCTCCCGCACGCCGACGATCGCCAAGCGCATCCTGATTACGGGCGACCAGCTCCGCGCCGGCGATCGCACGATCCGCGAGCTCGTGATCTTCAGCGACGAGGAGATCACCGACGAGGTGATCGAGGATCGCAAGGTCGAGGTGCTCGCGCAGATCGACGAGGTCCGCAAGGCGCGCCTCAATTTCGTCAAGCTCGCCGAGAAGCTGGCCGACGTCCCGCGCAAGGACAAGCGCAAGTTCCGCCGCGCGCGCTGGAAGGCGCTGCGCGCGCGCATCGAGGTCTCCGGCGCCATCCGCCGCATCGAGTTCACCGAGGCCGTGAAGCGCCGCCTGATCGACGAGGTGAAGGACGCGGTCGACGCGGTCCAGCGCGTGCAGCGCGACGCCGACGGGCTCGACCGCCAGCTCAATCCGAAGGTCAAGGGCAAGGGGCCGAGGCTGAGGGAGGAGGAGAAGAAGAACCTCCAGCGGAAGCTCAAGGACATCCGGACCCAGGTGAGGGCGATGATCGACGAGCTGGAGGAGACGCCCGAGCGCCTTCGCCGGACGATCGAGGTCATCCAGCGCGGCGAGGCGCAGGCCGAGCAGGCCAAGAAGGAGCTCGTCGAAGCCAACCTCCGCCTCGTCGTCTCGATTGCGAAGAAATACACGAACCGGGGGCTCCAGTTTCTCGACCTGATCCAGGAAGGCAACATCGGCCTGATGAAGGCGGTCGACAAGTTCGAGTACCGCCGCGGCTACAAGTTCTCGACGTACGCGACCTGGTGGATCCGCCAGGCGATCACGCGCGCCATTGCCGACCAGGCGCGCACGATCCGGATCCCGGTCCACATGATCGAGACGATCAACAAACTGATCCGCACCTCGCGCGCGCTCGTGCAGGAGCTCGGCCGCGAGCCGACCTCCGAGGAGATCGCCAAGCGGATGGACATCCCGGTGTCCAAGGTCCGCAAGGTGCTCAAGATCGCGCAGGAGCCGATCTCGCTCGAGACGCCGATCGGCGAAGAGGAAGACTCGCACCTCGGCGACTTCATCGAGGACCGCAACATCGTGTCGCCGGCCGAGGCCGTGATCAATCTCAACCTGAAGGAGCAGACCGAGTCGGTGCTCAAGACGCTGACGCCGCGCGAGGAGAAGGTGATCAAGATGCGCTTCGGCGTCGGCGACGGCAGCGAGCACACCCTCGAAGAGGTGGGCCAGAGCTTTGCCGTCACGCGCGAGCGGATACGCCAGATCGAGGCGAAGGCGCTGCGCAAGCTGCGCCACCCGTCACGGTCGCGCAAGCTCAAGGCGTTCCTCGAGGGTCGGACGTAACGATGCGAAGGTACGTGGGGCGGGTCTCTCGCAGCAGACCCGCCGTGTTCGGGCCCGTAGCTCAGCGGTTAGAGCGGCCGGCTCATAATCGGTTGGTCCCAGGTTCGAATCCTGGCGGGCCCATTCCCTGTAATGACTCCGGATCTGGAACGACTCGTACGGCTGCAGGAACTCGACACCGCGATTGAGGAGGCGCGGCGGAAGATCGCCGCGCACCCGCAACGCCTCGCCGACGCCGACGCACGCCTCCACGCGGCCGCCGATCGCGTCGCCCTCGTCCACCAGCGCCTCAAGGACAACCACGAGGGACGGCGGGCGCTCGAGAAGGACGCCGCCGTCTTCCAGGGCCGCCTCGCCAAATTCAAGGACCAGCTCTCCGAAGTCAAGACCAACCGCGAATACCAGGCCATCCAGCACGAAATCGCCGGCGCGCAGACCGAGCTTGGCGGCGTCGAGGAAAAGGTGCTCGAGCGCATGCTCGAGGCCGACGAGATTGCCGCCGACGTCAAGGAGGCCGAGGCCGCGCTCGCCCGGCAGCAGAAGGCCGTGGACGCCGAGAAGCGTGCCCTCGGCGAAGAGCTGGCGCTCCTCCAGCAGGCCTTCGCCACGGCCACCGACGCGCGGGTGGCGCTCGTGGCGGAAGCCGAGCCGTCCCTGGTCGGACTGTTCGAGCAGGTGGCCCGGGTGCGCAAGGGCGTCGCCATCTGCCCCGCCACGCGCGAGGGGCTCTGCTCGGTGTGCCACGTGCGCCTGCGCCCGCACGTCTTCCAGCAAATTCGGCAGAACGACCAGATCATCCAGTGCGAGAGCTGCCAGCGGATTCTCTACTACACGCCCCCACCGGCCGCCGCCGAGACGCCGGCGCCGTGACCGTTCGACGGGGATGACCCAGCCGTCGCTCTTCGGCGCGCCCGGCGCGAGCGCCGCCGTGGCGAACATCGACGGCGGCTCCCGCGGCAACCCGGGGCCGGCCGGCTACGGCGTGCGCATCGAGCGCGACGACGCCTCGGTGGTGGAGCTGAAGGAGTCGGTCGGCATTGCCACGAACAACGTCGCCGAATATCGCGGGCTCATCGCGGCGCTCGCCTGGGCCGTGCAGCACGGCGTCAGCCGGCTGCACGTGCGGTCCGATTCGCTGCTCCTGGTGAAGCAGATGTGCGGAGAGTACCGCGTCAAGAACCAGGGGTTGCAGCCGCTCTGGGCTCAGGCGCGGCGGCTGGCGCAGCAGGTGGGCGACGTGCGCTTCGAGCACGTCCGCCGCGAGCTGAACGGCGAGGCGGACCGCCTCGCCAACGAAGCGATGGATGAGGCGTCTACGGAACACTGAGGCACTGAGACACCGAATACGTAGTGTCCGGCTTCAGCCGGACCCACACGTTACGGCAGACTCAGCGCGACGTACTCCGCGCCGTGCTCGCGCGACCCGAGGGCCACGACGATGAACTGCTTGCCGCCAGAGAGATAGGTCATCGGCGCGCCCGTCGTCCCCGCGGGAAGTTCCGTCTCCCAGAGCACCCGCCCGGTCTCCTTGTCGTAGGCGCGGAACTTGTGGCCGCCCGCACCGGGCGCCAGCGATGGCGGCATGCTCGGCGGAATCCGCCGAGCGTCCCCCGACATGATCGGATCGCCTTCTCCCACAAACAGCAGCGACCTGGTAAGCAGCGGCGCGCTGCGGCCCGTGTTGCCGAGGGGCGGCAGCTTCAGACCCTTCAGCAGCGGATGATCCCGCGGGCCGTCGCCGTTCGGAACCGCCCAGACGATCTCCCCTTTGTTCAGGTCGATCGCGGTGATGCGTCCGTAGGGCGGCTTCAGCAGCGGAAGTCCCATCGGCGCCGGCGGGTACTCGCGCGTGCCGCGCGTGAACGTCAGGTTCGTTTCCTTCGGGTTGCCGGGGACGAGGTCGGCAACAAACGGCGCGGTGATCGACGGCACGTACAGGATGCCGGTCTCACGGTCGAACGCCGCTCCCTGCCAGTCGCCGCCGCCCACCGACCCGGGGAGCTGGATCGTGCCTCTGGTGTCGGTGGGCCCGCTGCCCTTGATCGACGGCGGAGTAAACAGCGGCCCGATGGCGTAGTGCCTGGCGATCTCCAGAGCCGCCGCGCGCAGCTCGGGCGTGAAGTCGATGAGATCGTCAACGCTGACCCCCTGCCGGTCGAACGGAGGAGGTTTCGTCGGGAACGGCTGTGTCGGTGAGGTTTGCTCGCCAGGTGTGGCGGACTGCGGGACGGGCCGCTCCTCGATCGGCCACACCGGCTGCCCGGTGACGCGATCGAACACGAACGCAAACGCCTGCTTGGTCACCTGGACGACGGCCCTGATGCGCCGGCCCGCGACGGTGATGTCGGCCAGGACCGGAGCCGCGGGCAGGTCGTAGTCCCACAGGTCGTGATGGACGAGCTGCTGATGCCAGACGCGCTCGCCCGTCAGGCAGCTCACGCACACCAGGCTCGTGCTGAACAGGTTGTTGCCGGGCCGGTGCCCGCCGTACATGTCGCTCGTCGCGCTCGTCAGCGGCAGGTACGCGTAGCCGAGTTGCTCGTCCACGCTCGGGATCGACCAGAGATTGGCGTGTCCGGTGTACCGCCAGGAGTCGTTCTTCCATGTTTCGATGCCGAACTCCCCTTCGCGCGGCACCACATGAAACGTCCAGCGCAGCCGGCCGGTGCGCACGTCGTACCCCCGCACGTCGCCGGGCGTGCCCTCCTTGTTGGGCGGCGAGTCGCTCATCGACGCCCCGACGATCACCACGTCGCGACAGACCTGCGGCGCGCCCGTCCAGTTGTACGGCTCCTTGCCGAGTCGAAGGCTGACGCTGCCTCCGGTCCCGAAACCTGGAGACGGCCGTCCGGTCTTCGGATCGAGCGCGGTGAGCGTCTCGCCGCGCTGGACGAAGAGCCGCTCTTCGGCGCCGCTGCGCCAATACGCGAGCCCGCGCGTGCTGTCGCCGCGCAGCCCCGACACCCCGCCGGGCGGCTGCTGGACCCAGATCGTCTTGCCCGTCCGGGGATCGAACGCCTCGACGAGCCCCACGCCGTCCGGGCCGTACAACACCCCGTTGACCAGGAGCGGCGTCGCGCGGAAATTGTTCGAGAACGTCAGCGTCGGGTCGAGCTGTTTCAACTGCGGGTCGAGGGCCGGCCGGCGCCACGCCACTCTGAGCCTCGCCACGTTGGATGGATTGATCTGATCGACCGCCGCGTATTTCGTGCTGCCGGGATCGCTGCTGTAGCTGCGCCACTCTGTGCTCTGCGCGGAGAGGACCGCCGCGCCGCAGACGATCATGGCGATCGCGGCGTACCGCCGTGTGGCCCGGCTCATGCTGCCTCCTGCGCGCCGGAGCGGCCTTGGCGTCAGGCGCGCGCGCGGATGGCGCCCGCCATCCTGCCGGCCCGTTCCCGTTCGGCGCGGTAGGAGGTTAGCACGTCGAGATGCATGGCCGTGCACAGGCGGCAGTCGTGGATCTGCGCGTCGGGCACACCCGCCAGCACGAGCTGATCGCGGTTCGCGCCCGCGACGTCCAGATAGAGGCGCGCGTTTCGCACCACGAACCAGCGATCCACCAGGTGCCGCGGATGCCCCGCGGCGGCAAACGCGTCCACGACATCGCTCCCGACCTCGTAGCAGCACGCCCCGATGCTCGGACCGATGGCGACGATCAGGTTGCCGGGAGCGGCGCCGAAATGCTGTCTCAGTGCGTCGACGGCGGCGGCGGCCGCGCCCGCGGCCGTCCCGCGCCACCCCGCGTGCACGGCTGCAGCCGCGCCTGAGCGCGTGTCGGCGAGCAGCAGCGGCGCGCAGTCGGCGGCGCGCACCGCAATCGCAGCCGCCGGGTCGTCCGAGACGAGCACGTCACCGGTGGGCTGTCCCACGGGCGGAGGCGCTCCGGCCCGGACGACAACCACGTCGCGGCCGTGCACCTGATTGAGGGTGACGGCCTGCCTGGCGCCAAGGAGGCCAGCCACGCGGCGCCAGTCGTCCGCTGTCAACTGCAGTTGACGCGTCGTAAACAGGTGTGGCGTCACCGCGTCGAGCGGCCGGCACGTCAGGACCAGGCCAGCAGGCGACTCGGTCCAGGAGAACGATTCGGGAACGGGTGGCAGGGTCATGTACGATGACCGACGGGCCACGGAGACACGGAGCCACGGAGACAACGAATGTGGTGACCTCCGGACCTCAGGGCTTCGGTGGCTTGGATCCTCAGAGATGGAGATTATAGGTACAGGACTCGACGCGACCGAGATCTCGCGTATCGCCAGCGCCATCGAGCGCTACGGCGACCGCTTCGTCCGCCGCGTCTTCACCGACGAGGAAATCGCCTACTGCCGGCGCAAGCGCGATATCGCCTCGTCCTTCGCGGCCCGCTTTGCGGCCAAGGAAGCGGCGATGAAGGCGCTCGGGACGGGCCACTCGCGCGGCGTGTTCTGGCGAGGCATCGAAGTCTTCCGCCGCTCCGGCCCCCCGCAACTGCGGTTTCATGACGGAGCCGCGGCCCGCTGTGCGGCGCTCGGCGCCACCGGGTCGCTCCTCACACTCACGCACTCGCGGGATCTCGCCATCGCGCACGTCCTGCTCCTCCGCTGATCGGGCGGGGTTCGACAACTCCCGTTCACACCCGCTCAACGCTGCTCCGGCACGGCTTTCGGGCGCGCCCGTAACCGCCGCCCTTGGAGCGGTTTGCACCTTCGCATTCTTTCCAGCGCGCTGGCGGCCCCTTTGCCTCAGTGCCCCTGTGCAAACGGAGGATGCCGTGATCATCAAAATCGCCCCGATCGAGACCAACAACCCGCCCGGCAAGCTGGCCGATGCGGAGCTGCACTTCACCGAAGGGGTGCTCGAAGGCTTGAAACTGATCGGGTTCTCGGTCTGGGAGCGCCGGACCGGCGGCGGGCGCAACGTCACCTTCCCCGCGCGCCAGTATTCGGTCAACGGCGAGCGGCGCAGCTTCTCGCTGCTGCGGCCCGTCGCCGACGCCACGGCGCAGGACCGCATTCGCGAAGCGATCCTCGAGGCCTATGCGGAGTTCGAGGAGAAGGCGGCGGTCGCCCTGTAGCGCGCAGGCTTCAGCCTGCGCGTCCGCTACTGCAGCACGGGCAGGAGGCGGCTGTTCTCCTTCTGCCGCTTCGGTGGCAGGGTCCATTCCTCGCGGAGGGACTTGTCGAACTCGGCGCGGAAGAACTCGTCCTTCATGCCGCCGTCGATGATGTCCCACGGCAGCACCGCGTCGTGCGACCGGTCGCGGAACACGAAGAAGTCGGCGTCGACGCCGCTGTCGGCGACGGCCGCGCGCCAGTTGCCGCCGTTACGCTCGGCCGCCTCGATGGCGGGCGCCACGCGGCGGTCGCCGAGCGAGAGCAGCGCCTGGTAGAAGGAATGCCGCTCCGACTTGATGTTGACGTAGACGTTGTCGATGCCGGCCATGAGCGTCCGCATCCGCCTGATCTTCCGTTCGACGGAGGCGTCGCCTTCCATCGGCAGCCACTGATACGCGGTTCCCGGCTTGGGCACCAGCGGATTCACGCTGCCGACGATGCGCCCGAGCTGTCCGCGGCCGCGGCCGTGCGCGAGCATGACCGCCCGCAGCTGCAGCGTCAGATCGCGAATCGCCACGAGGTCCTCGTCGGTTTCGGTCGGCAATCCGATCATGAAGTACAGCTTCAGGTTCTCGATGCCGCTGGCGAAGATCCGCTCGGCGCTGGCCAGGATCTCGTCGTTGGTGACCGTCTTGTTGATGACGCGGCGGAGGCGGTCGGAGCCGGTCTCGGGCGCGATGGTAATCGTCCGCTCGCCGCTCTCGCGCAGCAGCCGCACGATGGTCGGTGTGATGTCGTCGAGCCGGAGCGACGCCGGGCTGATCGAGTACCCCATCGCCGACAGCCGCGTGAGGATCTCCTCGATCTCCGGGTGATCGCAGAGCGCGATCGACACGAGTCCCACGCGGCTCGAATAGGGGCGCGCGCGCTCGGCGATGGCCAGAATCCGGTCCGTCGGGAACGCGCGCACCGGCAGGTAGTTGTAGCCCGCCCAGCAGAAGCGGCACAGGTTGGCGCACCCGCGCACGACTTCCACGAGCAGCCGCGATCCGAACTCGGTGTCGGGCGTGAAGATGCTCGTGGCCGGCGGATCCACCGCGTCGGTGGTCTTGAGCGCCGCCTTGCGGACCACCGGCGGCGCGCCGCTGCCCGCCTTCACCTCCACGCGCGCAATCGTCCCGTCGTCCGCATACCGCACGTCGTAGAACGAGGGAACGTACATCCCGCGCTCGGCGGCGAGCCGGCGCAGCAGATCGGCCCGGTCCGACGCCGTCTGGAACCCGCGCAGCAGCGACGGGACGAGCGCTTCGCCCTCGCCCGCGGCAATCACGTCGGCAAAGAGCGCCAGCGGCTCCGGATTGACGAACGTGACCGCGCCGCCAATCACCACGAGCGGATGCCGGTGGCTCCGCGCCTCCGCGCGCAGAGGGAGCCCCGCCAGCCGCAGCAGCGTCAGCACGTTGGTGTAGTCCCACTCGAACGACACCGAGAACGCCAGCACGTCGAACTCGGATACGAGCGTCTGCGATTCGACTGTCACGAGCGGCGCGCCGGAGGCGAGCTGCTCGGCCAGTTCCGTCTTCGGCGGCAGGAACACGCGCTCGCAGACGATGTCGGCCTCGGCGTTGAAGAGGCGGTACACCGTCTGGAAGCCGAGGTTCGACATCCCGACGAAATACGTGTTGGGAAACGCCAGCGCCACGCGCAGCTTGCCGCCGTGCGGCTTGCGCACGTATCCCACTTCCTTCGACAGGAGTTCGAGCGCGCGCTCGTGCTGGCGCCAGTGCTTCATGTCTCTGCGGACGGCTGAACGGGTGAACGGAGAGATCGTGCGCGAGCTGCGGCTGCGCCGCCGGCGCTCGCGCGTGCCGTGGGTGTATGCAGTGTACCACCGGCACGCGCCCGGAGGTGGCGGCAGGCCGGGATGCGACCGCGGGCCGGGTCCTTCCGGACCCGGCGCCTGCGTCAGTTCTGCCGACGCAGGAACGCCGGCACGTCGAGCGGATATCCCGACGAAGACGACGAGGTTAGAACAACCTCAGGCGCACACCTCCGCCCGCCTGCCCACCCCCCGCCTTGATATTCCGGGACGATCCGAGCGCATCGGCTTGTCGCGCGTGCGCGAGTCTCTGAGCGGGACTGTCCTTGTAAGTCGATCCGGCGGCGGGAATCGCTCAGCGGGTCACGCCGACCAATGTGAACGCCCAACGCACGCCTCCCGGGACACCGCTGGCCGTCGGGAACAAGCGTAGTGAAAAATTGCCGCCCATACTACTGGTGCCACTGAGCGAAGTGTCCCAGTCTTCATACGTCATCTGGAAGCCATTGGCGCCAGGCGAATACTCGCCTCGGCCATTGAGAACCAGGCGGCTGCCCTGCGCGCTTCCCGACACCGCGACCGGCTTGAGGCTACCCAATTGGACCAATCCGCTCACGCTGGTGCCAGTCTGGCTCAGCGTCACGCTCAAGGATGCCGTGGTGATGGAACCGCAATAGCCGTCGAGCACGCCGTCATCAAAACACCCGATGGCGCGGACCTGGCCGGTCCATGCGCCGGCAAAACTGGATGTCGTGGTGGTGGCTGAGGGACCGGTGACCTCGACTTTGTACTGATAGCACCCGGCAGCCCCGTTCACGCCTGCCACGAGCAATGCGAGCGTTCCTGACTCCGGTACCGTGACGTTGATTGACGGAGCGGAAGCACCCCCGGAGTCATCGTCAAGCCAGAATCTGCCCGTCTCTGCTTCCGGGTTCATCAGACTGAGCGCGGCGATGGCATTGAAATCCGTGGAGAACGAGATTCGAACCTGGCTTCCCGCTTCGACACGCCCAATCCCGTGGGCATTCGAGACCCAGCTGCCAGCGACACAATGCTTGGCGCTCGAAGGTGTCCCCGTGATCGCAAGCGGGCCACTCATCGCGGCAGGGGCTGACGCCACGTCGGGGATGGGCGGTGTTGTGGCGGTCGACGCCGCCGGTGGTTGGATTTCCACCTTGTAGCGATAGCAGCCGGCCTGGCGTCTGCCAGCCACGAAGAGCACCATCGTTCCCGGACTCGACGCCGTCGCCTGGAGTTCAGGACCGCCATACAGCCTGGACTGGGTTCTTCCGCTGAAATCGATACGGGCCACGGCGGTCACCGGCTGGAAGTTGTTATCCGTATCGAACGTGATCGCGTATCGAGACCCGTTAGCCATCCAACCAATCGGATGAACGTTGGCTGCGTCGGACGACACACAGTGTGTCGCACTTGAAGGAATGCCGGTAATCGCTGACGGCCCGACGATGCGCCGGCTAATGTCCTGGGAATACGCCGGCCCCGTGAGAACCAGAACGGAAAGGAGTGCGCAGCCCGGCGCAAGGACACGGAAGGGAACTCGCATCACGACCTCCAATACTGACCGCCGTGTTCCGAAAGGAGGCCGAATTCTGTCGCTGTACGCTCGAGGATGTCAAAAACGGTGTCAGAAGTCTGTGCAGTTCGGTGCAGGCACAAAAACGCAATGACAGCGGGCGTGGCCCCGCCGGATCATCCCCGTCCAGGACGACATCCGGCGGCGCGAGGCCGGGGAGGCGTAGTCGACCTGCGTCAGTTCTGCCGACGCAGGAACGCCGGCACGTCGAGCGGCGACGCCACGTCGGCCGTCTCGAGCCCGGGCAGGCTGAGCTCCAGCCCCGGGCGCCGGCTCACCGTCAGCGGCATCGGGGCGCTCGCCTGCGGCGCCTGCGGCGCGTGCATCTCCATCACCGGCTGCTCCGCCGCGGACGCCGTCCCGGCCGCCGCCGTGCGCGCCAGGTGCGCCGTGTAGTTCTGGAGATCCACGGGAGTCTGCACGGCGGCCGCCGGCACCGCACGCGCGCCGCCCACCCGATCGAAGCCGGTGGCGATGACCGTGATCTTCACCTTCCCCTTCAGCGTCGGATCGACGACCGCCCCGAAGATGATGTTGGCGTCCTCGTGCGCCGCCTCCTGAATCACGCACGACGCCTCGTTCACCTCCATCAGCGAGAGATCCGGCCCGCCGGTCACATTGATGATCACGCCGCGCGCGCCGGTCACCGAGCCGTCCTCGAGCAGCGGGCTCGACACGGCCTTCTGCGCCGCCTGCATCGCCCGGTTGTCGCCCTCGGCCACGCCGGTGCCCATCATGGCGACCCCCATGCCCGACATGATCGTCTTGACGTCCGCGAAGTCGAGGTTGATCAGCCCCGGCACGAGAATCAGGTCCGAAATGCCCTGAATCGCCTGCCGCAGCACGTCGTCGGCCATGCCGAACGCGTCGGTGAGCGACGTGCGCCGGTCGATGATCGTGAGCAGGCGCTCGTTCGGGATCGTGATGACGGTGTCGACACATTCACGCAGCGCCTCGAGCCCCTCTTCGGCGTGGCGCGCGCGCTTCTTGCCCTCGAACTTGAACGGCCTGGTCACGACCGCCACCGTCAGCGCGCCGAGCTCGCTGGCCAGGCTCGCGATGACCGGCGCCGCGCCCGTGCCGGTGCCGCCGCCGAGGCCCGCCGTCACGAAGATCATGTCGGCGCCCGAGAGCGACTGGATGGTCGTTTCGGTGTCCTCGAGCGCCGCCTGGCGCCCGATGTGCGGGTCGGCCCCGGCGCCGAGCCCCTTGGTCAGCGTCTGGCCGATCTGGATGCGCACGGCCGCCGGGTTCTGCCCGAGCGCCTGCGCGTCGGTGTTGGCCACGATGAACTCGACGCCTTCGAGCCCGGCCGCGACCATGCGGTTGACGGCGTTGCTGCCGCCGCCCCCCACCCCGATCACCTTGATCTTGGCGCTCAGCCTCGAGTCGGGATCGAGCGTCAGCCGAAGCTTCGCCGCATCTGCGCCGCGTGGATCGCCTTGCCTCATGTCCAGCCTCCGTCGGACGGGTCCGCCCGGACCCGCCTAGAAAAATTCCTTGAAAATGCCGCGCAGCCGCACCGCCATGCGGCCGAGCGCCCCGGAGCCGGCGCCCGCCGCCTCCGGCGCCCGATTGCGATGGGCGTAGAGCACGAGTCCCACCGGCGTCGCGAACGCCGGGCTGCTGACGTGATCGGCCAGACCGCCGATGTCCATCGGGCAGCCCCGCCGGACCGGCAGATCGAAGATCTGCTCGGCGATCTCCGGCATGCCCTCGAGAATCGCGCCGCCGCCGGTGAGGACGATGCCCGAGTTGAGTGATTTCTCGTAGCCGGCGCGCCGGATCTCGTCCCACACGAGATGGAAGATCTCCTCGGCGCGGGGCTGCATGATCTCCGAGAGGATCCGCCGCGCCATCAGCCGCGGCTTCCGGCCGCCGACGCTCGCCACTTCGATGGTCTCGTCCTCGTCCACCATCGACGACAGCGCGCAGCCGTGCTTGCGCTTCAGCTTCTCCGCGTCCGGCATCGGCGTCCGCAGGCCGACCGCGATGTCGCTCGTGAAGTGGTCGCCGCCGACCGCCACGACCGCCGTGTGCCAGAGGCTTCCCCGCTCGAAGATCGCCACGTCGGCGGTGCCGCCGCCGATGTCGACCAGCGCGACGCCCAGCTCCTTCTCGTCCGAGGTGAGCACGGCCTCGGCCGCCGCGAGCTGCTCGATCACCGTGTCCAGCACCGAGACGCCGGCGCGGTTGACGCACGCGATGATGTTCTGCGACGTCGACACCGCCCCGGTGACGACGTGCACGTTGACCTCGAGCCGGGCGCCGGTCATCCCCACCGGCGCGCCGATGCCATCCTGCTCGTCGACGACGAAGTCCTGCGGCAGCACGTGCAGGATCTCGCGCCCGGCCGGCAGCGCCACCGCCTTGGCCGCGTCAATCGCGCGGCGCACGTCGTCGCGCAGGATCTCCCGGTTCTTGCCGGCCACCGCGATCACGCCGCGGCTGTTGAAGCCCTTGACGTGCGGTCCCGAGAGCGCCAGGTGGACCGAATCGATCTCCACGCCTGCCATCAGCTCGGCTTCCTCGATGGCCTTCTTGATCGACTCGACCGCCGCCTCGAGGTTGACGACGACGCCCCGCTTGATGCCGCGCGATTCGGCGACGCCGATGCCGACGATGTCGAAACTGCCGTCGTCGCGGCTCTCGCCGACGACCGCGCACACCGTCGACGTGCCCGCGTCGAGCCCCACCAGATATCGCTCTTTCAGCGCCACTCCACCCTCACCATTCCCGGAGACGTGAACGATCTCCGGCCACCGTTATCGATCCTCGCCGTCATCGGGCGCCGGACGCCCGCCCGGATCCCTGAGGTCTGACGTACACGCGCTCCCCGAACCGCAGATCGGCGTAGTCGATCTGCGGCACCCGCTCCCGCAGGGCGGGCGCGAGGTCCAGGTACGACTGCAGGCGCTCCACGAACTGGTCGTCGCCGATGCGGATCATCGTCGTGTCGCCCTTCAGCATCACGACGGCGTCGCGCCCGTCGCTGACGTCCACTTCCGACACGCGGCCGGCCAGATCCGGACGCTGCCGCAGCGACGCCAGCAGCCGCGCCGCCAGCGCGGCCCGGACGGCGTCCACGCCCGGCGCGCCGCCGCCGCCGGCGGGCGCCAGGCCGTCGATGAGCGGCAGATCGAGATCGGCGTGGCTGGGGCCGAACTCGTCAATCACGTCCCCGCGCTGATCGATCAGGTAGAGCGCCCCGCCCAGCCGGGCGATGCCGATCGGCTGCCGTTCGGCAATCACCACGTCGACGACGCCGGGCAGCACCCGGCGCAGCGCCGCATCGGCCACCCACGGCGACGCCAGCAGCTTCCGCCGCCACTGGTCGAGATTGACGACCAGCATGTTGCGTCCCTCGAGGCCGTCGAGCAGCGAGAGCACGTCCTCGCGCGACAGCCGCGCGTTGCCGCCCACCGTGATGCGCGTCACCGTCAGGAGCGGCGACGACAGCGTCAGCGCGACCACGCGGTAGCCGGCATACAGCAGGCAGACGGCGAGCAGTCCGGCCCCCGCGAGCCGCCGGCGGGACGCGAACAACCGGCCGCGGCGCCGCGTCGGGCTGACATGCGCGCGCCGGAAGCGCCGGTCGGTGGGGGCCGAAACCGCCATCAGGCGCCCGCCTCCCGGCGCGTCAATGCCTCCACAATCCGCTTCGGCAGCGCGCCAATCGAGCCGGCGCCGAGCGTGATCACCGCGTCGCCGGCCTTCGCCACCGCCAGCACTGCGGGGATCGCCTCGTCGATGTGCCGGACCACCCGCACCGGCCGCCCGGCGCCGCGCCGGATCGCGTCGGCGAGCGCGTCGACGGTGACGCCGGCGATGGCGTCCTCACCCGCGGCATAGATGTCGGTGAGGACAATCTCGTCCGCCTCGCGCAGCGCCGGGCCGAAGTCGTGCATCAGCTGCTGCGTGCGGGTGTAGCGGTGCGGCTGGAAGACCACGACGAGGCGGCGCCCGAGCGCGCTGTGCGCCGCCGCCAGCACCGCCGCAATCTCGGTCGGGTGGTGCGCGTAATCGTCCACGACGAGCACGCCGCCGGCTTCGCCGCATCGCTCGAACCGGCGCTCGGCGCCCTCAAACGCCTTGAGCGCGCCGGCGATCTGCCCGAACTCGACGCCCAGCTGCGTGGCAACCGCCGCCGCGCCGAGCGCGTTCTGCAGGTTGTGCCGCCCCGGCACCGACAGCTCGATCGCCCCGAGGCGCTCGGCGCCCCCCTCGACCTGGCGGTGGACGACGCAGCGGCCGCCGAAGGGCCCGAGCTCGACGTCGCGGCCGCCGAAGTGCGCCGTCGGGCGGGTCTCGGGACCTCCGGCGCCGGCAGGGCGCGACCCTGCCGGATCGAGTCCGTAGGTCACCAGCCGCCGCCTGATCCGCCCCAGCACGGGCGCGACGCCGGCGTCGTCGGCGCACGCGACGACCGCGCCGTAGAACGGCACCTTGTTCGCAAAATCCACGAACGCCTGCTGCAGTTCCGTGAAGCTGGCGTAACTCTCCATGTGCTCGCGATCGATGTTGGTGATCACCGCCATCGACGGCCAGAGCAGCAGAAACGACCGGTCGCTCTCATCGGCTTCCGCCACCATGTATTCGCCGCGGCCCAGGCGCGCGTTGCTGCCGAAGGCGCGCAGCCGGCCGCCGATCACCGCGTCCGGGTCGAGCCCGCTGCGCTCGAGCACGAACGCAATCATCGAGGTCGTCGTCGTCTTGCCGTGCGCGCCGGCGACCGCGATCGAAAACCGCATGCGCATCAGCTCGGCCAGCATCTCGGCGCGGGGGATCACCGGAATCCCCCGCCGGACGGCCTCGGCGACTTCGGGGTTGCCGGGACGGACGGCCGACGAGACGACCACGACGTCGGCGTTGCCGACGTTGCCCGCCGCGTGCCCCTCGTACACCTGCACTCCCACGCTCCTTTGCAGCCGCGCCGTGACCTCCGACCGCTTCAGATCCGAGCCGCTCACGTCGTATCCGCGGTTCGCCAGCAGCTCGGCGATGCCGCTCATGCCGATGCCGCCGATGCCGACACAGTGGATGCGCCGCGTCTTACCCAGCAAGCGCCAGGACCCTGTCCACGATCACCGTCGCCGCATCCGGCCTCGCCATCCGCCGCGCGGCCGCGCCGAGCCGGCGGCGCCGTCCCTCATCCGCCGCGAGCGACAGGATCTCGGCCGCGAGGCGGTCGCCGGTCAGCTCGCGCTCCTCCAGGAGCAGCGCCGCGTCCTGCCGGACCAGCGCGAGCGCGTTTTTCCGCTGGTGGTCGTCGGTCGCGGTCGGCAGCGGCACGAGGATCGACGCCCGGCCCGACGCGGTGAGCTCGGCCAGCGTCGTCGCGCCCGCGCGGCAGACGACAAGATCCGCGGCGCTCATCTCCCGGTCCATCGCGAACAGGAACGGCTCGACGCGAGCTTCGAGCCCGGCCCGCCGGTAGCCGTCGCGGACCATTTCCAGATCGCGCTCGCCAGTCTGGTGCGTAATGGCCATTCGGGGCCGGGCAGCCAGGCGCGGCGCCGCCTCCACCATGGCCATGTTGATCGCGTGCGCCCCCTGAGACCCGCCAAAGACTAGGACCCGTGCCGCCTCTGGCGGCGCAGTGTGACGGTCATGTGCCTCCTCGCTCCGGAAGAACTCCGGTCTCACCGGGTTGCCCGACACGAACGCCTTGCCGCCGAAAAACCGCGCGCTCTCCTCGTAGGCCACCGCGGCCGCATCGACGGCCGGCGCGAGCAGCCGGTTGGTGAGACCGGGCATCGCGTTCTGCTCCAGCAGCAGGGTGCGGATGCCGCGCAGCGCCGCCAGCAGCACCACCGGGCCGGAACTGTAGCCGCCGACGCCGATGACGACCGCCGGATGCCGCCTGGTGATGACCCGCCAGGCGTCGGCCGCGCTGAACGGCAGCAGACCCAGCCCCCGCACGAGCGGCCCGATCGCCTTGCCCTTCAGTCCGGCGCTGCGAATCAGCTCGAGCGCAAATCCCTCGCGCGGGACGACGCGCGCCTCCAGACCCGCCGCGGTGCCGACAAACGTCACCTGCGCACCGGGCGCCCGCGCGACGATCTCACGCGCCACGGCGATGCCCGGATACAGATGGCCTCCGGTCCCGCCGCCGGCGATCAGCACGGACACCGGCATTCAGCGGCACTCCGTCGCATCCACGCACCCACGCGCCCTCGCCCCGTCGCACCATCGCACCATTACGTGGCTGTCTCGTGCTGCGAGATATTCAGCAGCACGCCCATGCCCAGCAGGCTGATGACGAGCGAGGAGCCGCCGGCGCTGACGAGCGGCAGCGGAATCCCCTTGGTCGGCATCAGTCCGAGCACCACGCTCATGTTCACGAACGCCTGGACGACGATCATCGTCGTCATGCCGAGCGCGACGAAGGCGCCGAAGGTGTCCTGCGCGCGCATCGTGATGCGCAGGCCGCGCCACGCAATCAGGCAGAAGCACACGAGCGTGGCGGTCGCGCCAAGCAGGCCCAGCTCCTCGCCGATCACCGCATAGATGAAGTCGGTGTGCGGCTCGGGCAGGTAGAACAGCTTCTGCACGCCGGCCATCAGGCCGCGCCCGAACACGCCCCCGGTGCCGACGGCGATGAGCGACTGAATGATCTGGAAGCCGTCGCCCAGCGGGTCCGCCCAGGGATCCCAGAAGGCGAGCAGCCGGCGCCGCCGGTACGGGGCGCTGACGAGGACGAGGTAGATGGCCGGCAGCATGACGAGCAGCGTGCCGACGAGATAGCGGTAGTGCAGGCCCGCGAGGAAGATCATCGCGGTCACGATCAGCACGAGCGACATGGCCGTGCCGAAGTCGGGCTGGAGCAGGATCAGCCCGACCATCGCGCCGACCACGATGGCAATCGGCAGGAGCGAGTACGCGAGGTCGTCGATGCGGGCCATGCGGCGCTCCAGGACGAGCGCGGTGAAGAACACGCAGGCAATCTTCGCCAGCTCCGACGGCTGCACGCCGAGGCCGCCGATGCCGAACCAGCGGCGCGTGCCGTTGACCGGGGCGCTGAAGAGCACGGCCACCAGCGTCAGGGCCACGACGGCGACCAGCGCCCAGACGAACGCGTCGTTCCGGTACGTGCGGTAATCGACGTGCATGGCGATCCAGAGGACCGCCAAGCCGAGCACCGCCCACATGACCTGCCGCGTCACGAACAGGTACGGCTGCTGGAACCGCTCCAGCGCCACCAGCGCCGACGCGCTGTACACCATCACGATGCTCGCGCAGACCAGCAGCAGGGTGGCCGTGAAGAGGATCCGGTCGGCTTTCAGCGTGCGCGCCACGTCACTCCCAGGGGCCGGCTGCCGGGCCGGCCCTACAGAAAACCCTCGAGCGCCCGAAACACTGGGTGCGCCCGGGGATCGATTACGATCCCGATCCCGCCTGCACCGCCGCAGCCGCGACGGGCGGAGGCGTGAAAGCGGTCAGCCGTCGTCAGCCGGTCCGTGGGAAGAACACCCACCTCGCAGACCGGGGTAGCCTGCGTTCCCAGCGGTCGGCTCCTTTCCGCGCCGAACCGACTGACGACAGCTCACCGCTCACGCCGTGAGCGACTTTCTTTTCATGCTCTAGCTCGGTGCCTCGGTGCCTCGGTGTACCGTGGCGCTTTTGAGTCTCGCCACCTCCGCCTTGAACGCGTCTCCTCTCTCCGCGTAATCCCGGAACCAGTCGAAGCTGGCGCACGCCGGCGCGAGCAGCACGACGGCGTCCGGCAGTGCCCTCGCACGCAGGAAGGCGCGTTCGACCGCCTCCCGCATCGAGGCGGCGTCCATCACCGGCACGATGCCGCGCAGCGCGTCGTGCACCTGCGGGGCCGCCTCGCCGATGGCCACCACGGCGATCCCGTTCGACGCCAGCGGCTCGCGCAGCTCCCGCAGGTCGCCGCCCTTGAAGCGCCCGCCGATAATCGCCACCACGCCTGACGGAAAGCTCTCGATCGATCGCCGCGCCGCCTCGACGTTGGTCGCCTTGGAATCGTTGACGAACCGCACGCCGCCAATCTCGCCCGCCGGCTCCATGACGTGCGCGAGACCGCGAAAGCCGCCGAGCGCCGCCCGCATCGCCGACGCCGGACAGCCGGCCAGCGACGCGGCGGCCGCCGCGGCCAGCACGTTGTTGAGCATGTGACGGCCGGTCAGCTCCACCGCCTCGGTGGGAAACAGCCGCTCGGACGAGGTGGTCGTCCGCCGGACGATCCACCCGCCATCGACAACGAAGCCGTCGTCAATCCGCCCCGACAGGGCGAAGCGGACGCGCCGCGCCGCGAGGCCGGCGCTGAACGCCGTCACCACCGGATCGTCGGCGTTGACGACCGCCCAGTCGTCCTCCGTCTGATTCGCGAAGATGCGCGCCTTCGCGGCCGCGTACGACGCGACGGTGGCGTGGCGATCGAGGTGGTCGTCCGCCACGTTGAGCCAGACGGCGATCCACGGCCGAAACGTCGTCGTGGTCTCGAGCTGAAAGCTGCTGGTCTCGACCACGTGCAGCGTGTCGCCGGCCGACTCGTCCACCTGCGCGCTCAGCGGCACGCCGATGTTGCCGCCGACCACCACCCGGCGATTCGCCGCGGCCAGCATCCGTCCGACGAGCGTTGTCGTCGTCGACTTCCCTTTCGTGCCGGTCACGGCGATCACCCGCCCCCGGATGAAACGCCACGCCAGCTCCAGCTCGCCGATGATCTCCGCGCCGCGCCGCCGCGCCGCCACGAGGAGCGGCTGCTCGAGCGGCACGCCCGGGCTGACGACGATCAGATCGGCCGCGGCAAACGTCTCGGCCGCGTGTCCGCCGAGCGCCAGCGACACGCCCGCCGCCCGCAGCGCGTCGGCTCCGTCGATGGAGGGCCGCAGATCGGTGAGCGTCACGACGGCCCCCCGCCGCGCCAGCAGATGCGCCGCGGCCACACCGCTGCGCGCCGCGCCCACCACGAGCGCGCGCCGACCGCCGACCGGCCACTCCCTGTCACCCACGCCATCACCGGATCTTCAGCGTCGTCAGGCTGAAGAGCGCAAAAATGACCGCCACGATGAGGAACCTGGTGATCACCTTCGGCTCGCTCCATCCAATCAGCTCGAAGTGATGGTGGATGGGCGCCATCTTGAAGACGCGCCGTCCTGTCAGCTTGAACGAGGCGACCTGGACGATCACCGAGAGCGCCTCGATGACGAACACGCCGCCGACCATCGGCAGCAGCAGTTCCTGCTTGATCAGGATGGCGACGGTCCCGAGCGCGCCCCCGAGCGCGAGCGAGCCGACGTCGCCCATGAAGATTTCCGCGGGATACGAGTTGTACCAGAGGAACCCCAGGCTCGCGCCGACGAGCGCGCCGCAGAAGATCGTCAGCTCCCCGGCCGGCGGAAACCGCACGAGCAGCAGGTAGTCGGCGAGCACCGCGTGCCCCGTGACGTAGGCGAGCGCGGTGAACGCGGCCGCCGCGACGCCGAACGTGCTGATCGCGAGACCGTCCAGGCCGTCGGTCAGGTTGACCGCGTTGCTCGCGCCGACCAGCACGAGCACGGCAAAGGCGACGTAGAACCAGCCCAGGTCGGGAATCAGGTTCTTGAAGAACGGAAAAATGAGCCGCGTGTTGTACAGGTTGTTCGCCGCGAGCGCCAGCAGCGCCACGCCGACGGCGAGCGCGACGAGCACCTGCAGCGCCATCTTGTAGCGCGGACGCAGGCCGTGGTGCGACCGGTGAACGACCTTCAGGTAGTCGTCCGCGAAGCCGACGCCGCCGAAGGCGCACGTCGCCAGCACCGCAATCCAGATGTACGGATTGGCCAGATCGGCCCAGAGCAGCGTCGGCACGATCGCCGCCGTCAGGATCAGCAGCCCGCCCATCGTCGGCGTGCCGGCCTTGGCGTGGTGCGACTGCGGCCCCTCCTGGCGAATGACCTGGCCGATCTGGAACTCGCGCAGCCTGCGGATCATCCACGGACCGAGCAGGAGGCTGATGAAGAGCGCCGTCAGGCTGGCGGCGGCCGTGCGGAACGTGATGTACCGCACCACGTTGAGCGGACCGAAGTAGGGCTCGAGCGGCGGGAGGATCGCGTACAGCATCAGCTGAACTCCGCCGCGATGCGGTCGGCCACGATGTCGGTGCGCGTCCCGCGCGACCCCTTGACGAGCACCAGGTCGCCGGCCTGGATCGCGCGCGCAACCTCGCCCGCCGCCTGCTCGCTCCGGTCGAAGTGGGCCACCGCGGCCGCCGGCATGCCCGCCGCGACCGCCGCCTCCGCCAGACGCCGCGCCGGCGCCCCGCCGATCGCCACGAGCAGCCGGAGCCCGGCGGCGGCGGCCCGGCGGCCCGATGCCTCGTGCAGGGCGTCCGCCCGGTCGCCGAGCTCGAGCATCTCGCCGAGCACCGCCACTTTCCGCGGGGCGCGCGCGTCGTGCGCGACGACCTCGAGCGCGCGGCGAAGCGCCTCGGGACTCGAGTTGTAGGAGTCGTCCAGAAGAATGATGCCGCCGCGCAGCCGCCGGACGACGCCGCGCCGCTCGGCCGGCGTGAGGCGGGAGGCCGCGTCCGCAATCGCGTCGAGCGACACCCCCAGTTCGAGCGCCACGGCGGCCGCCGCCAGGACGTTGTCGAGATTGCCGCGCCCGAGGAGCGGCGTCGTCAGATCCCGATCGCCGGCGGGGGTCGCGACCCTGGCGCGCATGCCGTCGACGCCGAGGTCCTCCACGTCGCGCGCGCGCACGTCCGCGACCGCCGACGTCCCGAAGGTGACGACGCGTCCGGGGAAGGCGCCGACGCGCGCCATCACGCGGGCATCGTCGGCGTTGCAGACGAGCACGTGATCGGCCGCCGCGCGCTCGAGGATCTCCGCCTTGGCGTCGGCGATCGCGTCCGCCGATCCGAAGAAACCGATGTGCGCGTCGCCGACGTTGGTCCACACGCGCACCTCCGGCTCCGCGATCGCGACCAGCGCGCCGATCTCGCCCGGATGGTTCATGCCCAGTTCCATCACCGCCACGTCCGGCCGCTCGCGAAGCTGCAGCAGTGACAGCGGCAGGCCGATGTGGTTGTTCAAGTTCCCCCTGTTCTTCACCACGCGGAACCGCCCGGAGAGAAATGCCGCGACGGCGTCCTTCGTGGTGGTCTTGCCCGCGCTGCCCGTAATGGCGACCACGCGGGTGCCGCTCGCCGTGCGCACCGCGTGCGCGAGGTCCTGCAGTCCGCGCGTCGTGTCGTCGGTCTCGATGACGGCCGCCCGCGCGCCGGCCGGGGCCGCGAACCGCCGCTCGACCATGGCGCCGGCCGCGCCGCGATCGAAGGCGTCGCCGACGAACTCGTGCCCATCGAGGCGCGCGCCGCGCAGCGCCACGAAGAAGTCGCCGGGCTGGACGATCCGCGTGTCGATGACCACCGTGCCGATGTCGCCGTCGGGATCGCCCGATCGGATGCGCCCGCCCACGGCGTCGGCCACCCAGCGGAGCGTGAGGCGCAGCGCGTCACCCAACCCGTACCCTGTGGCGTCTGGCGTCCAACGCCTCCCGCGCCACCGTCACGTCGTCGAACGGCACGGTCCGGCCGTCGAGTTCCTGGTACTGCTCGTGCCCTTTGCCGGCGATGAGCACCAGATCGCCGGCCGACGCCTCGCTCACCGCGTGCAGGATCGCCTCGCGCCGATCGACCACGGTCCGCACTTCGACGCTCCGCTGGCGGGCTTCGGGCTGCACGCCCAGGCCGACCTCGTCGATGATCCGCCGCGGATCCTCGCTGCGCGGGTTGTCCGACGTGATCACGACGACGTCGCTCAGCCGGGCCGCGACCATGCCCATCAGCGGCCGCTTGGCGCGGTCGCGATCGCCGCCCGCGCCAAAGACGGTGATCAGCCGCCGGGCCGCCAGCGGGCGCGCCGTCTCGAGCAGGTTGCGCAGCGCATCGTCGGTGTGCGCGTAGTCGACGATGACCGCGATGTCGTCCTTTGCCGAGGAGACGCGCTCGAATCGCCCCGGCACGCCGCGCAGCCCCGCCAGCCCGCGCGCCACCGCCTCCAGCGGCACGTCGAGCGAGGTGGCCACGGTGACCGCCGCCAGGATGTTGGAGACGTTGGGCCGGCCGACGAGCGTCGATCGGACGGCGATCGCCCCGCGAGGCGTGCGGACCTCGAACGCCAGCCCGTCCAGCGTCACCGCCAGCGGACCCGGCGTCACGTCCGCCGCCCGGCTGATGGCGTAAGTGACGGGGGCGGCGCAGGCCTCGGCCATCGCGGGACCGCGCGGGTCGTCGAGGTTGATCGCCGCCGGCGCGCCCGGCGGCAGCAGCTCGAAGAGCCGGCGCTTGGCGGCGAAGTAGTCCTCCATGTTGGCGTGGAAGTCGAGGTGGTCGCGCGTGAGGTTGGTGAACGCGCCCGCGGCGAACCGCACGCCGTCGGCCCGCCGCAGCGCGAGCGCGTGCGAGGAGACCTCCATCGCACAGGCGCCGCAGCCCGCGCCGACCATGTCGCGCATCATGCCCTGCAGCTCGGGCGCCTCGGGCGTCGTCCTCGAGGCGGCCGTCTCGCGGTCGCCGATGCGGTACGTGACGGTCCCCAGCAGCCCGCAGGCGACGCCCGCCGCTTCGAAGATGGCGCTCACGAGATACGCCGTCGTCGTCTTTCCGTTGGTGCCGGTGATGCCGACCACCCGCATCTGCCGGCTCGGATGCCCGAAGAACTCCGCCGCGAGCCACGCGAGCGCGAGTCGCGCGTCGCTGACGACGATCCACGGCACGCCCGGCGGCGCGGCGGCCGCCGGCCGGTCGGCGACGATCGCCACGGCGCCGGCGGCGACCGCCTGCGGGGCGAACGCGGCGCCGTCGGCTTTCAGGCCGCGCAGCGCGACGAAGATCCATCCGGGTCCGACCTGCCGCGAGTCGTGCGTGACGCCGCGGCAGGCGCCGTCGAGCGCGCGCCCCCACGCCGACAGATCCACGCGGTCGTCGGGGGCCGCGTGACCGAGCGCCCGCGCCAGCAGCTCGTGCGCCGTCATGGGCCGCCCGAATCCGGCCGCGCGGCGTCGGCCCTGGCGTCGCGGGCGAGCCGCAGCGACGTCACCGCGCCCCGCTCGATCGGGCTGCCCGGCGGCGGGTCCTGATCCACGACGACCCCCGCGCCGTCGAGGCGCGCGGTCATGCCGAGACGCGCGAGCATCCGCAGCGCGTCGCGCGCGCCGAGGCCGCGAAGGTCCGGAAAGAGCGACGCCGAGCCGCCGGCGCCGCGCTCGAGCGTGATGATCGCGGGCGGCCCGGCCGGCCCGGACGCGGGCCGCTCCCACCCGTCGTCCCGGCGCGCCACCATCACCGGCGGCGCCGGGTTAATCGACGGAGGGACGCCGTACAGGCGGAGCCCGGCCGCGGCGATGCGCTGGAAGATCGGCGCCGCCACCGTGCCGCCGTAGTACGCGTTCGGCCCGTGCGGCGAATCGACGAGCACGACGATCGTGAAGACCGGCTGCCGCGACGGCACGAAGCCGACAAACGAGGCGTTGTAATCGGACGCAGAGTAGCGGCCGCCGACGATCTTCTGCGCCGTACCGGTCTTGCCCGCCACCGTGAAGCGATCGACCCGCGCGCGCGTGCCGGTGCCGCGCTCGACGACCTGTTCCATGATCGCGGTCAGGGTGGCCGCCGTGCCCGGCGAGACGGCGCGGCGCACGACCTTCCGCGGCACGGGAACCCGCCGGCCGTCCTGGATGACGGCGCGCACGATACGCGGCTCGACGAGCTCGCCGCCGTTGGCGACGGTGCTGACGGCGACGGCCATCTGCAGCGGCGTCACCGCCACCTGGTAGCCCATCGACACCGACGCGAGCGCGCTGTCCTTCATCGTCGCCGGGTTCCATACGATGCCGCTGCTTTCGCCGAGAAAATCCGGCGACGCGCGGCGGCCGAAGCCGAAGCGGCTGACGTAGGCGCCGAGCCGCTCGGGACCGAGCGTCAGGCCCACCTTGATGGCGCCCACGTTGCTCGACTTGACGATGACGTCGGTGAACGACAGCAGGCCGTAGTTGTGCCCGCGGTCCTCGTCGATCACGCGCGATCCGAACCGGATGCGGCCGGGGTTGGTGTCCACCGGCGTGTCGGGGCCCAGCACCTTCTCCTCGAGCGCGGCGGAGGCCGTCACGATCTTGAACGTCGACCCCGGCTCGTACAGGTCCTGAATCACGCGGTTGCGCTGGGCATCCGCCGGCGCGTCGCGGTAGGCGTTGGGGTTGAACGCCGGCCAGTTGGCGAGCGCGAGAATCTCCCCCGTTCGCGGATCCAGCACGATCGCGCTGCCGCTCGCGGCCCGGTTCTCCTCGACGCCGGCCCGCAGCTCGCGCTCGACGGCGTGCTGCAGGTACTCGTCGATCGTCAGCTCGAGGGCGGCGCCCGCCGTGGGCGGCCGTTCGATCCGGCTGAACGCCTGGCGGCGCGCGTCGGTCTGGATCAGCACGGTGCCGGGGCGGCCCTTGATGAGCGTGTCGTACGCCGCCTCGATCCCCTGCAGGCCCTTGTTGTCGAGGCCGACGTACCCGAGCACGTGAGACGCCAGTTCCTTGTTGGGATAGAAGCGGCGGCTCTCCTTCATGAATCCGACGCCGTCGAGCTTCAGCGCGGCGACGCGCCTGGCCTCCTCGGGCGACGCCTGCCGGCGGACGTAGGCAAACGCGCGGCCGCGGCGGATGCGGTCGGCGAGCGCCTGCCGCTCGCGGGACCCGCAGCGGTCGAGCGCCGCACACAGCGCCGAGGCCGCCTCGTCCGCGCTGCCGATTTCGGTGGGCACCACGTAGATCGAGTCGGCGTCCACGCTGTAGGCCAGGACGCGGCCGTTGCGGTCCAGGATGTCGCCGCGGTTGGCCGCGGTTTCAACGGTCCGGAGCTGCTGCCGTTCGGCACGCGCGGCCAGATCGGCGTGGCGGACGACCTGCAGGTAGACGAGGCGCGCTTCGATGGCCGCGGACCACGCCACCAGCGCCGCCGCGCAGACCGCCGCACGCCGCGTGATCGTGTGGCGCCAGGGCATCGCGGGCGTGTGGTCCACTCAGCGCACCGTCTCGTGACGCGGCATCCGGGCTACCTGCGGGCGACCGCCGACCGTGGAGGTGCCGGCGACGGCGCCACGCGCTCGATCACCGACGCATCGTCAGCGCCCGGCGACACCATGTGCAGCCGGTCGGTGGCGAGGCGCTCGATGCGGGTGGGCGATCGCAGCGTGTCGATCTCCAGCCGGAGGTGCCGGTTGATCTCCGTCTGGGCCGCGCGCTCGCGCTGGATGTCTTCCAGCCGGTACCCGTGCCGGAGCAGCTCGAAGTGCTGCCACGCCCAGAACAGCAGCACCGACACGAGAAGGACGCTGACCGCGACCGTGCGCCACATGTCGCGATGCCGCTCGCGATCGACTTCACGCACGATCGGGTTGTTGCGGATGTCTTTCCTGATGGCGTATTCGAAGGTGTCCCCGGTCATGGTCTGCCTCACTGCCGATTACATCGCCCGTTCCGCCGCCCGCAGCTTGGCGCTGCGCGCGCGGGGGTTCCGCCCGAGTTCCGCCTCGCTCGGCACCACCGGCCGCTTCGTCCGGATGGTCAGGCCGCTGTCGCCGGCCTGCAGCGCCCGCAGCGTGTGCTTGACGATGCGGTCCTCGAGCGAGTGAAACGCGATAATCGCCATCCGCCCCCCCGGACGCAGGCGCCGGGCGGCCTGCGTCAGAAACACGTCGAGCCCCTCGAGCTCGCGGTTCACCCAGATCCGGACCGCCTGAAACGTCCGCGTCGCCGGATCGATCCGCGAGTACCCCTTCCGCGGAATGGCCCGCCGCACGACCTCGGCCAGCTGGCCGGTGGTGCGGATGCCGCCGCGCGACCGGGCCTCGACGATGCCCCGGGCGATCCGCCGCGCGTAGCGCTCCTCGCCGAACTCGTGGATCACGTCCGCGAGCGTGCGCTCGTCGGCGTCGCCGATCGCCTCGGCCGCCGTCGGGCCGGTCGTCCGGTCCATGCGCATGTCCAGCGGCTCATCGCGCCGGAAGCTGAAGCCGCGCCCCTCCTCGTCGAACTGCATCGACGAGACGCCGAGATCGGCGAGCAGTCCGTCGACGCCGTCGATCCCCCGCGCGTCGAGCACCTGCTCGAACCGGCGGTAGTCGCTGTGCACCAGCTCGACGCGCCCGGCGTCGGATGCCAGGGCCGCGCGCGCCCGTTCCAGCGCCTCGGCGTCCCGGTCGAGCCCGATCACCCGCGACGCGCCCGCATCCAGCATCGCCCTCGTGTGGCCGCCGTATCCGACCGTGCAATCGACAAACAGCCCCCCGCGCGCCGGCGCGAGATGGTCGAGCACCTCTGCCACCATGACGGGCTCGTGCATGGCCGTCCGTCAGATTCCATGTTCCGCAAGCCCGAGGCCGTCCTCGTCGGTCCACGGTTCGCGGTGCAGCTTCTGGAGGAAGCGCTCCTCGTTCCACACCTCGAGGTAGTCGATCCGTCCGAACACGCGCACGTCGCCGACGATCGACGCGCTCTCGCGCAGGTGCGCCGGGATCACGACGCGTCCCTGCGCGTCGAGCTCGCCGGTCTGCCCGTAGTAATTGACGCGATCGAGAAACTTCAGGCGCGACGGATGATTCGCCGGCATCTGCAGCAGCTTCCGCTCGATCGCGAGCCAGGTGGGGAGCGGATAGATGCGCACACACTCCCCCGTCAGGCTCGTGACGAACACGTCGGCCCCGTGCTGGTCCTGAATGACCCCCCGAAACATGGTGGGCACCTTCAACCGACCCTTGTCGTCGATGCGGGTCGGAGAGCTGCCGCGGAGCGAGTTTTGCTCCACTTTCCTCCACAAAAATCCACTCGGATAGTAAGTCTGCGAGGGGGCGATGTCAACCATAAGCCACTCACTCTTTTGGAGTTACGCTAAAGTTTCGCCATCTTTCAGACTGCCGTCTGGCGCCCTTCGCCTGGGGTCGGACCCGGCTGCGCCCCATCACCCGGGTCCGACCCGGTGATGGGGCGACTCAAGGCGGCGTGCTAGGCTGCCACTTCATGCTTCGGGCGGCGCTCATCGGCTTCTCCTCGACCGGCAAGACGACCCTGTTTCAGCTGATGACGAGCGCGCATGAGGCGCCCCGCGGCAGAGGCGACGTCACCCTCGGCATCTCCAGGGTTCCCGACGCCCGGCTCGACGCGCTGACCGCGATGTACAACCCGCGCAAGCACGTGCCGGCGACCGTGGAGTTCACCGACCTGGCCGCGGCGGCGCACGCCGCATCGGGCGCGCAGGCGCTCCTCGACGTGGCGGCGTACCGGAACGCCGACGCGCTCGTCCACGTCGTCCGCGCGTTCCGCAGTCCGGCCGTGCCGCATCCCTCCGGCACGATCGATCCCGCGCGCGACGTCCAGGCGATGGAGGCCGAGTTGATCCTCGCGGACCTCGGCGTGGCCGAGCGGCGCCTCGAACGCCTCGAGAAGGACTTGAAGAAGACGCGTTCGCCGGAGCTCGAAAAGGAACGCGACCTGCTGCAGCGCTGCCGCCAGGCGCTCGAGGACGGCACGCCGCTGCGCGCGCTCGAGATCACGAGCGACGACGTCAGGCGCCTGCGGGGCTTTCAGCTGCTGTCGGCCAAACCGCTCCTGCTCGTCATCAACCTGGACGAAGCGGACGTCCCCGCCATCGGCTCGAGCGTCGAGCGGGCGGCGGACCAGACGGGCCTGGGCGGGCTGCTCGCACACGCCGCCACGGGCGCCGTCGCGCTCTGCGCGACGATCGAGCTCGAGATCAGCCGGCTCGAGCCGGCCGACGCCGCGGCGTTTCTGGGCGACCTCGGGCTGACCGAATCGGGCCTCGACCGCGTCATTCGTGCCAGCTACGACCTGCTCGGCTACATCTCGTTCTTCACGGTCGGCGAGGACGAGTGCCGCGCCTGGTCGATCGCCCGCGGCACGTCCGCGCAGCTGGCGGCCGGCGAGATTCACAGCGACATCGAGCGCGGGTTCATCCGCGCGGAGGTCGTCCCCTACGACGCGCTGGTGGCGCGCGGCTCCATGCACGCGTGCCGCGAGCACGGCGAGGTGCGGCTCGAAGGCAAGGACTACGTCGTCCAGGACGGCGATATCATCAACTTCCGCTTTGCCACCTAGCACCGACATCACCCGGATCATCGTCGCCGACGCGCAGGTACCGTTTGTCGAGGGGGGCGCCGAGCTTCACGTCAGATCGCTCGTCGACGAGCTGCGGCGGCGCGGCTACGACGCCGAGAAGGTGGCGCTCCCCTTCCGCGCGCATCCGAAGTCGGAGCTGCTCGCGCAGGCCGCCGCGTGGCGCCTCCTGGATCTGTCCGCGAGCAACGCGCAGCCGGTGGATCTGCTGATCGCCACCAGATTTCCGAGCTACTTTGCCCGCCATCCGCGCAAGGTCGCGTGGGTGATTCACCAGCACCGGGCGGCCTACGAGCTGTGCGGAACCCCCTACAGTGATTTCGGGCACACCGAGATGGACGTGGGGCTGCGCCGCCGCCTGATCGAGCTCGATCGCCGGACGCTCGGCGAGTGCCGCCGCGTCTTCACCAACGCGCAGAACACCGCACGGCGTCTCGAGAAATTCAACGGCATCGCGGCGCAGGCGCTCTACCATCCGCCGCCGCTGGCCGATCGCCTGCATCCGGGCGAGTACGGCGACTACGTGCTCGCGGTCGGACGCCTCGAAGCCGTCAAGCGCCCCGAACTCGCCATCCGCGCGCTGGCCGGTGTGCCGCCGCCCGTCCGCCTGCTGCTCGTCGGCACGGGAACCCACCGCCAGGCGGCGGAACAGGCGGCCGCGGAGGCGGGGGTCGGCGCGCGCGTGATCTTTGTCGGACACGCCAGCCCTGCCGAACTTCTCGACCTCTATGCCGGCGCGCTGGCGGTCGTCTACGTCCCCTTCGACGAGGACTACGGCTACGTGACGCTCGAGGCGTTTCTGGCCGCCAAGCCGGTGATCACGGCTGCCGACTCGGGCGGCACGCTCGAATTCGTACGTGACGGCGAGAACGGGTTCGTCTGCGCGCCGGAGCCGGACGCGGTCGGGCTCGCTGTGGCGCGCCTCGCGGCGGACCGCGGGCTCGCCCGCCGGCTCGGCGAGCGCGGCCGGGACGTCGCCGCCCTGGTGACATGGGACGGCGTGGTGGAGCAGCTCGTTGGCTGACCCCTCGTCGGTGTCGATCGTGATTCCGGCGCTCGATGAAGCCGCCGCCGTCGGCGACCTGGTGCGGCGGCTGCGCGCGGCCGCCGCCTGGCGCGACGTGCTCGTGATCGACGACGGGTCGAGCGATGCGACCGGGGAGCTGGCGCGGGCCGCCGGCGCCCGCGTGGTGCGCCATCCCTACCGCAAAGGCAACGGCGCCGCGGTCAAGACCGGCATCCGCCAGTCGGAAGGCGACTTCATTCTCATCCTCGACGCCGACGGGCAGCACGCCCCCGAGGACGCGCTGCGGATCGCGGCGCGTCTGGGCGAGTACGACCTGGTGATCGGCGCGCGCGCCCCGTCCACGCACGCGTCGCCCGCGCGGCGCGCCGGCAACGCCGCGCTGAACCTCCTCGCGGGGTACCTCACGGGCCGGCCGATCCCCGACCTCACCTCCGGCTTCCGGGGCGCCCGCCGCGCGTGCCTGCGCGAGTTCCTGCATCTGCTCCCGAACGGCTTCTCCACGCCGACGACGACGACGCTCGCGTTCCTGCGCGCGGGATACAGCGTGGCCTTCGAGCCGATCGACGCGCGGCGGCGCGCCGGACGCTCGAAGATCCGCTTCGGCGCCGACGGCGCACGGTTCCTGCTCATCCTGCTGACGATCGTCACCGTCTTCAGCCCGCTTCGCCTCTTCGTGCCGGCGAGCCTGGTCTCGTTCGCCGCCGGCGTCTCCTACGGCATCTGGAACGTGACCGCGAGCGGCAGGATTCCCAACGGCGCCGTGCTCCTGATCCTGTTCGCGGTCCTCGTATTCCTCGTCGGGCTCGTCTCCGAGCAGGTGTCGGCGCTGCGCTTCGCGCCGCCCGGGCGCGAGCGCGAGCGCGAAGACGACTAGACCATCCTTCACCATGACGTACCATCGAGGCGCCGAGATACCGGGGACGTCATTCCAGTGTGATCGCAGTGCCCCTGTGTCTCAGTGGTCCGTGGGAGTGAAGAACGCCGTCGTGGCGTGACGCGGATCATGCGCACGGTCGTCGTCATCCCCACCTACAACGAACGCGCGAATCTGCCCCGGCTCGTCGACGCGCTGCTCCGCACGCCCGGCCTGCAGATTCTCGTCGTGGACGACGGGTCGCCGGACGGAACCGGCGACGCGGCGGACGCGATGGCGGTCGCGACGGCCGGCCGCGTGTCGGTGCTCCGCCGGACGGGCCCGCGGGGGCTCGGGCTGTCGTACATCGAGGGCATGCAGCACGCGTTGCGGCTGCACGCCGAAGCGATCTGCCAGATGGACGCGGATTTCTCCCACGACCCGGCGGACGTGCCGCGCCTCGTGGCGGCGCTCGCCACGGCCGATGTCGCCATCGGCTCGCGCTACGTTCCGGGCGGCCGCGTGGAGAACTGGTCGACGCGGCGGGTCCTGCTGAGCGCATTCGCCAACCAGTACGTCCGCGCGATCACGGGGCTGCCGATCCGCGACTGCACGAGCGGGTTCCGATGCTGGCGGCGCGAGGCGCTCGAGCGGCTCGCGCTCCCGCGAATCCGCTCGAACGGCTATGCGTTCCAGGTCGAAATGGCGTGGTACGCGACGGCTCTGGGCTGCCGCATCGTCGAGATCCCGATCACCTTCACCGAACGGCGGGAGGGCGTCTCGAAGCTCTCGGCACGGGTGGTGGCCGAGTCGGTGCTGCTGCCGTGGCGCCTGGCGGGCCGGCGTCCGCCCCGCGGCGCCCGGTAAGTCCTTGTCCGAAAAGTCCTTTCCACGCTACGATTTCGAGCGCTCCACTGGACCCCGATGAAACCCCCCGATCGCGCGCGGCCACCCGGCGTCAGCTTCTTTTTCCCCGCCTACAACGATGGCGGCACCATCGCGAGCCTCGTGATCCGCGCGGTGCAGGCGGCAGGGCGGCTGACGCCTGACTTCGAGGTGATTGTCGTCAACGACGGCAGCAGCGACGCCACGCGGGAGATTGCCGACGAACTGGCGCGCACCTACCCGCAGGTGCGCGCGGTGCACCATCCGGTCAACCGCGGGTACGGCGGGGCGCTCCGGACCGGCTTCGCGTCGGCGACCAAGGATCTGATTGCGTACACCGACGGCGACGCGCAGTACGATCCGGGGGAACTCGCGGTGCTCTGGCAGCGGCTCACCCCCGACGTGGACGTCGTCACGGGGTACAAGATCAGCCGATCCGATCCGCTGCACCGGGTCATCATCGGCCGCCTCTACCATTACGCGGTCAAACTGCTCTTCCGGCTGCGCGTGCGCGACGTCGATTGCGACTTCCGGCTGATGCGCCGCGAGGTGTTCGACCGGGTGCATCTCGAGCGCGATACCGGCGTCATCTGCCTGGAGATGATGCGCAAGATTCAGGATGCCGGCTTCCACACGGTCGAAGTGCCCGTGCATCACTACCACCGGACGCACGGCAAGTCCCAGTTCTTCAACGTTCGCCGCGTGTTCTGGACGGGCATCGACGTGCTGAAGCTCTGGGTGCGGCTTGTCGTCCTCGGCCGCGGGCGCCACGCCAGCGCGGTCCTGTTTCGCAACCCGACGATCAGCGCCGCGCCCCCGGAATCCGCCAAGCGATGACCGATCCGTCGATGGCCCCCGGCGGTGACTACCTCGCGTTCTACCGCGGCCGCCGTGTGATGATCACCGGCGGGCTGGGGTTCATCGGCAGCACGATCGCCCACCATCTGGTCCGGCTCGGCGCGCGGGTGCTCATCGTCGACTCGCTCATCCCGGAATACGGGGGCAACCTGTTCAACATCGCGGGAATCGACGATCGCGTTCGGGTGAACATCGCCGACGTGCGCCAGCAGAGCACGATGAACTATCTCGTGCGCGAGCAGGACGTCATCTTCAACCTCGCGGGACAGGTCAGCCACATCGACAGCATGCAGGATCCGTACACGGATCTGGAGATCAACTGCCGCAGCCAGTTGTTCATTCTCGAGGCGTGCCGGCGGAACAACCCGGCCGTCAAGGTGGTGTTCGCGGGCACGCGGCAGGTATACGGCCGCCCCGAGACGCTGCCGGTGTCCGAGCAGCAACTGGTGAAGCCGACCGACGTCAACGGCATCAACAAGGCCGCCGGCGAGTACTACCATCTGCTGTACAACGACGTGTTCGGCGTGCGCGCCTGCTCGCTGCGCCTGACGAACGTGTACGGGCCGCGCCAGCTGATCAAGCACAATCGCCAGGGCTTCATCGCGTGGTTCATCCGGCTGGCGATCGAAGATCGCGAGATCCAGATCTACGGCGACGGCTCCCAGCTGCGCGATTTCGTCTACGTGGACGACGCCGCCGACGCCTTCCTGCGCGCCGCGGCGACCGACGCGTCCAACGGCCGGGTGTTCAACGTGGGAGGCCTGGCGCCGATCTCGCATCGCGATCTGGTGGAGCTGCTGGTCGCCACCTCCGGCAGCGGCCGGTACCGGTTTGTGGAGTGGCCGCCGGACAAGAAGGCGATCGACATCGGCGACTTCTACGCCGACTCCTCGTGCATCGCGCGCGTCCTCGGCTGGCGGCCGGCGACGCCGCTCGGACAGGGGCTGCGGCGGACGCTCGATTTCTACCGCGCGCATTTTCACGAGTACGTGCCGGACGCCGGGGCGCCGGTCGCGCCGTGAAGGCCCTCCTCACGGGCGGAGCGGGCTTCATCGGCTCGCACCTGGCCGAGCGGCTGCTCGCGCTGGGGCACGAGGTGCAGGTCCTCGACGACCTGTCGACTGGATCGATCGACAACATCACGCATCTCAAGCACGCCGGCGGCTTCTCGTACACGATCGATTCGGTGACCAACGAGCCGCTGCTCGCGGAGATGATCGACCGGAGCGACGTCGTGTTCCACCTCGCCGCCGCCGTCGGCGTGAAGCTCATCGTCGAACAGCCGGTGCACACGATCGAGACCAACGTGCACGGCACCGAAGTGGTGCTCAAGCACGCCAGCAAGAAGAAGAAACTGGTGTGCCTCGCCTCGACCTCGGAGGTGTACGGAAAGAGCGCGGACATCCCGTTCCGCGAGGGCGCGGACGTCGTGCTCGGCCCGTCGGCCAAGCACCGGTGGGCGTACGCGTGCAGCAAGCTCATCGACGAGTTCCTCGCGCTGGCCTACTGGAAGGAGAAGAAGCTGCCGGTCGTCATCGCCCGGCTGTTCAACACGGTCGGCCCGCGGCAGACCGGCCAGTACGGGATGGTGCTGCCGACATTCGTCCGTCAGGCGCTCGCCGGCCACCCGATCACCGTGTTCGGCGACGGCACGCAGTCGCGCAGCTTCACCGACGTCAGCGACGTCGTTGACGCGCTCATCGCGCTGTCGCTGGAGCCGCGCGCCATCGGCAACGTCTACAACATCGGCAACACGGGCGAGATCTCCATCCGCGACCTGGCCGAGCGCGTCCGGACGCTCGCCGGCAGCCAGTCGCCCATCCGGTTCGTGCCCTACGACGAGGCCTACGAGGCCGGCTTCGAGGACATGCCGCGGCGGGTGCCGGATCTCTCCAGGCTGCGATCGCTCATCGGCTACGAGCCGAAGGTCGCGCTGGACGAAATCATCCGGCGCGTGATCGAGCATTTTCGCGCAGCCTGACCTACAATAGCGGGGATGGGCTGCCGCCTGTTCGCCCTCCTGCTGCTCTTCGCGGTGCCGGCCGCCGCGCAGCAGTCGGTTGCCGTCCAGTTCAACGGCGGACGCGTGACCCTGCGGGCCCAGAACGCGACGATCCGCGGGATCCTGGCCGAGTGGGCCCGCCTTGGCGGCGCCACCATCGTCAACGCGGACCGCGTGGCCGGGCCGCCCGTCACCCTCGAGCTCACCGACGTGCCCGAGCGCCAGGCGCTCGACATCATCCTCCGCAACGTCGCCGGGTACATGCTGGCGCCGCGCCGCGCCGGGGCCGCCGGCGCGTCCGCGTTCGATCGCATCCTGATCCTGCCGACAAGCGTCGCGCCCCGGAATCCGCCGCCCGCCGCCTCCGCATCCAGCGGGCCGCGCCCCGCACTGCCGCGACCCGCGCCGGTGCTGCGTCCGCCGGCCGCGGCCGTCGACACTCCCGCCGATGCGGCGCAGCCCGACGAGGTGGAGGCGGAGGCGGACCCGCAGGCCAGTCCGCCGACGCCGCGGGTGATACCGCGGCCGCTGCCCGGAATGCCGCCTGGGGCCGGACGTCCCGTGCCTCCCGGGATCGCGCCGCTGCAGGACAACGACGACCAGGACGACCAGGCCACGCCAGCCGCGCAGACCGGCACGGCGCCGACGCCGGCCAACCCGTTCGGCGTGCCGTTTGGATCGTCCGCCACGCCGGGCGTCATCGCCCCTGTCCCGCGCACGCAGCCGCAGCAACAGCAGCAGCAGCCGGGGCAGCCGAACCGCGTGCCATAATTTTTTCATGTCGGAGATCGATCGCTTCAGGCCCGACGATCGTCGTGGCGTGGAGACGCTGTACCGCCGCACGCACGGCCCTGACGCGGCCGAAGCCCACCGGCTGCGGTGGGACTGGCAGCACCGGCGCAATCCCTACAATCCGACGGGCGAGCCCGGCATCTGGGTCGCGCGCGAAGGCCCGACCGTCGTGGGCCAGTATCCGACGCTGCCGGTGCGCATCTCGCTCAAAGGCCTCGAGGTGGAGGGCGCGTGGGGCACGGGCGCGCTGGTCGCCCCCGAGCGCGACAGCCAGGGCATCGACGAAGCGCTCGTGCGCGCGTGGGATCGCCACTGCGGCGCCGTCCTGACGCTCGGCACGGTCGGTGAGACGCGGCAGGTGCTCAACCGGCTGCACTGGCCCACGCCGCACGTGCTGCCCTGTCTCGTCAAGCCGCTCACGCGCCGCGCGGTCCGGCTGCCGCACTGGCCGACGGCCCTCAACCGGCTGGTGTCGGCGGTGACCCACCCCGTGATCCGGATCGTCGCGCGCTCGCGGCCGCTGCGCGCCGAGTGCGAACCGATCCGCCGCTTCGACACGACGTTCACGGCGCTCTGGGAGCGCCTGGCGCCGAAGTACGACCTCGCCGTGCGCCGCGACGCGCCGTACCTGAACTGGCGCTACATCGAGCCGCCGCACGTCCGCTACTCGGTGGTCGCCCTCCGGCGGCAGGGGGAGCTGCACGGCTATGCCGTGTACCGCCACCGGCACGAGCCGCTCGGCCGCGTCACGCTGCTCGTCGATTTCCTCGTGGACCCCGGCGACGTGTCGGGCCTCAAGACGCTGCTCCGCTGGGTCGACCGGGCGGCGCGCGCCGAGGACGCCGACAAGGTCCGCTGCCACGTCATGCACGGCGCATTCCGGCGTGTCCTGCGGCGCAACGGCTACTTCAACGTCAAGTCGACGCTCGAGGTGAGCGTGAAAGTCAACGCCGTCCAGGTGCCGAAAGGTTTTTACGACGACACCGACGGCTGGCACATCACCTACGGCGATTCAGATCAGGATCATTAAGTGACACTCGCTGAGAAGGTCAACACCGACATTGCGGCCGCGATGAAGGCCAGGGACGCGGCCCGGCTGTCCGCGCTGCGCATGATGAAGGCGGCGATCACCAACAAGGGCGTCGAGAAGGGGCACGACCTCGACGACGCCGAGGTGGTCCAGGTCATCGGCTCGCTCGTCAAGCAGCGGCGCGACTCGATCGAGCAGTTCGCGAAAGCCGGGCGGACCGATCTGGTCGCGAAGGAAACCGCCGAGATGGCCGTGCTCGCCGAGTACCTGCCGCCTTCCGCGACGGGGGAGCAGATCGACGCCGCGGTCGCCGCCGCCATCGCGGAGACGGGCGCCAGCACGCCGAAGGACGTCGGCAAGGTGATGAAGGCCGTGATGCCGAAGCTCGCCGGCACAAACGCCGACGGCCGCGCGGTCAACGAGGCCGTCCGCCGCAAGCTTGGCGCCTAACTCCCCGTCCTCGTCCTCCTCCACGCTCGCGCGGTCCGCCGCCTCGGCCGGCGTCGCGACCATGCTGAGCCGGATCCTCGGGGTCGTCCGCGAGCAGGTGCTCGCCGCGCTCTTCGGCGCCGGCAACGCCATGGACGCCTACAACGTGGCGTTCCGCATTCCCAATCTCGTCCGCGACCTGTTTGCCGAAGGCGCGATGAGCAGCGCCTTCGTGCCCACCTTCACCCGCCACCTCGCCACCGACGGCCGGGAGTCGGCCTGGCGCGTCGGCAACAACGTGGTCAACGCGCTCATCGTCATCACGGCGATCCTCGTCGTGCTCGGCATCGTGTTCGCGGGCCCGATTGTCGACCTGTTCGCCGGGGCCTACCGCAGCGTGCCGGGCAAGATAGAACTGACGGTCTCGCTGACGCGGATCATGCTGCCGTTCCTCATGCTGGTCGCCCTGGCGGCGGCGTGCATGGGCATGTTGAACTCGCTGCACCGCTTCTTCATTCCCGCGCTCTCGCCGGCGATGTTCAACGTGGCGACGATCGCGTGCGCGTTCCTGCTGGTGCCGCTCATGCCGGCCCTCGGCCTGGCGCCGATCGCCGGCATCGCCATCGGGACGCTCGTCGGCGGCGTGCTGCAGGTCGCCGTGCAGTGGCCGGCGCTGCGGCGCGAGGGCTTCGCGTACCGGCCGGCGCTCGACTGGCGCGATGAGAGCCTCCGGCGCGTGCTCGTCCTGATGGGGCCCGGCACGCTCGGCCTGGCGGCGACGCAGGTGAACGTGTTCGTCAACACGGTGCTCGCCACCGGCGAGGGGACCGGCGCGGTCTCGTGGCTCAACTACGCGTTCCGGCTGATGTATCTGCCGATCGGGCTGTTCGGCATCTCGATCGCGACGGCGACGCTCCCGGCGGTGTCGCGCCACGCGGCGGGCGGCGAGGACCACCACGTGCGCCGCACGGTGGCCGACGGGCTGTCGCTGATGTTCATCCTGAACGTGCCGGCCACGGCCGGCCTGCTGGCGCTGGCGGTGCCGATCGTGCGCGTGATCTTCGAGCGCGCCGCGTTCACCGCCGCCGACACCGCGGCGACCGCCGCCGCGCTGCAGTTCTACGCGCTCGGCCTCGTCGGCTATTCCGTCGTCCGGATCGCGTCGCCCGTGTTCTACGCGCTCGGCCGGAACCGGACGCCGGTGGCGGTGAGCGTGGCCACGGTCGCGGTGAACGCCGTGCTGAACCTGGCGCTGGTCCGCATCATGGGCTACCGGGGACTGGCGCTCGGCACGTCGATCGCCGCACTGTTCAACGCGTCGATCCTGATCGTGCTGCTGCAGCGGCGGCTCGGGGGCCTGGAGGGCGCGCGCGTGGCCGGGTCGTTCGTCCGCATCGCCGTCGCGTCGCTGGTGATGGCGGCGGCCGCCGCCGCCGCCGACCGGGCGGGCGTCCGGTGGCTGCCGGGCGACGGCCTCTGGCCGCAGGTGGGCCGGCTGATCGCGTCGATCGGCATCGCTCTCGCCGTGCTCGCCGCCGCCGCGCACCTGCTGCGCATCCGGGAGTTCCGGGAGGGGATGGCGATCGTGCTGCGGCGGTTTCGACGATGACGACGAGCCACGGAGCCACGAAGGCACGGAGAATCTGTGGTCAACGTTGCTCCGTGTCTCTGTGTCTCCGTGGCCCGTGGAACCCATGAAACGTCCGCTCGGACTGCATCCGACGGTGCTGCTGCTGGCAAGCACCCACTTCCTGGTGGACGGCTTCAGCAACATCTACGCGCCGCTGCTGCCGCTGCTCATCCCGCAGCTCGGCCTCTCGCTCGCGGCCGCCGGCACGCTGCAGATGTGTTTCCAGATGGCCAACTCGGTGGCGCAGCTCGGCTTCGGCCATGTGGCGGACCGCTGGCGCCCGCGCGTGCTGCTGGTGGCGGGGCCGATCGTGACCGTCTCGCTGCTGACGCTCATCGGCCTCGCGTCCACGCCGGTGATGCTCGGCGTCGTGCTCGTCGCCGGCGGGCTCGGCGCGGCGGCGTTTCATCCGCCGGCCGCCGCGATGGTCCACAGGCTGGCCGGCGTGCGCAAGGGCTACGCGATGTCGTTTCACATCACCGGCGGCTCGCTCGGCTTTTCGCTGGGCCCGCTCGTGTTCGCGCCGTTCGCGGAGCGGTACGGCCTGCGGTGGATGCCGCTCCTGATGCTCCCCGGGCTGGCGATTCTCGCCGTCGTGCTCCGGCGCGTGCCCCGGGTCGAGCGTCTCACCGAGCCCGGCGCCGCCGGCGGCTTCCGCGCGCTCGCGCCGTACCGGAAGCCGCTCACGCTGCTCTACATGATCGTGGTGCTGCGCACGCTCGGCGCCCTGAGCTTCGCCACGTTCATGCCGGTGATGCTGACTCGCCGCGGCATGTCGCTGGCGGAGGCGGGCACGGTCAGCGCCGTCTACCTGTTCGTCAGCAGTGTCGGCGGGTTTCTCGGCGGGCCCCTGGCCGACCGCTACGGCGCGCGCAACGTCATTCTCTGGTCGCTCATCCTCGCGGTGCCGTTTCTCGCGCTCGCGCCGGCGCAGACCGGATGGCTGTTCGTGGCGCTGGTCTCGATCGGCGGATTTCTGCTGCAGTCGACGCTGCCGGTGAACGTCACCTTCGGCCAGACGATCGCCCCGATCAGCGCCGCCACCGTCTCGTCGCTGATGATGGGCTTCGCGTGGGGCATGGGGGGCATTGCCGTCCCGTTTGTCGGCATGCTGGCCGACCGCATCGGCATCGAGCGGGCGCTGGTCGTGATGGCCTTCATGCCGCTCGTGGCCGCGCTGTTCGCGGCGCCGCTGCCCAAAGACACGCCGACCCACGCGCCGGCCCGCGCGGCCGGCGTCGGGACGCCCGAAGCAACCGATACGGATGTTGCTCGATAGGCTGTGGTTGGAACAGACTGACACGGTCGTGATCTGATGCGCCGACCGCCCGCCTCCTCCACGTTCGCCTCGTCGTTCGGACCCGGGCCGCTCACGCCCGCGATCAAGGCGCTCGTCGTGGCCAACGTGGCCGCCTTTCTCGTCGCGCTCGTCGTGCCGCCGGTGACGCTGCTCTTCGGCATGCGTCCCGCCGACGTCGTGGGCCGCCTGTACCTCTGGCAGCCCGTCACGTACATGTTCCTGCACGGGGGGATCTTTCACATCCTCTTCAACATGCTCGCGCTCTGGATGTTCGGCGTGGAGCTCGAGCGCATGTGGGGCAGCCGGTATTTCACCCGGTTCTACTTCGTCAGCGGCGGCGGCGCGGCGCTGACGACGCTCGCGCTCGCGTTCACGCCGCTGCCCTTCGCGGACCAGTTGTACTACTCGCTGACGATCGGCGCCTCGGGCGCCGTCTACGGCGTGCTGCTCGCCTACGCGCTCTATTTCCCGCACCGGCCGATCTACCTGTACTTCGTCTTTCCCGTCCCCGCGAAGTACTTCGTGATGATCATCGGCGCCATCTCGCTGCTGTCATCGATGGGCGGGCCGGGCGGCGGCATTGCGCACACGACACACCTCGGCGGCCTGCTGGCGGCGTACCTCTATCTGAAGGGCGGCCGGCGCACCGGCGCGATCGCCGAGATCAAGTACCGCTATCTGAAGTGGCGCATCAACCGCATGCGGCGCCGCTTTGACGTCTACTCGGGCGGCCGCACCGACGACATCAACCGGCGCGTACATTAGTGGGCAGTGGGCAGTGGGCGGTGGGCGATAGGCGGTGGGCGGTGGGCGGTGGGCTGTAGGCAGATTCAACTGCCCACTGCCCACTGCCCACTATCTGCCCACTACCTGCCCACCCTCCCCGGCAGCCGCGCGCCGGCAATCACCAGCGCCAGGAGCGCGCCCATCACGGGCAGCCCGACGCCGTCGGTCAGGATCTCGCCGGTGTGAAACATCCCGCGCGCGAAGTTGAAGTTCGACACCATCACGAGCGCGGCCAGCGCGACCGGACGCGTCCACCATCCGACCACGAGCGCGGCGCCCGTCGCGAGCTCGGCCAGCGGGACGAGCCGTGCGAACAGCGGCACGCCCGGCCGCGCCACCGTATCGATGTACCAGCGCGTCGCCGCCGTCCCGTTCTGCGACCACCCGGCCAGCCGCTCCGCGAGCAGGCTGCTGTCGGCAAACCAGGCGGCCTTGTCGATCCCGTTGAAGATGAAGAACACGCCGAGCAGGAAGGCGAGCAGGCGCAGCGCGAACCCGGACGCGCCCCCAGACGATGCCGGCTTGATCGCGGCCGCCATTACCCGGGGTCACCAATCCAGTCGCGCCGGATCGGGCTGAATACGTCGAGCTCGAACGTGTCCTCGAGCGCCTCGGCCTGATGGGGGGTCCCCGACGGGATGTGCAGCACATCGCCCTCCCGCACCGTGACCTCCTCGCCGCCCACGAGGCACCGGAGCGCGCCCTGGAGGATATAGGTCATCTGCTCGCTGTCGTGGGCGTGCATCGGCACGAGCGCGCCGCGTTTGAGATAGATCTGCGCGAGCATCTCGCGCTCGCCGGAGATGATTTTCTGCGAAATCATCTCCGTAATCTTCTCGAGCGCGATCTCGTCCCACCGGTGCACCCGCACGGTAGTCATGGCCTTCCCGATAGTGCCATAATTGGCGCCCGTATGAAGGGGTCGTCCCTGGCGGAGGCGCGCGCCGCCGGCCGGAGCACACGCGCAGACGAGCACGAGGGACTGACCCGGGACGAGCTGCTCGCTGCCTACCGCCTGATGCTCCTGTCGCGGAAGGTCGACGACAAGGAGATCCAGCTCAAGAACCAGAGCCAGGCGTTCTTCCAGATCAGCGGCGCGGGCCACGAGGCGGTGCTCGTCGCCGCCGGCTTGCAACTGCGCGGCGGCTACGACTGGTTCTTTCCGTACTACCGCGACCGCGCGCTCTGCCTCGCGCTCGGGTTCACGCCGCTCGAGATGTTCCTCGCGTCGGTGGGCGCCAAGGACGACCCCTCGTCCGGCGGCCGGCAGATGCCCTCTCACTGGGGACACCGGCGCCTGCACATCCCGTCGCAGAGCAGCGCCACCGGCACGCAGTGTCTTCACGCGGTCGGCTGCGCCGAAGCCGGCGTCATCTACCGGCACGTCACCGACATCCCCGACCGTGACTCCCTGGCCCGCGAGGATGAGGTCACCTACGTCTCGATCGGCGACGGCGCCACGAGCGAAGGCGAGTTCTGGGAATCGCTGAACACCTCCTGCACGCGGCGGCTGCCGATCCTGTATCTGTGCGAGGACAACGGCTACGCCATCTCGGTGCCGGTCGAGACACAGACCCCCGGCGGCGACATCTCGCGCATCGTCGAGCACTTCCCCGGCCTGCGGACGCTCCGCTGCGACGGCACCGACTACCTGGCGAGCTACCGCACGCTCGGCGACGCGGTGGCGCACGTCCGCGGCGGCAAGGGGCCGGTGTTCGTGCACGCCACCGTCATCCGCCCGTACTCGCACTCGCTCTCCGACGACGAGAAGCTGTACAAGACGGCGGCGGAGCGCGACGCGGAGGCGCGGCGCGATCCGCTGGTGCGGATGCGCCACTTCCTGAAATCAGCGGAGCTGGCGACCGACGCCGACCTCGCCGGGATACAGGCGTCGGTCGAGCGCGAGGTCAACGCCGCGGCCGAGGAGGCGCTGAAGGCGCCGAAGCCCGAGCCCGGGTCCGCCGCGCTCTATGTCTTCTCGCCCGACGTCGATCCGACCTCCGAGGCGTTCGCGACGTCGCCAGCCCCGCCGCCGCCGAACGGCGGCAAGGCGGACACGATGGTGGGCGTCATCAACGCCACGCTGCGCGACGAGATGGCGCACGACCCGCGGGTCGTCGGGTTCGGCGAGGCCGTCGCCGACGCCTCGCGCGAGGAGGCCCTGGCCAGCGTGGCCGGCAAGGGGGGCGTCTTCAAGGTGACGCACGGCCTCCAGCGGCTCTACGGCAGCGATCGCGTGTTCAACTCGCCGCTCGCCGAAGCCAACATCATCGGCCGCGGCGTCGGCATGGCGCTGCGCGGGTTGAAGCCGGTCGTCGAGATTCAGTTCTTCGACTACATCTGGCCGGCCTTCATGCAGCTGCGCGACGAGATGGCGATGATGCGCTACCGGTCGGGCAACCACTGGTCGTGTCCCATGGTGATCCGCGTGCCGATCGGCGGCTACCTGCGGGGCGGCGCGCCGTATCACAGCCAGTCGGGCGTCGCCATCTTCGCGCACTCGCCCGGCATCCGGATCGCGTTCCCGTCAAACGCCCAGGACGCCTCGGGGCTGCTGCGCACGGCGATCCGCTGCGACGACCCGGTGCTCTTCCTCGAACACAAGCATCTGTACCGGCAGCCGTACAACAAGGCGGCGTATCCGGGCCCCGACTACATGGTGCCGTTCGGCAGGGCGGCCGTCGCGCGCGAAGGCACCGACGTGGTGGTGTTCACCTGGGGCGCGCTCGTGCACCGGTCGCTGCTGGCCGCGCATCAGGCCGAGCGCGACGGCCTCAGCGTGGCGGTCATCGACCTGCGGACGATCATTCCGTACGACTGGGAGACGATTGCCGCCTACACGCGGAAGACCAGCCGCGTCGTGGTGGCGTATGAAGATCAGCTCACGTGCGGCTTCGGCGCCGAAATCGCCGCCCGGATCGGGCAGGAGCTCTTCGAGTACCTGGACGCGCCCGTGACGCGCGTGGCGGCGCTCGATTGCCCGGTGGCCTACGCACCGGCGCTCGAGGAGGAGATCCTCCCGAGCACGGCCGATGTCCTCGAGGCCATTCGCACCCTCGCCGCATACTGAGATACGCTTCGCATCCACAAGCCACGGAGACACGGGGACACGGAGGAAAGACCTCTTGTTGGCTCCGTGCCTCCGTGACTCCGTGGCCCGGTGAGGTGAAATGCGCCGCGTTGTGACCGCTCTTCTCGTGGCATCCGCGCTCCTCACCACGCAGGCCGGCGCCCGGCTCGCCGTCGAGGTGCTGCGCGCCACCGGCGGCCTGCCTCCCCACATCGCCGGCCTGTTCGAAGAGCCGCTCGGCTTTCAGCAGGCGCCCGGCGGGCCGTACTACGTCTTCGACCGGCGCGGCCACACGGTGTACGCCGTCGATGCGGACAAGACGGCGGCGATCAAGCTGGTGGAGATCGGCCCCGAGCTCGGACGCATCCTGCAGCCGCGCGGCTTCGACACCTCGCCGAGCGGGTCGTTTGTCGTCGCGGACGCGCCGCGCGGCGTCGACCGGATCCAGATCTTCGGCGGCGGCGGGATCCGCCGCGCCGGCTTCTTCCTGCCGGCCCGGCAGCGGACCGCACTGGTTGAGGTGGGGCCGCTCGTGCTGAGCGGCATCGCGTCGATTCAGTTCACCGAACCGACGCTGCTCATCAGCCACCCGGAAAGCGGCGCGCTCGTCACCGAGTACTCACAGTCGGGATACCCGCAGCGGAGCTTCGGGAGGCTGCGCGACACCGGCCAGGAGCAGGACCGCGACGTGCATCTCGCGCTCAACGCGGGGCTGCCGCTCGCCGACCCGACGGGCGGCTACTTCTACGTCGTCCTCACGGGGCGTCCGATGTTCCAGAAGTACGACGGAACGGGGCGCCTGCTCTACGAGCGGCACGTCGAAGGCCCGGAGGTCGACCGGTACCTGGCGGCAATGCCCACCCGCTGGCCAAGACGCCGGATTGAAGACCGGGAGGTGCCGTTTGTGGCGCCGGCGGTGCGCGCGGCGGCCGTGGACGGCCGCGGGCGCCTCTGGATTTCGCTGACCGAGCCCTTCACGTACGTCTATGACGCGCAGGGCGACAAGATCCGGACCGTGCAGTTCCGGGCCGCCGGCCTCGTCAGCCCGACGAGCCTCTTCTTCACGAGCGACGGCCGGCTGCTCGTGACGCCCGGGTGCTACGAGTTCGACCCGGGCTGACGCCCCCTCAGTTCGACTGCGCGAGTCCGCCTGCCGCCCAGTTGCGCAGCCCGGCCGCACTTCGGTTGAGCCCGCCGCTCACGCTCGACCGGCTGCCACTCGCGGTGTTTCCTTCACCGCCGGTCACGGTCGCGTACTGGTTCGTGATCGCGTTATTGAACCCGGCCACGATCCCGCCAAACGACGTGAACTGGTGCTGAGCGCCGATCACCACATTGTGCGAGCCGCCCCGGGCGGCATCGTCACCGACTGATTCGTTGTAACCGACGAAGAGATTCCCAAGGCCGTTGCTGGACGCCGTCGCACCGCCGTCGTTGCGGATGTGCAGGTTGGCGCCGTGCAGAACGAAGTTGGGCCCGGCGACGCCGTTCACCATACCTTCGAGCGTCAGGTGGCCCGCCAGATCCGTGAGCACGGCCGGCACGCCGCCGCCGGTGGTGATGCCGTCGATCTCCGCCTGAAGCTCGACGTCCTTCCCGGCCCGCGTGGTCGCCTCGCCATCGAGGCTGGCCTGCAGCGCCGCATCGGCCGCCGCACGCGCCGCCGCCTCGCTGTCGATGTTGTTCTGCAGCGTGGTGTCCGCGGCAGCCCGCGCCGCAGCCTCGTTCCCGACTGACGAGTCCGTGTACAGCTTGGCAGCCGACAGCGTATCGATGTCGCCCTGCGCCCGCGCCACGGCTTCGGCGTTAATGTTGCTCTGCAGCGTGGTGTCGGCGGCCTGGCGCGCCGCCACTTCGTTGTTGATGTTGGTCTGGAGCGTGGTGTCCGCCGCGGTGCGCGCGGCCGCTTCGCCGTCGAAACTGGCCTGCAGCGCCGTATCCGCCGCCTGCCGGGCTGCCGCTTCGTTGTTGATGTTGGTCTGGAGCGTGGTGTCCGCTGCCTGCCGGGCCGCCGCTTCGCCATCGAAACTGGCCTGCAGCGCCGTGTCCGCCGCCTGTCGGGCGGCCGCTTCGCTGTTGACGTTCGTCTGGAGCGTGGTGTCCGCCGCCTGCCGGGCCGCCACCTCGTTATTGATGTTGTTCTGCAGCGTCGTGTCAGCCCCAGCGCGCGTGACCGCTTCGCCGTCGAAACTGGCCTGCAGCGCGGCGTCGGCCGCCTGCCGGGCCGCCACCTCGCCGTTGATGTTGTTCTGCAGGATCGTGTCGGCCCCCGCGCGGGCCGCCACTTCTGCGGTGATCTGCGCCTGCAGCGCAGCCAGCGCGGCCAGATCGAACGACGAGATGATCGATTCCACCTCTGCGATCCTGGCCAGGGCGGCGGCAAGTTCCACGCGCAGCGCCATGACCTGTTGCGGCAGGCCCTTCGCGCCACCGTCCACCGGCTTCAGGTCAACCTTCGGGTCCTTGCCCTTGTCGCCATCCTTGCCCTGAGCGAGCAGCGGACCGGCGTTGAATGTCAGCAACGCCGCCACAAGGCACAGGCATACACGCAAGCGTAGAGCAGTCACAACGACCCTCCTTCGGGTGGGGAGCATCACCGGTCAAGGGCTACGGCAAGAGCCACGCCGGAAGTCAATTGTCATTCTAGTCTCCCCTCCTGCGCGTGACGTTCTAATTTGTCGTCGTACGTCATGCCTCGCCCGGAACGTGCGTATTACAAAAGTGAGCTTACATCTTCGAAATCACGTGGTGTCGGAACTGTGACACTCTGATGATCTTCGTAGCCGATTCGCCTCCGTGCCGCTGACCGCCGACCGCCTCACTCGCCGCTTCGGAACGCGCGTGGCCGTGGAAGACGTGTCGTTCGATCTCGCTGCCGGCGAGATTTTCGCGCTGCTCGGACCAAACGGCGCCGGCAAGACGACGACGCTCCGGATGCTCGCGGGACTGATCGAACCTTCATCCGGCCGCGTGTGCGTCGGCGGGGAGACGCTCTCGCGGGAGAACGCGTCGCGGCTGCGCGGCCGCATCGGGCTGCTCACCGAGGCGCCCGGCCTCTGGGAGCGGCTGTCGGTCCGCCGGAATCTGCTCGTGTACGCAAAGCTGCATGGCCTCCCGCACCCCGACGACGCGGTGGCCGAGGCGCTCGCGCTGTTCGACCTGGGCGATCGCGCCGGCGACGCCGCGGCGCGGCTGTCGAAGGGGCTCAAGCAACGCCTCGCGCTGGCGCGCGCGCTGCTGCACCGGCCCGACATCGTGCTGCTCGACGAGCCGACGGCCGGCCTCGACCCCGGGAGCGCGCGCGAGGTGCGCGAGCTCGTGCGGCGCCTTCGCAGCGAGCGGCGCACGGTGGTGCTCTCCACGCACAATCTCGATGAAGCCGACCGCGTCGCCGATCGGGTGGCCGTGATGCGCACGCGGCTGCTGGCAGTGGATACGCCGGCCGCGCTGCGCGCGCGGGTCTTCGGCTCGCGGGTACGAATTACCGTCGGGCAAGCCGCTTCGGCGTACGTCGATCTGCTCGCGGCGGCGGGATTCCGCGACGTCCGGGCGGACGCGCGCACGTTGTCGATTGGCGTGACCGATTCCGCGTCCGCGGCGCCGGCCCTCGTGCGGCGGCTCGTGGAAGCGGGCGCGGATGTGCTGTCGGTGGCCGCGGAGCAGGCGCCGCTCGAGGACGTGTACTTGCGATTGCTGGGTCAGGCTGAAGCCGGGCGCTCGGTGCGAAACCAATGAACCGCATGCTCGCGCTCCTCGACAAGGAGCTGGCGGACCTTCGTCAGAACCCGGCGCTCTTTGTGCCCGCGGCGCTCACGGGTGTGGTCTCGATCCTGCTGCCCTTCTTCGTCGCCATCGTGATTCCCGCCGCCGCCGGCGAGCGCCTCTCGGACTCGAGCGATTTTCGGGTGGCGCTGGAGATCTACCGGAGCCAGCCCGGGCTGGCCGGCCTCGACCCGGAGGGCGCCATTCAGGCGTGGATCTTCCAGCAGTTCCTCGTGCTGCTCGTGCTCACGCCGGTGGCCGGCGCCATGTCGGTGGCCGCCTCCAGCGTGGTCGGCGAGAAGCAGGCACGCACGCTCGAGCCGCTGCTGGCTACCCCGATCACCACGCTCGAGCTGCTCGGCGCCAAAATCCTCGGATCGCTGGCGCCGGCCGTGGCCCTCACGCTCGCCTGTTTTGCGCTGTACCTCGGCGGTGTCGTCCTCTTCGCGCAGCCGGGTGTGTTCCGGGCGCTCCTCGCCCCCTCGTCACTCGCCATCGTCTTCATCCTCGGGCCGCTCGCGGCGCTGGCGGCGCTTCAGCTCGCGGTCTGCGCCTCGTCACGGGCCAACGACGCGCGGAGCGCCCAACAGATCGGCGCGATCATCGTGCTCCCCATCGCGGCGCTGCTCGTCGTCCAGCTCACCGGCAGCTTCCGCCTGACCGGCCCCGTTATTGCCGCGACGGCCCTGGCGCTCGCCGTCGCCAACGGGGCGCTGCTGCGGCTGGGCATCGCCCTGTTCGACCGCGAGTCGATTCTGACCCGCTCGTAGCGTCAGTTCGGACGGTCCACCAGTAGAAGTAACATCGGATCGATGGTCATCCGCTCGGTCGCGGTCCTCGGCGCCGGCACCATGGGCGCCCAGATTGCCGCGCACTTTGCCAACGCGGGCATTCCCGCGCTGCTGCTCGACGTCAGCCTCGACGCCGCCAAACAGGGACTCGCGCGCGCCAGGACGCTCAAGCCGGACCCGTTTTTTGCCCCCGACACGTGGACGCTCATCCGCGTCGGCAGCTTCGACGACGATTTGAAGCGCATCGGCGACGCCGACTGGATTATCGAGGCGGTCGTCGAGCAGCTCGACATCAAGCGGCTGCTGCTCGAAAAAGTCGATCGCGCGCGGCGCGCCGGATCGATCGTCAGTTCCAACACCTCGGGGATCCCGATTGCCGCGCTGGCCGAAGGGCGAAGCGACGACTTCCGACAGCACTGGCTCGGGACGCATTTCTTCAACCCGCCGCGCTACCTGCACCTGCTCGAAGTGATTCCCACGCCGGAAACAAAGCCTGATGTCGTGAAGGACGTGGCGCACGTCGCCGACCACCAGCTTGGCAAGGGCGTGGTGACGGCGAAGGACTCGCCGAATTTCATCGGCAATCACATCGGCCTCTACGGGTTCATGCGCATCCTCGCCACGGTGGCGAGCGGCGCCTGCACCATCGAGGAAGTGGACGCGATGACGGGCCCGGCGCTCGGCCGGCCTAAAAGCGCCACGTTCCGGACGATGGACATCGCGGGGCTCGATGTGCTCGGCCATGTGATCGGCAATTTGCGCGAGCGGTTGTCCGCCGGGTCTGCGGCGCCTGGCACGGGCAGCGATGTCTGGACGTTGCCCCCGTTCGTCAAGGGAATGCTCGAGCGCGGGATGACCGGCGAGAAAGCCGGCCAGGGGTTCTACAAGCGCGAGAAGACGGCCGGAGGCGAATCGACGATCCTCACGCTCGACCCCGCCACGCTCACCTACCGGGCGCGGCAGCAGCCGCGCCTCGGCTCCCTCGATGCCGCCGCCTCGATTGCCAACGTCCGCGAGCGCGTGCGCACGCTCTTTGGCGGCGCCGACGCCGTCGGCCGTTTCCTGCGTGAGACGCTCGCCCCGACGCTCGTCTACACCGCGGCCGTCGCGCCCTCGATCGCCCACTCGCCCGACGACGTCGATCGCGTGATGCGATGGGGATTCGGCTGGGAGATCGGTCCCTTCGAGCTCATCGACGCGATTGGCATCGAGCCCGTGGTGACCGCGGCGCGGGACGCCGATCCAGCGCTCCAGATTCCGCCGCTGCTCGAGGCCGCGCTCACGAGCGGACGGAAGGCGCTGCGCGACGGCGGGCTGCCGCCTGCGGGATCCGGCCTGGAGATTCTGCGCGCCGCGAAGGACCGCACGGCCGTCGTCCGGAAGAACGCCGGCGCCAGCCTGGTCGATCTCGGCGACGGCGTGCTCTGCGTCGAGTTCCACTCCAAGATGAACGTCGTCGGCGCCGACACGATCGAGATGCTCGAGGCGGGCGTCCGTGAGGCGGCGCGCAACTTTGCCGCGCTCGTGGTCGGCAACGAGGCGCCGAACTTCTCGGCAGGCGCCAACCTCATGCTGCTGCTGCTCGAGGCACAGGAGGAGAACTGGGAAGACATCGACGCCATGGTGCGGGCATTTCAGCAGGCGAACATGGCGCTGCGCTACGCGGACGTGCCGGTCATTGTCGCCCCCGCGGGACTGACGCTCGGCGGCGGATGCGAAATCCTGCTCCACGCCGATCGGGTGCAGGCCGCGGCCGAGAGCTACATCGGACTCGTCGAGGTGGGCGTCGGGCTCATTCCCGCCGGCGGGGGGACCAAGGAGATGGTGGCCAGGGCCGCCGAGAGCATGAACCCGGGCGACACCGACTTTCTGCCGCCGATCCAGCGCGCGTTCGAAACGGTGGCGCTGGCCAATGTGTCGTCCTCGGCGCCGGACGCGCGGCGGCTGGGCTACCTTCGCCCGATCGACGCCTTCACGATGAACCGCGAACGATTGCTCGCCGACGCGAAGGCACGAGCCCTGCAACGGATCGGCGAGGGCTACCACCCGCCGCCGCGCCGGATGGCGATTCCGGTCGGAGGCGACGCGGTGCTGGCGGCGCTCAAGCTCGGGATTCACCTGGCCTGGCGGGCGGGGCGAATCAGCGAGTACGACGTGCTCATCGGCCGCGCGCTCGCCACGGTGATGGCCGGCGGAACGCTGCCGCATCCCTCGACGGTCACCGAGCAGGAGCTGCTCGACCTCGAACGCGAGGCGTTTCTGCGCCTGGCCGGCGAGCGGAAAACGCAGGAGCGGATCCAGCACATGTTGAAAATGGGGAAAGCGCTGAGAAACTAGTGGGCAGTGGGCAGTCATGAAGCTAGTTGACCGTGGGGGCGGGACGCCCCTCGTCGTCATCCCCGGCATTCAGGGGCGATGGGAGTGGATGGCGCCGGCCATCGATGCGCTGGCGCAGCGGTGCCGCGTCATCACGTTTTCCCTGGCCGACGAACCGTCCTGCGGCGCCCGGTTCGACCCGGCGCGCGGCTTCGAGTGCTATGTGGAGCAGGTTCGTGACGCGCTCGACCAGTCCGGCCTCGATCGCGCCTGCATCTGTGGCGTGTCGTACGGCGGCCTCATTGCCGCCGCCTTCGCCGCCCGCTATCCCGACCGCGCCGCGTCGCTCGTGCTCGTGTCGGCGCTTCCGCCGGCGTGGACGCCGGACCGGCGGGTCACCTTCTATCTGCGGGCGCCCCGCCTGCTGACGCCGCTCTTCCTCTTCGCCTCGGTCCGCCTGTACGGCGAGATTGCCGCCGCCAACCCGGGCGTCTGGCGCGGCGCGGCCGCCGCGCTCCGGTTTGCCTGGCGCGCCGCCACGCACAGGTTTTCGCCGCGCCGCATGGCGCGCCGCATCCGGCTGCTGGCCGCCGTCAACCTGCGGGACGAGCTCGCCCGCCTGACGCTTCCGGCGCTCGTCATTACGGGCGACGCCGCGCTCGACCGGGTGGTGCCGGTCGAACGCACGCGCGACTATGCGCGCCTCTGGCCGGGCGTCCGCGTGGAGACGATTGCGCGCAGCGGCCATCTGGGATCGATCACGCGTCCGGGGGTCTTTGCCGGTCTCATCGTGCCGTTCGCGGAGCGGGCCGATCGCGACACGGCCCCGAGGAGGCGCGTTGGCTGACCGCCTGCCCCGGATTCCCGGACCCGCCGGTCCGCTCGAGGCGCTGATTGACCCGCCGGTCGGCGCGCCGCGCGCCGCGGTGGTGTTTGCGCACCCGCTGCCGACCGAGGGCGGGACCATGCACACGAAGGTGGTCTATCAGTCGGCGAAGGCGCTCGCCCGCATCGGCTGCGTCGTGATGCGCTTCAACTTCCGCGGGGTCGGCTCGAGCGCCGGCGCGTGGGACGACGGGCGCGGCGAACAGGACGACTACCGCGCCGCCGTGGCATACATGGCCGCGCAGTACCCGGGCCTGGACATCTGGGCGGCCGGCTTCTCGTTCGGCTCGTACATCGCCGCGACGGTGGGCGCCGACGACGACCGGATCTGCGCGCTCATCGCGATCGCCCCGCCGGTCGACCGGTACGAGTTCGCGTCGGTCACGCTCTCGCGCAAGCCGACGTTTGTCGTCCATGGCGGGCGCGACGAGCTCATCCCGATCGGGCTCGTGCGGCGGTTCTACGCGCAGCTGCACGAGCCGAAGGAGCTCGTGGAAATCGACGGCGCGAACCATCTGTTCGACGGACAGGCGGCCGAAGTCGGCGACGCGCTCGCGGATTTGCTGGAGGATTTCTCATGCACGAAGCAGTAATCGTTGCCGCCGCGCGGACCCCCGTCGGCAAGGCGCCGAACGGCACGCTGCGGACCGTGCGCCCCGACGAGATGGCGGCCGCCGTCATCGGCGACGTGCTCGCCCGCGCGCCGGGCGTCGATCCGGCCGAGATTGAGGACGTCATCCTCGGCTGCGCGATGCCGGAGGGCGAGCAGGGACTGAACGTCGCGCGCATCGCCAGCCTGCGGGCCGGCATTCCCGTGGAGGCGTCGGCCGTCACCATCAACCGCTTCTGCTCCTCAGGCCTGCAGTCGATTGCGTTCGCCTCCGAGCGCATCATGTGCGGGTTCGCGCAGGCGGTCATCGCCGGCGGCGCCGAGTCGATGAGCATGGTGCCGATGGGCGGCAACAAGGTGGCGCCCAACCCCGCGCTCGTCGACAGCTACCCCGACGTCTACCTGAGCACGGGGCTGGTGGCCGAGAACCACGCGCGCGAGAGCCGGATCTCGCGCGAGGAGCAGGACGCCTTCGCGCTGCGCAGCCATCAGCGCGCGCTCGCCGCCATCGACGCGGGGAGGTTCCGGGACGAAATCACGCCGCTCTCGTTCCGCGTCTCGGTGCAGACGAACGGTCCCGGCACGCGCGAGATCCGCGAGGTCACCTTCGCGCAGGATGAAGGGCCGCGCCGCGACACATCGGCCGAGGCGCTGGCGAAGCTGCGCCCCGCCTTCCACGCGCACGGCACCGTCACCGCCGGCAACTCGTCGCAGACGAGCGACGGCGCCGCCGCGGTGCTCGTCACCTCCGCCGCCTTTGCCAGGGAGCGCGGCCTCCAGCCGCTGGCGCGCTTTGTCGGGTACGCCACGGCCGGCGTGCCGCCCGAGCTCTTCGGCATCGGCCCGGTGCCCGCCATCCGCAAGGCGCTGAAGCTGGCAGGCCTCTCGCTCGACGACATCGGACTCGTGGAGCTGAACGAGGCGTTTGCCGCCCAGGTGCTCGCCTGCCTGCGCGAGCTGCCGATCGATCCGGATCGGCTCAACGTCAACGGCGGCGCCATTGCGCTCGGCCATCCGCTCGGATGCACGGGCTCCAAGCTCACGACAACGCTGCTCGGCGAGATGCGGCGGCGGAAGGTGCGTTACGGCATGGTGTCGATGTGCGTCGGCGGCGGCATGGGCGCGGCGGGGATCTTCGAACGCCTGTAGGGCGGGCCGCGCGGCCTGCCGGGAGCTGTTATGGAGACCGTGAGCGAAGCCAGAAAAGGCGGAGCGTGGCTCGTCGAGCAGCCCGAGGACGACGTCTTCACCCCCGAACGGCTCTCCGACGAACACCGCCTGATGGCGCAGACGGTTGACGAGTTCCTCGACGCCGAGGTGCTGCCGAACCTCGAGCGCCTCGAGGCCAAGGACTGGGCGCTGGCGCGCGCGCTGCTCCGCAAGGCGGGCGAGCTGGGGCTGCACGGCATCAACGTTCCCGAGCAGTACGGCGGGCTCGACCTCGACAATACCGCCTCGCTCATCGTCTCGGAGTCGATTGCGCGGGCGGCGTCGTTTGCGACGGCGTACGGCGCCCACGCCAATCTCTGCATCACGCCGGTCGTGCTCTTCGGCACCGAGGCGCAGAAGGCGGCGTACCTGCCGAAGCTCGTCTCGGCCGAATGGGTGGGCGCCTACGCGCTCAGCGAATCGGGCTCGGGCTCCGACGCGCTGGCCGCCAGGACGAGCGCCACGCGCGCGCCCGACGGCAGCTGGCGGCTGAACGGCGAAAAGATGTGGATCACCAACGGCGGCTTCGCCGACGTGATCATCGTGTTCGCCAAGGTCGACGGCGAGCACTTCACCGCGTTCATCGTCGAGCGGTCGTTCCCCGGCGTGAGCGCGGGCACGGAAGAGCACAAGATGGGCCTGCACGGCTCGTCCACGACGTCGATCCTGCTGCAGGACGCCCAGGTGCCGGCCGGGAACGTGCTCGGCGAAATCGGCAAGGGCCACAAGGTGGCGCTCAACACGCTCAACTTCGGCCGCTTCAAGCTGGGCGGCATGAGCATCGGCGGGTGCCGGGTGTCGATCGGCGACGCCGCCCGCTACGCGGCCTCGCGCAGGCAGTTCGGCCAGCCGATCGCCGCCTTCGGCGCGATCCGGCACAAGCTCGGCGAGATGACGGCGCGGACCTACGCCGTCGAGAGCCTCGTCTACCGGACGGCCGGCCTGATCGAAGCCGCCCTGGCGGACCCGGGCCGGCAGGTCGCGCAGGCGTTCGAGGAGTACGCCGTCGAGTCGTCCATTGCGAAGGTGGCCGGCACCGAGACGCTCGACTACGTGCTCGACGAGAACGTGCAGATTCACGGCGGCAACGGCTTCGTCAAGGACTACAGCGCGGAGCGGTACTACCGCGACGCGCGGGTGAACCGGATCTTCGAGGGGACCAACGAGATCAACCGGCTGCTCATCCCCGGCATGCTCGTCCGTCGCGCGCTCAAGGGCGAGCTGCCGCTTATCGCCGCGGCCACACAGCTCCAGGACGAGCTGCTGACGCCAGGGCCGCCGGCCGGACGCGGCGGTGACGCGGAGAGTCTCGCGGAGGAGATGCGCCTGGTTGGGTCCTTCAAGAAGGTCGCGCTCGTCGTCGTGGGCACCGCGATGCAGACCTACGGACAGAAGCTCGGCGACGAGCAGGAAGTGCTCGGCTACGCCGCCGACATCCTGATCGACATCTACGCGGGGGAGAGCGCCCTGGCCCGGGCCCGCGCGGCGGCCGGCGCCGCCTCCGAGCTGGCGGGGCTGCACGAGGCGGCGGCACGCTGCTTCGTCAGCGACGCCGCGCAGCGCGTGGAACACGCCGCCCGGAGCGCCCTGGCCGCCATGGCCGAAGGCGACGCGCTGCGCACGCTGCTGGCGGCCCTGCGCCGGGTGCTCAAGCCGGCGCCGGCCAACACCGTGGAGCTGCGGCGCCGCCTCGCGGACGCGACCGTCCAGAAGGGGCGGTATATTTTTTAGTGCCTATGCTTGGTCTCCGTGGCTCCGTGGCTCCGTGGCTCGTGATCCTCTTCGTCTCGGCCTGCTCCTCCGGACCCTCGGCGCCCGACGACAAGACCTACGCCGATCGGCTGGCGGCGGCGCGGGTGGTCAAGGATCGCCAGTTTCGCGAGGACGCCGATTCGCCGGTGCCGAAGGAGAAGCGGGACGGGCTGCTGCCGCTCCGTTACTTCCCCATCGATGCGAGCTACATGATCCCGGCGGCGCTGAAACTGTCGGACGACCGCCCGGTGTTCGAGATGCCGACTTCCACCGGCGCGCTGCGCCGGATGCAGCTCGTCGGCGTGCTCGAGTTCACGCTTGCCGGCGAGCGCCGCAGCCTGGGCGCGTTTGTCGAGGACGGCACCCAGCAGATCGCCAACCTCTTCGTGCCGTTCGCCGACGTCACGACCGGCAAGGAGACATACTCGGCCGGGCGCTATCTCGACATCGAGCCGACGACCACCGGGTACTACACGATCGACTTCAACCGCGCCTACAACCCGTACTGCGCCTACAACGCCGCCTACGAGTGCCCGTTTCCTCCCCCGTCGAACCGCATGAGCGTGGAAATCCGCGCCGGCGAGAGAGCGCCCGGCGCATGAGGTCGGCGCTCCAGGCCATCGTGTTCGATTTCGACGGGGTGATCGCCAACAGCGAGCCGCTGCACCTGCGGGCGTTCCAGCGGACGCTGGCCGAGCAGGGGCTGCCGCTCTCGGCCGAGGACTACTACGCGCGCTACCTCGGCTACGACGATGTCGGCCTCTTCGAGGCGCTGGCCCGCGACCGCGCCGTGGCGCTCGGCGCCGGGCAGGTTGCCGCGCTCGTCGCGCGCAAGGCCGCGGCGCTCCAGGATCTCCTGGAGGACGCGCAGGTGCTCTTTCCCGGCGCCTCGGCGTTTGTCCGCGCCGCCGCCGCCGAGGTCCCGCTGGCCATCGCGTCGGGCGCGCTGCGGCACGAGATCGTCGAAATCCTCGACGCCGCCGGGCTCGGCGATCTGTTTGCCGTGATCGTCGCGGCCGGCGACACGCCGCACAGCAAGCCGTCGCCGGCGCCGTATCAGCTGGCGTTCGAGCAACTGCGTCAGCGCACGGGACGCGCCCTCGATCCGGCCCGGTCGGTGGCCATCGAGGATTCCCGGTGGGGGCTCGAGTCGGCCCGCGGCGCCGGGTTGCGCTGCGTGGGCCTGACGACCAGCTATCCGGCCGGGGAACTGGACGGCGCGGAACTCGTCGTCAGCGGCCTCGACGCGCTGTCGGTGCCCATGCTCGATCGGCTGTGCGCAACGCCGGCCGTCGATCCGCGGGGTCAGCATGCACCGGGACCTCGTTGACGCCCTCGTGGCGGCGGCCGACGCGCCCGGCGCCGACCTGGCGCCGGCGGCGCTCGTCATCGCGCGCCTCGAATATCCGCACCTCGACGCCGCCGCGTACCTCGAACGGCTCGACGCGCTGGGCGGCCACGCGCGCGAGTGCATCGACCGTCACCAGCACGAGACGGGAGACGATTCGCTTCCCGCCCGCATCCGCAGCGTCAATCAGTTCCTGTTCGAGCGCGAACGGTTCACCGGCAATCGCGAGCGCTACGAAGACCCGCGCAACAGCTGCCTCAACGAGGTCCTGGACCGCCGCACCGGCATTCCCATCACGCTGTCGATCGTCTACATGGAAATCGGCCGGCGGGCCGGCCTGCGCATCGACGGCGTGAACTTCCCGGGCCACTTCCTCGTGCGCGTGCCACAGGAGGGCGGCCGCGACGCGCGGAGTCTCATCATCGACCCGTTCCACGCCGGCGCGCTGCTCTCCGAGCCCGACTGCCGCCGCCTGCTGCAGAAGCACGTCGGATCCGAGGTGGCGTTCAGCCCGTCGCTGCTCGCGCCGGCCACCCGCGCGCAGATCGTCGCCCGCATGCTGCTGAACCTGAAGCGGCTGTACGTCCACATGCGGTCGTTCCCGCAGGCGCGCGACGCCACCGAGCTCCTGCTGGCCATCACGCCGTCGGCGCTCGGCGAACTGCGCGACCGCGGCCTGCTCGCGTTCCACCTCAACGACATCACGGGCGCGTTGCGCGACCTGCAGACGTACCTGACACTGACGGCCGTTGGCCAGGTGGACAAGAGCACCCGGGACGAGCGGCGGCAGATCTGGGAGCACGTCAAGACGCTCCGCCGCCGGATTGCCGGGCTGAACTGACGGCCCAAAGCCTGAAGCCTGAAGCCTGATCCAGTGATACTCTGTGGCCGTTTCTCGTGGAATCCCTATTGCTGGTGCCTGCTGTCAGGAGGCTTCTGATGCCCCGATCGGTCCTGCTCGGCGTGGTTCTTGTCACGGTATGCGCCATCGGCCCCACTGCGGCGCGTGCTCCCGAATCTGATCTCGTGGGCTCGTATCGCTGTGAGGGCGTGAACCCGGACGGAACTGCCTATCAGGGCGTCGTCGAGATCGCGAAAGTGCGCGAGACGTTCCGCGTGAAGTGGACGCTCGACGACGGGGCCGTGCTCGGCATCGGCATCTACAGCGGCGGCGTCTTCGCCGTCAGCTACTTCGGCGGCGCCCCCGCCGTCGTGGTCTACAAGATGGATGGCAGCCGCCTCGTCGGCGAGTGGACGATGGGCGGCATCGAGGGCGCGGTATACACGGAGACGCTCACGAAGACCTCGTCGGAGCCCCCCGGCCAGCTCGGACCCACGCCGGGACAGCGCCAGCCAGGCGGTCAGCGGCCGCGCCGCGATCGGCAGGACCCGGACCGCCCGACCGAGCCGGGCAGCATTCGGCTGTAACAAGGCACACGTCACAAGGCCCAAGTCACACGCCTTGTGACCTGGCGAGCGTCAGGTCAGCTCCGCGATCTCCTGGTACAGGTATGCGGAAGCGATGATCCCGTTGTGAAAGTTGCCGAGATCGAGCTTCTCGTTGGGGGCGTGCGCGTTTTCGTCGGGCAGCCCGACGCCGAACAGCACGCTCGGCACGCCGAGCTCCTCCTGGAACGTTGACACCACGGGGATTGAGCCCCCTTCGCGGTTGAAGACCGGCGCGCGCCCGAATCCCTTCTCGATGGCGCGCCCGGCGGCGCGCACGTACTTGTTGTCGAACTCGGTCATCCAGGGCTTTCCGCCGTGCATGCGCGTGACCTTCACCTCGACGGTTGGCGGGCACGTCTTCTTCACGTAGGTTTCAAACAGCCCGGCGATGGTGTCGGGGTGCTGATCGGGCACGAGCCGCATGCTCACCTTGGCCATCGCCACGGCGGGCAGCACGGTTTTCGCGCCTTCGCCGGTGAAGCCGGAGAGGAGCCCGTTCACCTCGAAGGTCGGCCGCGCCCACACGCGCTCGAGCGTTGAATAGCCCTTCTCGCCGAACAGCCGCGGCGCGCCGAGCTCCTTGCGGTACCGGGTTTCGTTGAACGGCAGCTTCTTCCATTCGGCGCGCTCCGAGTCGCTCAGTGGCCGCACGTCGTCGTAGAAACCGGGAATCTTCACGCGGCCGCCGCGGTCCTTCATCTGGGCCAGCACCTGCGCGAGCACGAACGCGGGGTTGGCGACCGCGCCGCCGAACGAACCTGAGTGCAGGTCGCTCCTGGTGCCGCGCAGGTCGATCTGGAAGTAGACGAGGCCGCGCAGGCCGTAGCAGATCGACGGGATGCCGCGGTCGAACATCGGCGAGTCGGAAATGACCACGACGTCGGCGGCCAGGTCCTGCTTGTGCGCGCGCACGAACTCATCCAGGTGCACGCTGCCGACTTCCTCTTCGCCCTCGATGAAGAACTTCATGTTGACCGGCAGGCCGCCGGTCTTCCTGATGCACGCCTCGATGGCCTTGATGTGCATGAACACCTGGCCCTTGTCGTCGGCGGCGCCGCGCGCGTAGATTTCGCCGTCGCGCACGCTCGCCTCGAAGGGCGGCGTCGTCCAGAGGTCGAGTGGATCGACGGGCTGCACGTCGTAGTGGCCGTAGAAGAGGATTGTCGGCTTGCCGGGCGCGCCGAGCCAGTCGCCGTACACAACCGGATTGCCCGGCGTGTCGATGAGCCGGACGTTCTGCATGCCGGCGGTGCGGAGCGACTCGCCGGTCCACTCCGCGGCGCGGCGCACGTCGCCGGTGTGCTGGGGCAGCGCGCTGATGCTCGGGATCGCGAGGTACTGTTTCAGTTCGTCCACGTACCGGTCGCGGTTGACGTTGATGAAATCGACGACCTCGTTCATGGCTCCATGATATGCCACGCTCCCACACCGGTCCCATCCAGGGACTCGTTCGGCCATCGCTGAGATTATGACGACGAGCGACTCGCGCGTAATCGCGTCCGGCTCGGGCAGCCCTGCCGTTCAACTTGCGCGGCCGCAGTCACTTCCGGTGCGGCGCTCCCGATCGCGGACGTGATTAGACGCGAACGCCTGGCGGGTTATCGGCCGCGCCGGCAGTTAACGGCCGCCGCCGGACTGGCGATGGCACCGTGCTAACATCCCGCGATTATTGG
>JACQZV010000170.1 GCA_016213695.1 Acidobacteriota bacterium | reverse complement strand
CGCGGAACCCGCGGTTGATCGTCTGCAATATCTCGGGCTACGGCACGGACGGGCCCTTCGCGTCCAGGAAGGCGTACGACCTGCTCGTGCAGAGCGAGGCGGGCGTCGTCTCGATTACCGGCACGCCGGAGACCCCCTGCCGCGTCGGCATTTCGATCGCCGATATCGCCGCCGGGATGTATGCCTATTCCGGCGTGCTGACCGCGCTGCTGCGCCGCGAGGCGACCGGCGCGGGCGCCACGATCGAGGTGTCGCTCTTCGACGCGCTCGCCGAGTGGATGGGATTTCCGATGTACTACGCGGCGTACACGGGAGAAGAGCTGCGGCGCAGCGGGCCGAACCACGTGTCGATCGCACCCTACGGGCCGTTTCGCTGCGCCAACGGGCACGTCTACCTCGCCATTCAGAACGCGCGCGAGTGGACGCGCTTCTGCGCGGACGTGCTGCGGCGCCCGGACGTGGAAACCGACGCGCGGTTCTGCACGAACGAGGCGCGCGTGCAGAACCGGCCCGCGCTCCACGCGCTCAATGATGAGGCGTTCGCCCCGCTGCCGCTCGACGACGTGCTCGCGAGGCTCGAGGGGGCGCGGGTGGCGTCCGCGCGGATGAACTCGCTGCGCGAGTTCCTCGACCACCCGCAGCTGTCGGCGCGCGGCCGTTGGACGACGATCGACTCCGAGGCGGGGCCGCTGCGCGCGCTGCCGCCCCCGGTCGCCATCGACGGGACCGAGCCCGTGATGGGCGCGGTGCCGGCGCTCGGCCAGCACACGGCGGCCATTCTCGGCGAGCTCGGCTTCAGCGGCGACATCGTCGCGAATTGGAAGAGAGAGGCGGTGATCTGATGGCGGTGAAAGCAGGCTGGACCGGACGCGTATTCGAGGACTTCGAGGTGGGCGACGTCTACGAGCACCCCGTCGGCCGGACGGTGCTCGATGCCGACAACATCTGGTTCACCTGCCTGACGATGAACACGAACCCGACGCACCTTGATGCCGAATACTCGAAACGCACGCAGTTCGGCCAGCGGCTCGTGAACTCATGTTTCACGCTGGCACTCGTGACCGGGCAGTCGGTGATCGACCTCACCGTGAACGGCGTCGCGAATCTCGGCTGGGACGACGTGCGGCTGCCGAATCCGCTCTTCGAAGGCGACACCGTCTATTCGCGGAGCGAGGTGCTCGAGGCGCGCGTGTCGAAATCGAAGCCGTCGGTCGGAATCGTGCGGGTGAAGACCACCGGGTACAACCAGACGGGCGTGACCGTCATCGAGTTCAACCGCACGTTCATGGTCTACAGGCGCGGCCACGTGCCACACGCCCCGCGGCCCGCTCAGAAATAGATCCACGTCACGCCCGGGTTGCGCGGATCCAGCCTGAACGCCGCGACGACCGGCAGGGTCGCGAGCTGGCGGTGCAGCGCCGCCCTGATCCGCCCGGACCCTTTCCCGTGTACGACCTCCACGCGGTCGGCGCCGCGGCGCAGCGCGTGGTCGATCTCCTCGAGGACGCGCTGGAGCGCCTCCTCCACCGTCAGGCCGTGCAGGTCGAGACGTCCCGCCGGCGCGGCCGGACCGTCGCCGCTGCCTGCCGGCGCGGTGTCCGCCGTGGCGGGCCGCCGCCGTGCTTTCCGTCCGCTCTCGACGGCCGGCGTGAGGTCGGGCTCCCGGCACGACACGGTGACGTTCTCCACCCGGACGCGGTAGTGCCCGCCGTGGCCCGCGTCGACGACGACGCCGCGCTTGCCGCCGAGTGACGCCACGCGCACCGCCGTGCCGATCGCCAGCGACATCACGGTATTATCGCTCCCGCGTTGCGGTGAACCGCCGCAGCCGGGGTGGAGGAAGACGGCATGCCCAGTTCATCGAGCCGCGTGGCGGTCGTCCAGGCGGCGCCCGTGGCGTTCGACGTCGCGCGCACGCTGCAGAAGGCGCGCGATCTCACGTCCGACGCCGCGCGCCTCGGCGCCCGGCTCACGCTCTTTCCCGAGGCGTTCGTGTCGGCGTATCCCCGCGGCCTCGACTTCGGCGCCACCGTCGGCTCGCGCACGCCGGAAGGGCGCGAGCAGTTCCGGATCTACTGGGAGAGCGCCATCGACGTGCCCGGACCTGACGTGGACGCGCTGGCCGGCATCGCCCGCGGCGCCGGGACGTATCTGGTGATGGGCGTTGTCGAGCGCGGCGGCGGCACGCTGTACTGTACGGTGCTGTTCTTCGGGCCGGACGGCGCATGTCTGGGCAAACATCGCAAAGTCATGCCGACCGGCAGCGAGCGTCTCGTCTGGGGCTGTGGCGACGGATCGACGCTCCCGGTCATCGACACCGGGATCGGCCGGATCGGCGCGGTCATCTGCTGGGAGAACTACATGCCGCTGCTTCGCGCGGCGATGTACGCCAAGGGCGTGGAGATCTACTGTGCGCCCACGGCGGACGACCGCGAGACCTGGCTGCCCACCATGCAGCACGTCGCGATCGAGGGCCGGTGCTTCGTGCTCTCCGCCAACCAGTTCGCGCGGCGGCGCGATTATCCGGCCGGCTACCACACAGCGTTCGGCGACGACCCCGACACCGTTCTCTCGCGCGGCGGCAGCTGCATCATCGGGCCGCTCGGGCAGGTGCTCGCCGGGCCGGATTTCGCCGGGGAGGCGATCCTCACCGCGGACCTCGATCGCGACGACCTGGCGCGCGCCCGCCTCGACTTCGACCCGGTCGGGCACTACGCCCGGCCCGACGTCTTTCGGCTGATCGTCGACGAAACGTCCAGGGCGCCCGTGGAGTTTCGCTGAACGCCTCAGCAGTCAACAGGAGGAACACAGATGGTTTCCGTGCGCACGAGCGTATTCGCGGCCGCCGCGTTGGCCGTGGTGGCCGCGGGACGGCCCCTGACGGTCACCGCGCAGCAGGCCGGCCCGGCGCCGCGCCCGCCCGCCGGCGTGCAGCCGCTGCCGGTCGATCTGTTCACCACGAAGAATTTCTATCTCGATCGCCAGAACTGGGTGGACCGGCGCTACACCCGGTGCAACACGCCGCGTCAGCTCACCGACATGTGGCGCGACAACCGCCTCGGCCAGTGGGGCGACTGCACCCTGGATCGCGACGTCGCGAAGATCGCGAGCCCGTACCCGTATGCGACGGCGCAGCAGCATTACGAGGCGCTTCTCGCCGAGGCGAAAAAGGCCGGAGGCCCCACCACGCACACGCGCCAGACGCTGCCGAACTTGGACGGCTGGTACCGCCGGGGCGCGCCCGACGAACAGTGGATCTGGGGGCGCAACCTGCAGGCGTCCACGATGATCTCGCTGCTCACGCCCGAGTACCAGAAACGCATGACGCAGATGAACTACCACGAGGCGGTCAGTAACGCGCCCCAGTGGATGGCGGCGTTCTGCTATCCCGAAGGGTTCATGCGGTGGTGGTCGCAGTTCTCGCTCGGCGGCCCGATCGAAGTCATGGTGACGCCCACCCAGGTCCAGTTCCTGAGCGGCATCGCGGACAACTTCCTCCGCAAGGTGCTGATCGGCCGGGCGCATGTGGAGCAGGTCCCGCAGTGGTACGGCGAGACCGTCGGCTTCTGGACCGGCCGCACGCTGGTGGCATGGACCGCGAACGTCCAGGCGTGGACGGTGTCGCATTCGATGTTCGAATACAGCGACAAGCTCGAGACGATCGAGGTCTTCCGCCCGAGCGCCGATGGCAGGACGCTCACGGTCGAGACGACGTTCTACGATCCGGAGGCGTTCACGCGGCCGCTGCATATCGTGACGCCGTGGGAGCGGCAGGCCGGTCCCGACGACCCGGAGCTGCGCTTCTCGTATGTCGAATGCCGCGTCCAGAGCACGATCGTCAACGGGCCCGACGGCCGGCCGACCCAGCAGACCTTTGTCGACGACGGGTACATCGACTACTTCGGGCGGCCGTGGGCGCAGAACTGGGAGACGCACTTCGAGCGGGGATGGGACAAGCCCGCGGATTGAACGCGATCGCGTCGATCCATAATGGGACGTACGTAGGGCGGGTTCCGCGCCTGTCGGACGAAGCGGACCCGCCGGGAGAAACCCGTTGAAGACACACGCGCTCGGTTGCGGCCTCGCGGCCGTCCTGCTGCTGGCCGGCGTGACGACACCGGCGGCCGCGCATCATTCGTTCGCGATGTACGACCAGACGCAGACGAAGACGCTCACGGGGAAGCTCACACGCTATATCCCGGGTTCCAACCACGCGCAGCTCATCTTCACCGTGCTCGGTCCGGACGGCCAGCCGCTCATCGGCACGGACGGGAAGCCTGCGCGGTGGGGCGTCGAAACGGGATCGGCGGCGGCCATGGCGCGGCGGGGGCTCTCGCCGAAGACGTTTCCCGAAGGCACGGTGTTCACGGTGTCGTTCTTTCCGCTGCGCGACGGCCGGCCGTTCGGCGCCATGACCGGCGCGCTCATCAAGTGCGGCGCCGCGATGCCGGCGGGCGGATGCACGAAGGACACGGGCGAATCGCTCCTGGTCGAGAACAACTGACCCGCGGTCCGCTCACCGCCGGATCCTGATCCTCGCTTCCAGCAGTTCGACGAGCGTCGTGGCGCGCGCGAGGGGGTTCGTCCGTTCGAGCAGCCGCTGCCGCTCGAGTGCCGCCATCGGCACGTGCTCGGCCAGCTCGTCCACCACCTGTTCGTCCGGAATGCCGGGCGGAATCTGCACGTCGCCGAATTGATCCGACAGGGCGGCGAGCAGCTCGACGAGCCGTTCCCGCGCCCGCGTGAGCGCCGCCGTGTCACGATCGTCGAGCGGCTCGGGGACCGCGGCCACGCGCGCCAGACGGTAGGGGCGGCTGTTGTCCTCGCTCATCACGCGGAACTTCACGAGTCCGCCGAGCAGGATGGTGTACTGGCCGTCGGGCAGCTCTTCGTATTCCGTGATCAGGCCGGCGCAGCCGATCGGAAAGACGGGCGGCCGCCCCTCGTACTCCGCTTCGTGGCCGGGTTCGAGCATGACCATGCCGATGATGCGGTTGCCCTTGAGGGCGTCGGCAATCATCGCGCGGTACCTCGGCTCGAAGATGCGGAGCGGAAACGACGCATTCGGAAAGAGCGTCGGGCTCTCGAGCGGGAAGATCGGGATGGTCTCCGGGAGGCCCGTCGTCTGTGCGCGCGCGGGCGCGGGCGCACAGAGCAGGCTGGCGAGCCAGGCGGCGCAGACGATCGTCTTCATCTGCATGCGGTCCTACAGCGCGTGGTCCTTCGTTTCATGCATGGCAAACAGGCCGACGAGCGTCAGCGCCGCGGCGGCCGTCAGATAGTACCCCACATACTGCAGCCCGTACTGCTGCGCGAGCCATGTGGCGATGTACGGGGCGAGCGACGCGCCGAAAATGCCCGCGAGGTTGAAGGTGAGCGAGCTGCCCGTGTAGCGCACCCGCGTCGGAAACAGCTCCGACAGCGTCGTCCCGAGCGGGCCGTAGGTCAGTCCCATCAGCGCCTGGCCGACGACCATCATCACGGTCGCACCGAGCAGGCCGCCCGACAGCAGCGGCGCCATGACCAGCCCGAAGACGCCGATGGCGACCGTCACCGAGAGCAGCGTGGCGCGGCGCCCCCGCTCGGCGAGGACGGCGCTCAGCGGCACGGTCAGCGCGAAGAACACGATGCCGACGAGCTGAATGATGAGGAACGACTCGCGGCTGTAGCCGAGCGAGGTCGTGCCCCACGAGAGCGCGAACACGGTGGTCAGGTAGAACAGGACGAACGTGGCCAGCGACGTCAGGGTCCCCATGACGAGCATGCCGGAATGCTCGCGGAAGACCACGAGCATCGGCACGCGGGCCCGTTCCTCGTGCGTGATCGCGCTGCGGAACACCGGCGTTTCGCTGATCGTCAGCCGCACGTACAGGCCGATCACCACCAGCGCGGCGCTGGCAAGGAACGGGAGCCGCCACCCGAACGCGAAGAACTGCGCCTCGGTCAGCCACGCCGACAGCAGGAGGAAGACGCTGCCGGAGAGGAAGAAGCCGATGGGCGCGCCGAGCTGCGGGAACATGCCGTACCAGGCCCGCCTCCCCTCCGGCGCGTTTTCCACCGCCAGCAGCACCGCGCCGCCCCACTCGCCGCCGAGGCCGAAACCCTGGCCGAAGCGGCAGAGGGCCAGCAGGGCGGGCGCCGCGAGACCGATCGTCGCGTAGGTCGGCAGCGCGCCGATCGCGACCGTCGAGACGCCCATCGTGAGGAGCGCGGCCACCAGCGTCGTCTTGCGGCCGACGCGGTCGCCGAAGTGGCCGAAAACCGCCGAGCCGATCGGGCGCGCCAGGAACGCGATGCCGAACGTCGCCAGCGACGCGAGCGTTGCGGACGCGGGATCCGACGGGGGAAAGAACAGGCGCGGGAACGCGAGCACGGCGGCGGTCGCGTAGATATAGAAGTCGAAAAACTCGATCGTGGTCCCGATCATGCTCGCAAACAGCACCTGCCGCGGCGTATTCACGCCCCAATCCTATCCTTGACAACCGTGCGCGATTGATCGAATTATCTCGACCTCTCGGTTCTTCGGCTGAACTCACCTGTCTTCCGGGGGCCAGCATGGGTGTTCCGGTTCGGATTCACGTCAACGGCGCGCTCCACCAGCACGACGTCGAGCCGCGCGTGCTGCTCGTCGAGTACCTGCGGGACGTCTGTGGGCTGACCGGCACGCACGTCGGCTGCGAGTCGAGCCTGTGCGGCGCCTGCACGGTGCTTATCGACGGCCAGGCGGTCAAGTCGTGCACGATATTCGCCGTCCAGGCCGAGGGCCGCGCGGTCACGACGATCGAGGGGCTCGCGCAGGAGGGTCGCCTGCATCCCGTGCAGGAGGCCTTCTGGGAGCGACACGCGCTGCAGTGCGGCTACTGCACGCCGGGCATGATCATGACGGCGGTGCAGCTGCTGAAGGACCACCCCCAGCCGACGCGCGCCGAGATCGCGCACGGCCTCAAGGGCAACCTGTGCCGCTGCACCGGCTATACGCACATCATCGACGCCGTCGAACACGCCGCGGGCAGCCGGCAGGGCGCGGCATGAGCACCACGACCGGCGAAAAGATCGGCTACGTCGGCAGGGCGATGAAGCGCGTCGAGGATCCGCGCCTCGTCAAGGGGATCGCCACCTATGTCGACGATCTGCGCCTTCCGGGCATGCTGCACGCGGTGTTCGTCCGCAGCCCCCACGCGCACGCGCGCGTCAAGCGCATTCGCACCGACGCCGCCCGCGCCGCCGGCGGCGTCGTCGGCGTGTTCACCGGCGCGGAAGTGAACGCGCAGTGCGGCACGATCCCGTGCGCCTCCAGCTTTCCGGACCTGAAATCGCCGAAGCACACGGTGCTGGCCGGCGATCGCGCGTATTTCGTGGGCCACCCGGTCGCCGTCGTCGTGGCGGCCACGCCGTACGCCGCGGCCGACGCCGCCGAGCTCGTGGACGTCGACTACGAGCCGCTCCCCGTGGTGACCGATCCGGAAAAGGCGCTCGAGGCCGGCTCGCCGCTGACGCATCCCGATCTCGGCACCAATGCCGCGTTCACGTGGAACCTGACCGGCGGCGACATCGACGCCGCGTTCGCGAAAGCCGACCGCGTGATCCGCCAGCGCATGTACCACCAGCGGCTCACGCCGATGCCGATCGAGCCGCGCGGCTGCGTGGCGTCGTACCAGCCGGGCGAGGGCACGCTGACGCTCTGGACCTCCACGCAGATTCCGCATCTGATCCGGACGCTGCTGCCCGGCATGATCGGCATCGCCGAAAACAAACTGCGGGTCGTGGCGCCGGAGGTCGGCGGCGGCTTCGGCGCCAAGCTGAACCTCTACGCCGAGGAAGCGCTCTGCTCGCACCTGGCGATGCGCCTCGGCGCCCCGGTCAAATGGATCGAGGGGAGGCGCGAGAACGCCGCAGCCACGATCCACGGCCGGGACCAGGTTGGCGACTACGAAGTGGCCGTCAGCAAGGACGGCCGGATTCTCGGCCTGCGCAACCGCACCATCGCGGACCTCGGGTCGTACCTGCAGCTGCTCACGCCCGCCATCCCGACGCTGACCGGCCTGGTGGTCACCGGCGCGTACAAGATTCCCGCGGTGCGCATGGACGTGGTCGGCGTGTACACCAACAAGATGAGCACCGACGCGTATCGCGGCGCCGGGCGCCCCGAGGCGACGTACCTGATCGAGCGCCTCGTCGACCTGGTGGCCGCCGAGCTCGGCCTCGATCCGGTGGAGGTGCGCCGGCGCAACTTCCCGGCGCCGGAGGAGTTTCCGTTCAACACGGCAACCGGCCTCACCTTCGACAGCGGGAACTACGAGGGGGCGCTCCGCAAGGCGCAGCAGCTGGCGCGCTGGGACGAGCTCGTCGCCCGGCGCACGTCGCGCCGGCGCGCGGGCGCCCTGTTCGGCATCGGCGTGTCGACCTACGTGGAAATCTGCGCCATGGGCCCTTCGAAGGCCATGGCGGCCGGCGGCTGGGAATGGGGCTGCGTGCGCATCGAGATCTCGGGCAAGGTCACGGTGATTACCGGCGTGACCCCGCACGGCCAGGGACAGGAAACCACGTTCGCGCAGATTGTCGCCGATCGCCTCGGCGTGCCGATCGAGGACATCGTCGTCCTGCACGGCGATACCAGCGTGGCGCATTACGGCCGTGATACGTACGGCAGCCGGGGCACGGCGGTCTGCGGCTCGGCCATCGTCATGTGCGTGGATCGGATTCTGGAAAAGGCCAGACGGCTCGCGGCGGCCCTGCTCGACGCCAGGCCGGAACAGGTCGAGTTCGCCGACGGCGCGTTCGCGGTGAAGGGGAGCGGCGGCAAGCGGCTCGGGTGGACGGAGCTGGCGGGCGAGGCGTACATCGCGAAGAACCTGCCGCGCGGCTTCGAGCCCGGGCTCGAAGCGTCGGCCTTCTTCGAGCCGGAGAACTTCACGTTCCCCTTCGGCACGCACATCTGCGCCGTCGAAGTGAATCGTGACACGGGCGACGTGACGATCGTCCAGTACGTCGCCGTGGACGACTGCGGCAACCAGATCAATCCGCTGCTCGTCGAGGGCCAGGTGCAGGGCGGCATCGCGCACTCGATCGGCCAGGCGCTGTTCGAGCGCACGGTGTACGACGAGCACGGGCAGCTGCTGACCGGCGAGTTCATGGACTACCCGATGCCGCGGGCGGAGGATATTCCCGACTACGTGCTCGGCAGCACCGTCACCCCGTCGCCGGTGAACCCGCTCGGCGTCAAGGGCGTCGGTGAGGCGGGCACGATCGGCGCGACGCCGGCGATTGCCAATGCCGTGATGGACGCGCTGCGGCCGCTCGGCGTCACGCACCTCGATCTGCCGCTGGCGCCGGAAAAACTCTGGCGGGCCATCCGACAGGGACACAAGGAATGAGTACCGCACCATTCAACTACACCCGCCCGAAGACGCTCGACGAAGCGCTCGCGCTGCTCACGGCGCACGGCGGCAACGCCAAGCTGCTGGCGGGCGGCCACAGCCTGATTCCGGCGATGAAGCTGCGACTGGCGCAGCCGAAGATGCTCCTCGACATCACGCGCCTCGAGGCGCTGCGGCGCATCGAGGAACGCGACGGCCGCCTGGTCATCGGCGCCCTCGCCACGCACGCCGAGATCGCGGCGAACCGCACGGTCGCGAGCCGCTGCCCCCTGCTGGCAGAGGTGGCCGCGTCGATTGGCGACCTGCAGGTCCGCAACAGGGGCACGATCGGCGGCAGCATCGTGCACGCCGATCCGGCCGCCGACTGGCCGGCGGCAATTCTGGCGCTCGACGCGGAGCTGGAGATCGCGGGGCGGATGCGCCGCCGCATGGAGGCCGCGGGCGATTTCTTCATGGACATCTTCGAGACGAGCGTCGAGCCGGACGAAATCCTCTGCGAGATTCGCGTGCCGGTGCCCGCCGGGCCTGGCGCCTACGTGAAAACCGCGCAGAAGGCCAGCGGCTTCGCGCTTTGCGGCGTCGCCGCCGTGGTCGACGCGAAGGCGCGGCGCGTGCGCGTCGCCGTCACCGGCGTGGCGGCCGTCCCCTACCGTGCCACAGGCGTGGAGGAGGCGCTCGCCGGGAAGCCGCTTACGGCTGAGACGATTGCCGCCGCCGCGCGGCACGCGGCGGCCGACATCACGCCGCTCGGCGACATCCATGCGTCCGCCGAATACCGCGCGCACCTGGCCGAGGTCAACACCACGCTGGCGCTCCAGCGCGCCGCCGCGCGGTGAAGCTGACCGGGACGTACCGGTGTCCCGCTCCGCGCGCGCGCGTGTACGCCGCGCTCATCGACCCGGTCGTGCTGCAGCGCTGCATCGAAGGCGCCGAGCAGCTGGTCCGCACGGCCGGCGACGAGTACGACGTGCGGATGCGCATCGGGATCGGCGCCGTCAAAGGGGTCTTCAGCGGCACGGTGCGGCTCGCGGACATGCAGGCGCCCGAGGCCTTCACGCTGCACGTTGAGGGGAAAGGCGCGCCCGGCTTCGTCAGCGGGAGCGCCCGCATCCGGCTCGACGATGCGGAGCCGGGAACGGCGATCACCTGCGACGCCGACGGGCAGGTGGGGGGCGTGCTGGCCGCCGTCGGCTCGCGGCTCGTGGACGCGGCCGGGCGCAGGATGATGGACCGGTTTTTCGAGCGCCTCGGCCGCGAGTTCGATCCGCCTACTACTTCCTGACGTATTTCCTGAGCGCCATCCCGCCGGTCAGCGACCCGTAGATGCTGCCCCTGCCGTCGGCGGCGACGCCTTCCTGCGAGCCTTCGGGATCGGGATCGGGAATGAAGGCGGTCACCTTGGCGTCCCGGACGCTGCCGATCCGGATGCCTTTCGTGAAGCCGGGGTTCGTCTTCTCGTTCGACTGATGATCGGCGACGTAGAGGATGTCGTTGCCGTCGATGAACACGCCGCTCGGCCGGCCGAACTGCTTCCATTCCTCGAGAAACCGTCCGTCCTGATCGAAGATCTGGATCCGGTTGTTCCCGCGGTCGCCGACAAACAGCCGGCCGCGCGAATCGAGCGCCAGGGCGTGCGGCGTCTCGAAGTCGCCGGGCCCCGTGCCCTTCTTGCCCCAGGCCTTGATGAAGGCGCCATCCTTCGAGAACTTCACGACGCGGGCGTTCGAATTGCCGCCGTGTCCGTCGCCGATGAAGATGTCGCCGTTCGGCGCGACGAGGATCGCCGAGGGCATGTTGAACGTGTCGGGGCCGTCACCGGCGACGCCCGCCTTGCCGAGCGTCATCAGGACTTTCCCCTCGGGGCTGAACTTGAACACCTGGTGGCCCTTGCCGTTCTTGCGCGGATCCTTCCCGTCGGGACCCTCGCCGTCGCTCACCCACACATTTCCCTGGCGGTCGATGTGGATCCCGTGGGGCCGGACGAACATGCCGGCCCCGAAGCTCTTCACCACGCGACCCGAGGCGTCGAACTTCAGGATGGGCGCGACGGCCGATTCGGTGCAGTAGTTGCCGCCGCAGCGCTCGAAGACCCAGACGCTGCCGTCGCGGTCGACGGTGATGCCCGCCGTGGACCCGACCTTCCTGCCGTCGGGAAGCTGGAAGAAGTGATCGACGGTCTGGTACGGGTTGGCCTGGGACGAGACGTCGTGGGCCAGCGCGAGCACCACGACGATCGCAAAGAGCGTCACTCCGAGGCGGGGTCTGATCAGCATGGCCAAGTATAATCCCGCCCATGCGCCCAACAGTGAGGAGGGGGACCGGTCTGCTGGTCGCGGCGTCCCTGGTCGCCGCCGCTGCCTGTTCCTCAGGCGGCGACCCGCAGACCGCGGCCGGCGCGGTGACCGTTTTCGAAGGCGCGCGGCTCATCACCGGTGCCGGCGGCCCGCCGATCGAGGACTCGGCGTTCACCATCGAAGGCGGTCATTTCACCGCGCTCGGCCGTCGCGGTGAGCTGCCGGCGCCCGCCGGCGCGCGGCGCGTCGACCTGACCGGAAAGACCGTGATGCCGACGCTCGTCGATCTGCACGGGCATCTCGGATTCCAGAACGTGGCCGCCGGGACGATGTCGAAGGAAACCTTCACGCGGGAGAACCTGATCGACCATCTCGAGCGGCTGGCGTACGACGGCATCGGCGGGGTCGTCGGCATCGCAGACCTGGTCGATCGGTCGGATCTGCGTGGCGGGCGGACCGGATGGGGCGACGTGCCGCTGCGCGTCCGGAACGAGATCGTACCGGGCGCGGCGCTGTTCCGCACGGCGGGACCCGGCATCGCGTGGCCGGGATCGGGCGCGCAGGGCCACCCGTCGAGAGCCGACGTGCCATATCCGGTGACGAGCGTCGAGGAAGGGCGCGCCGCGGTTCGAGACTATGCGGCGATGAAGCCGGAGTTCATCAAGATCTGGGTGGACGACCGGGACGGCCGCACGAAGAAGCTCACGCCACCCATTTACCTCGCCATCGCGGACGAAGCGAAGCAGCTGAAGGTCCCCGTCGCCGCCCACAACGTCACGCTGGCCGACGCCAAGGCGCTGGCGCGCGCGGGCGTCGAAGGATGGACCCACGTGCCGGTCCGCGGCGGCGACGTGGTCGACGAGGAGATGCTCGGCATCATCCGGGCGCGCGTCGCCGCCGGCGACACGACGATGTGGATGACGCCGGGCCTCCGGCCCGCCTGGATGAACGCGCAGGGAGGGAAGCGGCCGGCGTGGGTGGACGACCCGCTGCTCACCGACACCTACCCCGCCAGCCAGAACGAGGAGCAGCTGGCGAAGGAGCTGATGCAGATGACGCCGGCGCAGGTCGAGGCGGCCCGCCAGGCGCTGGAGCGCGACGGCCGCAACGCGATGCGGCTCCGCGCCGCCGGCATTCGCATCGTCCTCGGCACAGACACCGGACAACTCCGGCACCGGATCGCCTTCTTTGCCCACCAGGAGCTCGAGAGCCTCGTGGCGATCGGCATGACGCCGGCCGAGGTGATTGTCGCGGCCACCCGCGACTCGGCGGAGATCGCGCATCTCGACACGGGGCTGGTGGCCGCCGGCCGGAACGCCGACTTCATCGTCCTCGACGCCAACCCGCTCGAGAACATCGCGAACACGCGCAGGATCGCGGACGTCTACCTGCGCGGAGAGAAAGTTGACCGCGCCGGCCTCAGGGCCAGGTGGCAGGCGCAATTCAAGGCGGCGACGTCAACGCGCTGAGGGCGCGTACGTCCGGCTGAACCCGTTCCTCCCGTTGGTGATCGTGAACCGGCCGGAGGACTCGACCGACGCCTTGATCCAGTTCCCCTTGCAGTCGGCCGTCTCCTCGAAGTTCGCGATCATGTCGTCGGCCGTGTTGTGGCGCGGGTCGGGATCCCCCAGTGAGCGGTGGATCTGCCAGATGCCTTGGATCCCCGGCAGCGCGGCCGCCCGCGCGTAGCCATTGCGCTCGTACGGCGGGACCTTCACACCAGGCGGCGTGGTGATCTTCGCGTTGTTGTCGGGCTGCCCGAGGCCTTTGCGCGGGCCGTTGTTGAACATCACGACCTTGGGGCGGATGGCGTTCAGGAACGCCGGTGCGCCCGCGCCGTCCCAGGAGCCGTGACGATTCGACTGGAACAGCGTGACCGCACCCACCTTGTTCACCGGACAGGCCAGCTCGAGCTCGGTCGCCCAGTCCATGTCGATCAGGTCGAGGAACGTGAACCGGCTGTAGGTGAGCAACAGGCCGACGCCGGCCTGGTTTTCCCAGCCCGCCGGGGCCTTCTGCTCGGCATTCGCGCAGAGCGCGTTCGGCCCGCCGCCGTTGACCGGCCGCGCCAGCAGCTGGTGGTCGGAGGACACGACCAGGGCCGCCACGCCCTTCAGTGGGATCCGGTCCCCGGCTTTGACGATCGTGCGCTTTCCAGCCGACACAGTCGTGAAGCTGTCGTACATTTTCTGGTCCACCGGGTCGATCTTGTCGCCACGGCCGTAGAGCCGGCCGATCGGAATCATCTTCGACAGGGCGGCGAGCCCGCCGACGTGGTCGCCGTGGTAATGGCTGACGACCACGTGATCGAGCCTGGTCAGGCCGGCCTGTTTGGCGGCGGCGGCAATCCGAGCGGCGTCCCGGCCGCCGGCCTCGTAGCCGGTGTCGACGAGCATGGATTCGCCCGACGGCGTGACAATCAGGGTGGCGGCCCCGCCTTCGACGTCGATCCAGTAGATCTCGAGGGTGCGGGACTGCGCGAAGAGCGTGGCGGGCGTGGCGAGCAGCGCGAGGAGCACGAACCGCAGCATGACGGCCTCCCTTGTGGGGCGACAAGTATAGACCTTGAAGACCTATTGACGCGGACCGCCCAAATCGCTTAGTTTCCGGGCACTTGTCTCGCCGTACGTGGTCGTGCCCGAGAATCCTCTGGAGGGTGTAAATGACAGCCGATGTCCTGAAGCGGGTGCTTCTCGTGTGTGTGGTCCTGCTCTTGCCGGTGCGCGCGTTCGCCCAGGAAGCGACGTTTGCCGGCACGATTACCGATTCGACCGGCGGCGTGCTGCCGGGCGTCACCATCAACGCGGTGCACGAAGCCACCGGCAACACGTTTACCGCCGTGACCGACGAGCGCGGGGCCTTCCGGCTCCCGGTGCGGGTCGGCAACTACCGGATCGCCGCCGAACTGAGCGGGTTCGCCACCGTCAACCGGACCGTCCAGATTCTCATCGGCCAGACAGCGGAATTGAACATGCAGATGGCCCCGTCCACGGTGCCGGAAACCGTGACGGTCACGGGCGAGGCGCCGCTGCTCGACACGACGCGGTCCACGGTGGGGGCGAATATCGACCCGCGGCAGATGCAGGATCTGCCGGTGAACGGCCGCAACTGGATGGACCTGACGCTGCTGGCGCCCGGGGCGCGCCGGAACGAAGGGGGCGGGATGGCGCAGTTCCGCCAGGGCTATTCGCAGACCAACGTCGACGGCCAGCAGATGACGATCAACTACCACTCGCAGACTGACACCGAGCAGGTCGGGTTCAGCCGCGACGCGATCGCGGAGTTCGAGGTGGTCGCGAATCGCTTCGACGCCACGCAGGGACGCTCGTCCGGCATGGTCGTCAATGCCGTGACGAAGTCGGGCACGAACAGCTACGCCGGGAGCTTCGGCGGGTACTTCCGCGACGACAAGTTCAACTCCGAGGACTTCATCAGCCATCGCGTGCTCCCGTACTCGAACCAGCAGACGAGCGCGACGTTCGGCGGGCCGATCAGGAAGGACCGGGTGCACTTCTTCGGCGCCTACGAGTTCGAGCGCGAGCCGAAGACGTACGTCTATACGAGCCCGTACGCCGCTTTCAACGTCGACCGGAAGTTCCCGACGCACGTCCACAAGCTGCTCGGCCGGCTGGACGCCCAGTTCACGCCGCAGACGCGGCTGTCGGTCCGCGTGTCGGGCTTCAACAACCTCTTCTACGTCGGCGGCGGGGCCACGAACCATCCGTCGGTCGCGGGCACGCGCAAACGCGTGACGCCGCAGTACGCGGGCACGCTCACGCAGGTGCTCAGCAGCCGGTCGGTCAACGAAATCAAGATCGGGGCGACAGCCTACGAACGGCAGGACAAACCGGACCAGGTGTGGAAGGGCGGGGCGTTCCCGTTTCGCCCGGTGCTCGACGGCAACGGGCCGGTCATCAACCTGCCGGGGTACACCATCGGCGCCAACTCGCTGAACATCTTCCAGTACACGCAGACGGCGCGCGACGATTTGACGACGTCGTACGACTGGGGCGGCCGGCACGACGTCAAGCTCGGCGTCGAGTACATGCACTTCCAGAACGACTTCCGGTGGTGCAACCGGTGCCAGGGGCAGATTGACATCCAGACCGCAGTGCCCGCCGCGCTGCTGCAGACGCTGTTTCCGGTGGCGAACGACCCGTCCACCTGGAACCTCGCGCCGCTCTCGCCCTACGTGCGGCAGGTGTTCTTCGCCGTGTCCGACACGAACCACCGCTACAACATCATCCGCCACGACATCGGCGGGTGGTATCAGGACGACTGGCGGATCAGCAACAGCCTGACGCTCAATCTCGGCGTGCGCTACGACTGGGACAACAACGGGCACTCCGAGAAGCTGAAGTTCCTGCCGTGGCTGCCGGGGAACCTGCCGCACGACAACAACAACCTGGCGCCGCGGATCGGCGTGAACTACCGCATCGACGACCGGACGGTGCTGCGGGGCGGCTACGGGCTCTTCTTCGCGTTCGCGCCGAACGACGGCGTGCAGCAGAGCTACTCGTTCGTGCACCGCTACGAGTACCAGCTCCTCAACGACAGCCGCGCCGACTTCCTGCCGAACTGGTTCCCCGGCGGGACGGCGCCAGAGTCGCAGTTCGGCGGCAAGGTCCCGGGCTGGGACGAGGCGCTGGCGCAGGCGTGCGACCTCAACGGCAGCAAGCCCGGTTGCACGCGGCGGGCTGTCAACCAGGAGATCAACTATCCGGGCCGCCAGACCTCGTACAGCCACCAGGCCTCCGCCGGCATCCAGCGCCAGTTCGGCGACACGATGTCGTTCGAGGTGAACTACGTGCACACGGCCGGACGGCGTGAGGAGACGAACCACAACGCCAACCTGAGCTTCAACCCGGCGACTGGTGCCAACTACCCGTTTACCGACATCAGCCGCCGGCCGTTCCCCGACTGGGGCGTCGTGCTCTTCGAGTTCCTCGAAGGGACCTCCGACTACGATGCGGCCGACTTTACGCTCACCAAGCGGTTCAGCAGCCGCTGGCAGGGAACCGCCACCTACACGCTGGGACGGTTCAGGGATGAACTGCCGGTGCGGCCGCAGTGGTACCTCGGCTCGGACGGCGTGGTCGCGCGGCGGCCCGTCGGCTTCCCGCTCGCCTCCGACTTCGGCGGCGACCAGGAGTACGCCGGCGGCTTCTTCGCGGGCGGCGCGGGTCAGTCCGGCGATCAGCGCCATCGCGCCGTGATCAACGGCGTCTGGGACATCGGCTACGGCGTACAGGTGAGCGGGATCTACTTCTACGGTTCCGGCGAGCGCTTCCAGACCAACACCGGCGTCGATCGCCGCAACGAGGGGGCGGGCTCCGAGCAGCGCCTGCGCGCCGACGGCACCCTCACTCCACGCTCCGGCCTCCTCGGCAAACCGATTCACCGCGTCGACATGCGGCTCCAGAAGCGGCTGCCACTTGGCGGCCACACGACGGTGGACGGGATGTTCGAGGTGTACAACCTGCTCAACCACGCGAACTACGGCACCTACGTCACCAACGAAAGCAACAGGAGCTACGGGCAGGCGGTGTTCAACGGCAACGTCGCCTACCAGCCGCGCATGCTGCAGCTGGGGTTCCGGGTAGGGTTCTAGGTCGGTTCTGACATGTAGGCCGGGTCTCGCTGCGCGAAGGAGCCAGACGCAGCGAGACCCGCCCTCTGTACGACATAATCCCCCGGCATGGCTCCGACTCGAATCGCGTTCGCGTTCGTCCTCCTCTCCCTCGGTGCGGCCTGCGGCGACCGGGCGCAGACGCCGCCACCCTTCCAGTTTCATCTCCTCGAGGCCACCATCGGCGACGTGCACCGTGGCATTCAGGAAGGGCAGGTGACCTGCCGCGCGCTGGTGCAGGCGTACCTCAACCGCGCCAAGGCGTACAACGGGACGTGCAATCAGCTGGTCACCGAAGACATGGCGCCGACGTTCCTGCCCGACTACGCCGAATACGCGGCGGCCGCGAAGGCCACGGCCGGCCTGCCGCCCGGCGATCCGCGGAAGACGCCGCCGATTGAATTCGGGCGGATGGAGCCGACCTCCTCCGACCCCTCGGTCCAGCAGCAGTACGGGATGACGGTCGGCATTCCCAACGCCGGCCAGGTCCGCGCGATCGGGATGCTCAACGTGCGCGGCGAGCGTTCCGTCACCTGCAAGGGCGATTTCGATCGCCATCCGTCCGCCGGGCCGCTGCCGGCCCGCGCCCCCGCGGTCTGCGAGCAGTTCCGCCGCCAGCCCGACGCGCTGGAGCGCGCCGCGGAGCTCGACGCGCAGTACGGCCGCAACCCCGACCTCCAGAACCTGCCGATGTACTGCATTCCGTTCTCGTTCAAGGATTCCTACGACGTGAAGGACATGCGGTCGACCGGCGGCGCCGACGCGCACTACGACATGGACGTCCCCGCGCGCGACCACACGCTGGTCGCCGAGCTGCGGCAGAAGGGCGCCATCATCTACGCCAAGGCCAATACCACCGAGTACAACGGCCGCGGCCCGGGCGACCCGGGCGGCAGGAACTATCCGACAAAGGTCCTCGCGTCGACCCTCGGCTACCAGCGCAGCACGTGGGCCGGCAATCCCTGCAATTCGTACGACCAGACGCGCGCTGCGTCGATCGGGTCGAGCTCGGGATCGGGCGTGTCGGTCAGCACCAACCTCGTGATGTGCAGCATCTGCGAGGAGACGGGCCAGTCGTGCCGAGGTCCCGCCAACCACAACTCGGTGGCGCTCATCCTGCCGCACAAGGCGCACCTGTCGTTTCTCGGCGGCGCCATCGGGGCCGAAATCTACAACGACCGCGCCGGCATACATTGCCGGTCCGTTGCCGACGCCGTGAAGGTGTTCGATGCGCTGAAGGACCCGGTCAACGGCTACTACGACCCGCGCGACATCTTCACGACCGTGCCGCGGTCGAGCCTGCCGGCCGAGCCGTATGCGGCGGCGATCACCGAAGGGCAGCCCGGCGCGCTCAAGGGGATGCGCATCGGCATCATCCGCGAGTTCATGGTGAAGCACGCCAAGGTGGACGAGCCGATCGTCGATGCGGCCGCCGCTGAGATGAAGGCGCAGCTCGGCACCTACCTCGGCGCGACGCTCGTGGAATCGACGACCCCGGGCTGGGTGGACGACCCGGACATCGAGAACATGTCGACGACCATCGAGCGGGCCATCGCCGAACTGGCGCCGGTGCTCTATCCGGATCTGCTCCTGCGATTGACGGCGGCGAAGGAACCGTTCTATCCCGAGTTTGCCGCCAGGGTCCGGCCGACCGAGTTTGCCCCGGGCGTCACGCGGGGGACGGGAACCATGGCCGCGGCGGACTGGATGGTGCGGTGGGCGGAAGGCCTCGAGCCGACGCCTCCGAACCTGACGCTGCGCAGCGTGCTCGGCGGGGCCGAGAATCAATCACGGACGTTCCGCTTCCACATCGCACAGTACCTGACGCGGCGCGCGAAGGACTGGGCCGATCGCGGCTTCACCGAGACGCTCACGGACTGGCCCGCGCTGAACGCGCGATCGAAGTTCTGGGGCGACGACCAGCGCGCGGCGTTCAGGAACTGGGAGGAGATTGACAACCTCTACGAGGCGCCGAAGGGCATCGCCGACAACATGCAGCGCCGCGAGTTCCTGCGGCGCGTCCTGATGAAGGTGATCCTCGACAACAAGCTCGACCTGCTCATCCAGGTGCACACGACGCTGCCGCCAGGCAAGATCGGGCTCGCGCCGGAGCCAAATCTCAACGGCCGCGCCATCTCGTATCCGCTGGGCCCGAACGCGGGCATCACCGAAATCCTGATCCCCGCCGGCTACGTGAAGGTGGCGTACGACCCGGTGTTCGAGCTGGCCACCGACCCGGCCGGCCGCAAGGCCTACCGGAGCCGCACCGGGACCACGCCCACCGAGGCGCCGGCGCCCGGCATTCCGTTCTCGATCAACTTCCTCGTGGAACCCGGGATGGAGCACGTCGCGCTGAAGGCCGCCACGGCCTATCAGTCGGCGTCGAAGCGGCGCGTGCCGCCTCCCGCGTTTCCGCCCCTTCCCGGCGAGCCCTAGTGACCCGATCAGCCGCCGGCGTGATCGCCGCCGCGGTGCTGGCCCTTCCGCCCGCGGTGTACGCGCAGGCCGGCGGCGGGACGCCCGCAGGCGGCGGCGCCGCCGTCGCTGGTGCGCTGACGGTGGCCGGCGACCCGGCCGGCCAGGTCGACCCTGTCGTGTCGATCGGCATTCTTGCGGGCCGGCCGGCCGTGACGGCTGCCCGGGCGGCCGAGCCTCCCCGCATCGACGGCCGCCTGGACGACCCGATCTGGCGCGGCGCGGCGCGCCTCAACCGGTTCGTGCAGCAGCGCCCGGCCGAAGGCGCCCCGGCCACCGAGGAAACCGAGGTGTTCATCGCCTACGACCCGCAGACCCTCTACATCGCCGTCCACGCGCACTACTCGGACCGCCGGCTGATTCGCGCCAACCGCGTCGACCGCGATCAGAGCGCCGGCGACGACATGGTGCGGATGTATTTCGATCCCTTCCTCGATCAGCAGCGGGCGTACGTGTTTGCCGTCAACGCCTACGGCGTGCAGAACGACGCGGTCCTGAACAGCGGTGAGACGATCGCCGGCACGTTCGGCGAGCTGGCGCCCGGTGGTCTCAGGGGCGGCACGGCGGTGAGCAACTACGGCGGCCAGAGCGTCCCGGTCCTCGGCGCGGGCAAGGGCTTCTGGGATCGTCTCAGGCGCCGGATGGCGCCTCAGAACCATACGAGCGGGGCCCGCCGGAGCGGCGCGCCCGGCGACAGTTCGTGGGACGCGCTGTTCGCGTCGGCCGGACGCATGGTGGACGACGGCTGGACGGCGGAGGTGGCGATCCCTTTCAAGAGCCTGCGCTACCCGGCGCGACAGCCCGGAGAAGCGCACCGCTGGGGCTTTCAGATCGAGCGCACCATCGACAGCAAGGACGAGAGCGTCGTCTGGGCGCCCGTCTCGCGCAATGTCATGGGCATGCTGCGCCAGATGGGCGTGCTCGAGGGGATGACCGGCCTCTCGACGAGCCGCAACCTGGAGTTCCTGCCGACCGCGACGGCGATTCACTCCGAGGTCCTCCATAGCGACGGCGACGGCCACGACCACGGCCCGGCGGGCACGCAGTCGGAGGGCGCGCTCAACGTCAAGTACGGCATCACGTCGAATCTGGTGTTCGACTTCACCTACAACCCGGACTTCTCGCAGATCGAATCGGATCGCGCGCAGATCGAGGTCAACCAGCGGTTTCCCGTGTTCTACCCCGAGCTGCGGCCCTTCTTCCTCGAAGGGCAGGAGATCTATCAGGTCTCGGCGCCGCCTCCGCTGTCGCTCGTGCACACGCGCACGCTCGTCGATCCGCGCTACGGCGCGAAGCTGACGGGCAAGATCGGCAACACGGCCGTCGGCTTCATGGTGGCGAACGACGAGGCGGCCGGACACGTGGACGATCCACAGGCGTTGGCGTACGGGCAGGCGGCGAAGGTCGTGTTCGGCCGCGTGCGCTACGACCTGTATTCGGAGTCGCACATCGGCGCGATCGTGACCGATCGGGAATTTCTCGACGGCTACAGCCGTGTGGGCGGCGTCGACGGCGTGTTCCGGCTCGGCGTGAACCACCGGTTTCGCTTCACGGCGGTCAATGCCGACCGCCGCAACGCGGCGGGCGCCCGCGCGACCGGATCGCTCGTCGACCTCAACTTCCGGAAGGAAGGCCGGCATCTCATCTACGAGGTGGAGCACAACGAGATTCACCCGGAGTTCGGGACCGACCTCGGCTTCGTGCGCCGGGCCGATCAGAAGCAGTCGACCGCGAGCGTCTCCTACCGGTGGTGGCCCGAGAGCTGGCTCATCAACTGGGAGCCGCGGCTCCAGTACGAGCGCAACTACGACTTCGCGGGCGTCCTGCAGGACGAAAGCATGTGGGGCCGGCTCAACTTCCAGTTCGCGAACAATGTCGGCATCTACGCCACGCTGAACCGCGACATGGAGCGGTACCGCCAGATCGACTTCTGGAAGACGCGGTACAACCTCGGCTGGAGCGTCAACACGAGCCGCCGCTTCGGCACGAACGGCTCGTTCTGGAGAGGCGACCAGATCCGCTTCATCGAGGACCCGTTCCTCGGCGCCGATCAGCAGTTGAACCTGCTCGTCAACGTCCGGCCGTTCTCGCGCCTGCAGTCGGAGGTGGGGCTCAACACGAGCCGGTTCACCGACGTGCGGACCGACGCGAAGGTCTTCGACGTGAAGATCCTCCGCACGCGCACGACCTATCAGTTCACCAACCGGCTGCTCGTCCGGAACATCGTCGAGTACAACAGCTTCGACAGGACGCTCGGCGGCAACGTGCTCGTCACGTATCGCGTCAACGCCGGGACCGTCTTCTTTGTCGGGTACGACGACCACTATCGGCAGGGCAGCAGGATCGACGAGACCCTGTACCCTACGACGTCGATGCTGCGGACCAACCGCGCGATCTTCACCAAAGTGCAGTACCTGTTCCGGTACTAACCTTCCTTTCGTCCCGTGCTGACCGTACTGTCGGCACTGAACCAACGGTAAAGCTGGCGCTCTGACGGCGGTATCGACGGCCACGTGCGGCCAGTATTGACGTCCCTCGGCACATGGCCTAGTTTTACGCCCGTTTCCTATCGCGTTTATTGCGTTTTTCCGCCTGGTCTTCCGGTCTTATTCGGCGTCCTCCATGTCTTTGTGTTCTGTTCCCGGTCCATCAGGGAGATGGCGCTGGTAGCTGGTGGAGTTCTGTCGCCCAAGAGGAGGGTGTAATGAGAGCCGATGTCCTGAAGCGGGCGCTTCTCGTGTGTGTGGTCCTGCTGCTGCCGGTGCGCGCGTTTGCCCAGGAGGCAACGTTCGCCGGCACGATTACCGACTCGACCGGCGGCGTGCTGCCGGGCGTCACCGTCACGGCGGTGCACGAAGCCACCGGGAACACGTTTACCGCCGTCACCGCCGAGCGCGGGGCCTTCCGGCTGCCGGTGCGGGTCGGCAGCTACCGGATCGCCGCCGAACTGAGCGGGTTCGCCACCGTCAACCGGACCGTCCAGATTCTCATCGGCCAGACGGCGGAGGTGAACATGCAGATGGCGCCGTCCACGGTGCAGGAAACCGTGACGGTCACGGGGGAGGCGCCGCTGGTTGACACGACGGGTTCGACCGTGGGCGCCAACATTGACCCGCGGCAGATGCAGGATCTGCCGGTGAACGGCCGCAACTGGATGGACCTGACGCTGCTCGCGCCGGGCGCCCGCCGGAACGAAGGGGGCGGGATGGCGCAGTTCCGCCAGGGCTACTCGCAGACCAACGTCGACGGCCAGCAGGTCACCATCAACTACCACTCGCAGACCGACTCGGAGCAGCCGGGGTTCAGCCGGGACGCGATTGCGGAGTTCGAGGTGGTGGCGAACCGGTTCGACGCCACGATGGGGCGCTCCTCGGGCATGATCGTCAATGCGGTCACCAAGTCCGGGACCAACGCGTTCGCGGGCAGTGTGGGCGGCTACTTCCGGGACGACAGGTTCAACGCCAAGGACTTCATCACCCACCGCGTGCTGCCGTACGCCAATCAGCAGGTGAGTCTGACCTTTGGCGGGCCGATCAAGCGGGACCGGATCCATTTCTTCGGGTCGTATGAATTCGAGCGGGAACCGAAGACCTACACCTACACCAGCCCGTTCCCGAGCTTCAACATCGATCAGGAATTTCCGAGCCGCTCGCACAAACTGCTGGCACGTCTGGACGCGCAGTTCACGCCGCAGACACGCCTGTCGGTGCGCGTCTCGGGGTTCAACACCGTCTTCTATGCCGGCGGCGGCGCCGTGAACCACCCGTCGGTCGGCGGCACGCGGAAGCGGGTCACCCCGCAGTACACGGGCACCTTTACGCAGGTGCTCGGCAGTCGCGCCGTGAACGAAATCCGGGGCGGAGCCACGGCGTACGAGCGGCAGGACCAGCCCAACGTGCAGTGGAAGGGCGGAGCGTTCCCGTATCATCCGGTGCTCCAGGGCAGTCCGGTGGTCACCGTCCTGCGTGGGTACACGATCGGTGCCAATGCGATCAACATCCTGCAGGACACGCAGTTCATTCGCGACGATTACACCACGTCGTACGACCTGGGCGGCCGGCACGACGTGAAGTTCGGCGGCGAGTACTTCCGGTTCCACAACGAATTCCGGTGGTGCCTCCGCTGCATGGGTGATCTCGACGCGCGCAACGGCCCGGTGCCCGCCAACATCGAGGCGCTGTTTCCCGTCTGGAATGACGCCTCCACCTGGAACATCGCGCCGCTGGCGCCCATCACACGCTTTGTCTTCCACGGCCTTTCCGACTCGAATCAGCGGCACGACGCCCTCCGCAATGTCTTTGGGGCGTGGATGCAGGACGACTGGAAGGTCGGCGGCAATCTGACGCTCAATCTCGGCGTGCGGTACGACATCGACAGCAACGGCCACTCCGAGAAGGTGAAGTTCCTGCCGTGGCTGCCCGGCAATCTGCCGCGCGACAAGAACGACGTGGCCCCGCGCGTCGGGATGAACCTCCGGGTGAGCGACCGCACGGTGATCCGCGGCGGGTACGGCCTGTTCTTCGCGTTTGCGCCCAACGACGGCGTGCAGCAGACCAACGCGTATCTGCGCCGCTTCGAGTATCAGATCCTCAACACCGGCCGTCCCGACTTCGTGCCGAACTGGTTCGGCCCTGGGCCGAGCGGCGACGGCGAATGGGGCGGGCCGAAACCGACGATGGCCCAGGCGCTGGAGCGCGCCTGCGACGTCAGCTTCGTGCCGGGCTGCGTGCGCCGGACGTTGAACCAGGAAATCAACTATCCGGGACGCCGGACGTCGTACAGCCATCAGGCGTCGGCGGGCATCCAGCGCCAGCTCGGCGACACGAGTTCGTTCGAGGTGAACTACGTGTTCACGGGCGGCCGGCTCGAGGAGAGCGCGCTGAACGCGAACCTGTCGTACAACCCGGCGACCGGCGCCAATTACGCGTTCACCGACATCAGCCACCGGCCGTTCCCCGACTGGGGGCTGGTGAACTTCGAGATGCTCGAGGGATGGTCGAACTACCACGCCGCCGACTTCACGCTCACCAAGCGCTACAGCAACCGCTGGCAGGCGATGGCCACGTACACGATCGGCGCGTTTCGCGACGCGCGGCCGGTGCGCGACCAGTGGTATCTCGGCTCCAACGGCGTGGTGGCGCGGCGGCCGGTCGGCTTCCCGCTGTCAGCGGACATGGGCGGGACATACGGTTATGCGGGATCGGACGTCCAGGGAGGGTTCGGACAAGGGGGCGATCAGCGCCACCGCGCGGTCGTGAACGGCGTCTGGGACGCCGGCTACGGGTTCCAGGTAAGCGGCGTCTACTTCTTCGGGTCGGGCGAACGGTTCTCGACCAACACCGGCGTCGACCGGCGTGACGAGGCAGGCAGCTCGGAGCAGCGGCTGCGCGCCGACGGCACCATCTCCCCGCGCAATGCCATCCTGGGCAAGCCGATCCACCGAGTCGACATGCGGCTCCAGAAGCGCGTCCCGATTGCCGGCCGCGTGTCGGCCGACGGGATGTTCGAGGTGTTCAACCTGTTCAACCACGCGAACTACGGTTCCTACACCACGAACGAAAGCAGCGCGGCCTTCGGAAGACCGTCCTTCAACGGCAACGTCGCCTATCAGCCGCGCATGCTGCAGCTGGGGTTCCGGCTGACGTTCTGAGGGAACCCGAAGCTACTTGCCCTGGATCGCGGGGTCGCGGAAGCGCTTGTTGTAGTCGTCGATTTCGTTCATCGGCGCGCAGATCGCTTCCGTGACCCCCGAGAACAGCCCTTTCCAGCCGAAGAACGTCACGTCCTTGGGCGGCATCCGCCTGAAGGTGGTCTTCGGGTGCGTCCAGGTCTCGGTGAAGTTCTTCGGGTCGTGGATCGTGAGCTGGCCTTCAATCGTGTCGGGTCCGGTGCGGCGGTAGCGCTCTTCGTAACGCGCGTCGAAGCTCTTGGGGTTGCCGTACTGATCGAGCCACGCGCGCTCGTCCACGCCGGTGGTCGTCACCACGAGCGTGTCGCCCTCCCAGCGGCCGACCGAGTGCCCGTACCAGGCCGGGCCGAGGTTGTCGAGCTGCTCCCCGGAGGGGAGCGCGCGGCCGTCGAGCCACAGCTCGCGCAGCGTGCGCTCCCACTGAAAGAGCTGCAGCACCCGATCGGGGAGCATGATGAACTCGATCGGCTCGTTCTCCTCCCACACCAGGCGTGGAAAGCCCTGCGGATTGCACTTGTACATCGGGTCGGTCGACTCCGACGGCACGCGCGCCTTGGCGTCGGGGATCCGCCCCTTCATGGCCGCTTCGCCGGCCGCCGTCAGCGGCGGGTGCTCTCTGACTCTGACCGTGTCCCGCAGCCAATACCCTGTGAGATCGCGCGGGTTGAACCGGCGCGGTGCGGTCTGGGCCTGCGCCAGCGCTGCCGGCGGGGGTACGAGCAGGGCGCAGGCAACGGCGAGGCACGTGAGCGGCTTCAGCATGGCTCAGGTCCTGAGTCTCGGTACAAGGCGTTCGGCGTTCTCGCGATTGATCGCGCGCCGCTCGGCTTCGGCGAACCCGTAGGCCGTCATCCCCTCTACGGCTTCGGCCGCCGGGCGGAAGGGCACATCGGTTCCGAACAGCACGTTCGACAGCGGCGCCAGCGCCAGCAGCGCATCGAGCGCGCCCCGATGGTTGGCCTGGGCGATCTCGTAATAGAACTTCCGCAACTGGGGCGCCGCGCCGTCCTTCAGCCAGGGATCCTTTCGCTCCGACGCGAGGCGCTCGAACCGGCCGAGCAGGAACGGCATGGTGCCGCCGCCGTGCGAAAAGATGAAGCGGATATCCGGAAACTTCGCGGCTGTGCCGCTGTAGACGAGGCTTGCAATCGTGCGGCTCGTGTCGGTGGCGTACTCGATGGTCGACACGGTGACACCCGGGACGAGGCCCATGCAGCAGGTGGGCTGTGTGGGGTGCACGTAGACGAGGGCCTTGCGGCGATTGAGCTCCTCGTACACCGGCGCAAACGCCGGATCGCCGAGGTACTGCTTGTTGTAACTCGTCATCAGGCCGATGCCGTCGGCCTTGAGCGTGTCGAGCGCGTGCTCGATCTCCCGCAGGCTGCCGTCCGGATCGGGAAGCGGAATGGCCGCGAACAGGCCGAAGCGCCCCGGGTGGTCCCCGGCCATGCGCGCGCCGTACTCGTTGCACTCGCGCGCCAGCCTCCGCGACGCGTCGGCGCCGCCGAGCCACACCCCCGGCTGCACGAGCGAGCAGATCGACGTGGCAATCCCGTTTCTGTCCATCTCGGCGAGCGAGATCTCCGGCGACCAGGGGGGCGTGCGGCCGCTTTCGCGCTGCGCCAGGATGGCCTCGAGGTGGCGCGGCGGGACGAAATGGTGATGGAAATCGACGCGGGCGTCCGCCATCAGTCGACGGGGTTGGCCCCAGTTTCCCTGGACATGATTTCCCGGCCGTCACCCAGGACAACTTTGACGACGATCCCCCGCGGCGCGCCCTGGACGCTCGGATTGACGATGGCCGTGATTTCCTGACCCGCGCGGAGCGTGTTGCGGTTGTAGCCCTGCCGGGCGAGCGTCCCGACGCTGCTGTTTTCGAACGCCCAGTTGACGAGCGCGCCGTCGGGCTCCTTCACGTCTAGATAGATCACGACGTGCGGATTGCGCCACGCCACCTCGGAGACGGTGCCTTTGAGCGTGACCTGCTTCTTCATGTCGTAGGTCGCGCCCCGGCCGTGGTGCGCCAGCAGCGGAGAGCCGGCGATCGACAGGCCCGCAACGATGATGACGACCGCCAGTGCCTTCTGCATGGAAGCTTCCTCGACCGCGTATGCGCAACGGGTGTTGCGTCGGGCGGGAGCGTATACCCGGATCCGGACGCTGTCAACGCGTCGGGCGCGCGTCGGGCGCGCTGATGTCCTGGCCGGCGCGGTGCCGTTCGCGGGTCGTTCAATTCTGCGTACCTGCAGACGCCGGCGGCGGGCACATTCTGCACACCGCGATTCGGATCGCCGGGATTCCGCGGTTTCACGAGCGGAACGATTGTTGCTCGCGCGGCAGGCCATCGAGGCGGCCATGCAGAACATCTACCGGAGCCTCACGTGGCGGCTCACAGAAGGATTCAGCTCCCTGGTGCGGGCGGGCGATGCTCCGTTCGCTGACATCGACGACCCGATCGAGCGCATGAGCGCGAGATACGCGCGTCTGGCCAACGCGTATCTCCTGTCGCGCCCGGATTATCCATTCGACATGGGGCGTCAGGCGTCCAGTCCGACGCCGGCGGAGTCGTTCGCACGGTATCACCGGGCGGTGCCTGCCGGCGTGCACCTCGCGCTCGTCACCGCGCGCGCGGGTAGCGGCGACCCCGGCTGCCGGGACGCTGCGCTGGCTGCGGCGAAGGCGGCGCTTGCCGGCATGGACGGGTCGCTCGACGCGCTCGCGCGCATGGCCGCCGAGGACCGCGACCCGCGGCTCGACCTGCTTCAGGCGCAGCTGCGTTGGCTGCGGCGGGAGCTCGAGGCGCGCTTTTCCCGCACTTGAACCGAGCACCTGAGCACCCGAGCACCCGAGCACCCGAGCACCGCTCTACCGCAGGTGCGGCCGGACGATGTCGGTCCAGATCTCGTAGCCGGCGCGGGTCATGTGCTGGCCGTCCTCGATGAACAGATCGGGGCGCGGCAGCTTGTCCGGTCCGAGCATCGCTTTTTCCACGCTGATGTAGGTGAGGCCGTCGTGGCGGGCGGCAATCTCACGCAGGCGCCGGTTCGTCTCGAGCATCTGCGGATTGAACCGCCAGCGGGCGGGTGTCGGCTTGAGGCCGATCACCAGGATGCGGGTCTTCGGCAGCGCGCCGTGCACGGTGGCGACCAACCGCTCGAACCCGGCCGCGACCGTCTCGGGCGCGACGCCTCGCGCGATGTCGTTCTCGCCCGGGTACAGCACCACGATGCGCGGCTCGTACGGCAGAACGGTGCGCGCCGCGAAGTGCGCGGTGTCGGCCATTTCCGATCCGCCGAACCCGCGGTTGACCACCGGCAGATCCGGAAAGAACTCGGCCAGGTTCCAGCGCACGATGCTCGAGGCGCCGACAAAGACGATGCCGCCTTTGGGTGGCGGGGTCCGCCGGTCCTGTGCCTCGAAGCCCGCGACGTCCGATTCCCAGCGACCGGGATCGCGCGGCGGCACTTGCGCGAGCAGCGCGGCCGACGCGAGCAGGGGAGCAACCAGCAGGGTCGCGGCGATGACGCGGCGCCGTGTCAGTGAACCTCGATGACGCACGGGGATCCTCCTCGCGGATATGCTAGCGGACCGTCCGGACTGATTGAAGACTATTCGCCACAAGCCTTGGGGCCGGAACGTCGCGGTGGACTGAAGGCGATCTCGGAACGCGATTACTTGGCGCGGCCGGTGAACCCGCGGGCGACCATGTCCACCTTGTAGAGCGATCCCGCGCCGCCGACATACAAGGTTCTTTTCTCCGGACCGCTGAACGCGAGGTTCTGGCAGTCGGCCGGCGGGCACTTCACGGGGATGGTGCCGAGGTGCCGTCCCTCCGCGCTCAGCACTTCGACACCGCCGCCGGTGGCCACGTAGAGGCGGCCGTCGTTGTCGATGGTCATGCCGTCGGCAAACGTCTTGATCCCGCCTAGACCGTTGTCGCGCGTACTGCGCCCTGTCAGCGTACCGAAGGCGCGGCGGTTGCGCACCAGGCCGTCCGGCTGAATGTCCCAGGCGATGACATCGGCGCCGTTCGAGTCGTCCAGGTAGAGCGTCTTCTCGTCGCGGCTCAACTGGAGGCCGTTCGGGCGGATCAGCGTGTTGTCGATCCGGATCGGCCGGCCGCCGGGCGGAAGGTAATAGACCGCGGGCGGCAGCCGCGGCCCGAGCGGCTTGCCGAGCCGCTTGACCAGCGCGTCGGCCTGCTGCGCGGTGAGCCCGGGGTCGGTGAAGTAGACGCCGCCGTTTCTGGCGACGATGAGATCGTTCGGCCGGCTGAAGGGCCGGCCTTCGTAATTGTCGGCCAGCACCGCCTGGCCGCCCGGCGGGTAGATGACGCCGATCCTGGTCGAGCCCTCCCACGCCTGCGCCGAGATCAGGCGCCCGCTGCGGTCCTCGGTCGTGCCGTGCGATTCATTGGACTCGGCCACGAGCACCGACGCCTGATTGGTCGCAGGATTCAGCCGGTGGAGACGCCGCGCGTTCGGTTCGGAGAACACGAGCGTTCCGTCGGTCAGCCCGATCGGATCGTCGAGGCCGTCAAAGCCCGTCAGGATGCGTTCGATCGGCGCGCCGCCTCTGACCACGCCGGGGATCTCGACCGCGGCACCGACCGCGGTCGCCGCCTGCGCGGCCTGCGCACGTGCATCGCCGCGCGTCGTCTGAGCGCACAGCACGCACGACGCAACGACGACGATGGCCGTCAGCTTCAATGGATGCGCCGGGAAATCAGCGGGAACTGGTGGCGGCGGCCGCCTTGACGCTCGGCGGAACGGGGAAGACCAGATAGGGATTGTTGGTCTCCCACGTCTTCACTTCGATATCGAGGAGCGTGCGGCCGCCCTGTTTCCGGACGATGCGGCCTGGCGTCTTGATGTCGGTGAGCACCTCGGCGCGATCGGCGTAATTCGAGTACTCCGCCTGCGTGACGAGGGCCGGCGTGGCGGCCTGCGTCTCCACTTTCGTCACGAGGCTGCTGGCGTCGAGCGTGGCCTTCACCGTCACGCCGGCGAGCGGGCCGCTCAGCGGAAACGTCACGACCGTGGCGCCGCCCTCGGTCGCCACCGTTGTCTTGTCGCCGGCCGCGAGCGCCGCTTTCACCACGCCGAACGGCAGCGTCCAGAGCTGGAGCAGCCGCTCGCGCGTGGCTGCCGCCGCGGGTGTGGCGGTGCCTTTACCCGGCACGAGGCCGGCGCCGATCTCCGATTCGTCCCAGGCCCACGTCTCGCGCACCGTGTGAATCGCCCGCCGGGCGCCGGCGCCGGCCGGCGTAATCGTCACGCGCATGGCCGCGGGGTTGTACCCGAGCGTGACGTGATACTGGCCGGTGACGGCCTGGCCGGCGTTGTCGATCGTCCCGCTCGCCTGCAGCTCCTGCGTGTTGACGATGTCGATGCCGGGGAGGCGCGTGGTGTTGGTGCCGATGTCGGACCACCGCACCATGCCCAGCGCGTCGGCCGCCGCGCGAAGCACCCTGGCGCGATCGGGCGCCGTCTGCGCGTGGGCGGACTGAAGCGCCAGCGTCGCGAGGGCCGCAACAGCGAGCGAGCGGGCGATGGTGGCCTTCATGATCAGTGGTGCTCTTTCGTGACGGTGTGCGCGAGGTCGCGCTCGCTGCACGGGAGCGATTCGGGCAGCAGCGCGCCCGGCTGCGGATTGAGGAGCGCCACGCGCGGCGTCGTCGTCCAGGGCTCGAGCAGCATGTCCGGATCTTCCACGGTCGCGGTCCAGGTCAGCGTGTTGCCCTCGCGCCGGAAGCGCTCGATCACGCGCATGTTCTCGCTGTGGAGGTAGCCGCCGATCTGGTCGAACCAGGTGTTGCTGTTGAAGCCCCAGCTGTCGACCACGAGCGTGTCGCCCTCCCAGCGCCCGATGGGCTCGCCGGTGTAGCTGCCGTCGAGCTCGAGCAGCGGCGTGTGCTGGCGGCCGTCGGTCGGGATCATCCGGTACATCGTCTGTGTGGCGATGAGGCCGCCCTGGCCGGGATAGATGAAGACCAGGTAGTTCGGGAACTGGCCGATGTACGACGGAATGCCGCCGCGCGGGATGCCGGCGGGCATGCAGTTGTTCGACGGATCTTCTTCGTTGCTGTTGTGGTCGTTGTACTTGACCATGTCCCAGTATTCCGGCTTGTACACGGGCCGGTTGGAGCCCACGCGGCGGAGCAGCGAGGCGGCGCGTTCGGCCTGCTCGTTGTTCTGCGGCCGGTTGGTGTTGCGCGGGAACGTGGCGACGAGCTGTCCGCTGTGCAGGTCGCGCGTCACCGACTCGCTCTCAATCGCGAGTCCGTTGTTGGCAATCTGGTTCGGGATGCCGTTCAGGTTGTCGCCGAGCGCGTTCCAGACGCCGGCCAGATCGGGATGGCCGTCGGCGGTGCGCGGCGTCGCGCCGGCCGGCTTGGGCGGCGCGTTGGTGGTGCGGAGCCGGGGCTGCTGCCGCGCCTCCTGCGCGAGAACAAAGGCGGAGAGGAGCGAGATCGCGGCCGCCACCGCGATGAGTCGGCTCGATGCGGACACACGCATACAGACCTTCCTGTCTCGTCAGTTGCCGTTCGGGTCGGGCGTGAACTTGAACTCGCGGCCGTCGGAAATCTTGAGTTCCTGGAGCAGGCCGCTGTTCGAGCCGTCCCGGGCGGCCAGCGCGAGGACGGAGACTTCGTCGCCGGCCTTCAGGCCGCCGCGGTCTGCACGGCTCAGGCCTTTCGCGCGGAGCTGGCCCGCCGCGGCCATCTCGAACGCCCATTTCGTGATCTTTCCGCTGGCGTCCTTGACGTTGACCGTCAGGTAGGAATGGGGATTGATGAACTCGACCTTCGCCACCGTCCCGTTGACGGTGATGTGCTTGTTGATGTCGAACTGGGCCTGGATCGAATGGTGCGCCGAAACCTGTCCCACCCACGCCACGCCAAGCACGACCGCCACGAGAGCGCCGATTCGGACACGCGTCATAAGGCCTCCGCAGGTTGGCAGCATCCTACACCGGCCGCCGGATGGAGACAATTTCCTGTTCTGGCGCGTTCCTCAGGGGGCTATCGTGAGTTCGAGCGTGTCGTAGCCGAGTGCCGGCACGATGCCCTCCGGCACCTCATACACGGCTGACACCTTCATTCCGGGCCGTACCGCGGTGCGATCGCCGATTCCCTGGAAGTTGGTGTCGCCGGTCACGCGAAGCCGTACGGCCGTCCCGTCGGCGCCGGTCAGGGTGACGAACCGGCCGTCCTGAAGAGCGCTCGAGACAACGCCGCTCTGCCTCCGCTCGCTGACCGTGATGATCTGCGGACCGAGGCCCTGCAGCTCGCGGTAGATCGTGGCGGCGATCCAGGGCAGATGCTCGGTACGGTCCCACTCGCCGAAGGCCTTCATCTGGAAGGCTTTCTCGATGGCCGGCAGCGCCAGGCCCTTCTTCATCATCTCCTGCACGCTGTCGCGGGCGAGCAGCAGGTACTCGATCATCGTCTCGAGCAGCCACCCGCCCCCTACGGGTCCGTGCGCCGGCACGACCATCGCGGGCCGCAGGGTGAGGTACACCTTCAACTGCTTCAGGAGACCGTCCGTCGTGCCATGGCTGTAGTCGGGACGGATGTCGGGATGGCGGTCCTTGTAGCCGGCCATCGACGCGTGGAGGATGCGCTCCTTCGGCAGCCAGACCGCGATGTCGCCGGGATTGTACTGGTCGGCGACGTAGATGAGCTCGATGTCCTTGCCGCCGAGGCGGAGCGTCAACCGGTCGCTGAAGCTCTGGACGGTATCAACGGGAGTGAGACGCTCGAGCGCCGAGGTCCGCTCGGGAAAGCGCCTGCGCCACGCCGTGATCTGATGGGGCTTCAGAGTGGCCCACTGCTTCGCGACACGCTCGTGGACGATCGTGGTCGCCGGAGGGGAGACGAGCGCCGCGCCGCCGGAATGGTCGTTGTGGTTCTGCGTAATGACGACGTAGCGCACCGGCTGGCTCGTCACCGATCGAACATGCGCGAGCAGCTCGCGTGTATCGGTGACGTTGTTGCCCGTGTCCACGAGGACCACGCCTTCGGTGGTCACGATGACCATCGCATTGGCGTCGTTCAGCTTGCCGATGTACGCGTAGACATCCTCGGCGAGCTTCCGGAATTCGGGCTGGTCGCCGGTGATGGCGTACGCGGGAGCGCCCGCTCCGATCCCGGCCGCGAGCGCAAGCATCGCAATGGTGTGTCGCATCAGGCGTCTCCGGTGCGGGAGCTGGCGTCGCCGTCGAATTCGCGCGCCGGCGGCGCCTGCTCCATGCCGGCGCGGCCGGCCGCGATGGCGGCCCGGGCGTAGCTCTCGGGGCGGATGGGGGATCCGGCCATCCCGCGCAGCATGGCCAGCTGCCCGACGTGCGTGAACGCATCGGCGAGCGGTCCCTGTATCAGCTTTTCCGCCGCGTCCTGGCTCGGCGCGGCGTCCGCCACGGCGCGGTCCAGCGCGGCCAGGCCGGCGAAGAAGCGCGCGACCTCGGTCCGCCAGTCGGCACTCCCGCCCGCTTTCCAGACGGAATCGCCCCGCGCCAGCGTGAGCGCCCACGCCATCAGGTCCGCCATGTGGGCCACGATCTGGACGGGCCGTCGCGTGGCAGGCCCGAAGTCGGCCGCGCCGAACCCGGGTGGCGCGTCGCGCAGCACCTTGGCGGCTCGATATGCAAGTGTCGCGATCAGGTGGCGCAGCATTTCAGGGCGCGACCTCGTCCTTGACCGCCTGCGTGATTGTCCACAAGTACAGAGTATAGGTGCGCCCGGGGGTCTCGGCCCGGACCGTGCGGTCGGGTTTCCAGCCGCCCATCGCGAAATCGTTGGACACGACGCGCGCGCCGACCGGCAGCTGCCGCCAGAGCAGCGGCCGCAGGATCAGGTTGAACGCCTCGCCCATGAACAGAAAGACGACGGTGGAGTTCGACATGTCGACGCCGAGCGCGTTGCCCCAGCGGATCTCGATCCGGTCCGCCAGTCCCGCCTTCTTCACCGCGGCGTACGCCACCTCCGCGAGGTCCGGGTCGATGTCGACGCCGAGCCCCGTGCTCGCGCCGGCCTGCATCGCGGCGATGAGCACCCGCGCGTCGCCGCATCCCGGCTCGAAGACGACGTCGCCCCGGGTGATGCCGGCCAGCTCGATCATCGCGGGGACGACGGAGAGGGGCGAGCCCTCGTAGCCGTAGGCGGCCGAGGCGCCCCGGTGTTCGTCGGCGGCCGGGCCGAGCCGGCCGTCGCCTTCGAGGCGAATGGTCGTGTCCTGCGCCGCGGAATCGGACGCGACGATCGGGGCGCACAGAGCGACGAGCACGCGGCACGCGATGGCGAAAGGACGCATGAAAGGCCGCCGGATCGTAGCATGCGTTCCAGGGCCTTTTCCCTTGACAGGCGCACGGGCGGCCGGGAAGATGGAACGTTTTTGTGGCCTGGCCGCCGCGCACGCGTGCGCGGCGGCGCTCTGTCGCGGAGGAGATCGATGCAGAAGATTCTTTCGGCTGTCACGGCCGTCGTGCTGTTGGCGATTGCCGGTGCCCCGGCGGCACAGGCACAGACGGCGGAGCGGTTCGGCCTCGGCATGTTCGCGTATCAGAACCGGACCTTCGTGGGCGTGGTCGTGCGCTATCCGGTCGAGCCGCAGCAGATTGGCGGATTCGTCGTCGAGCTGCCGGCGGCGGCAAAGGCGGCAAACGTGGCCGGGATTCCCGGCGACCTGCTGTCGATCATGGACCAGTGGAGCACGGTCGGTCCGAAGATCAAGCAGATCGTCGCACAGGTGGCCCCGACGACTGCCGCCCGGCGACCCGCCTACGTGTACGACTACAAGGCGGTGGACGCGCTTCGGCCGTTCGTGCCGCGGCTGGCGTTTTACGGGTTCTCCAACTATCGCCCCGTGCCGGGCACGCCGCCGCCGGCCGAAGCCCGCAAGGTGCCGCCGTCGATGCCGGGCCTGTGGGAGCGCGCCGCCAGTGACGACCGCCCGCAGAATCCGCGCCTCTTCATGATTCCGAACACGCCGGAGGTCTTCATCGGCGACGGCGACCCGGTGATCAACTGGCACGCCGATCGGCGCAAGGACTACGAGTACGAGTGCGAGATGCTGGGCATTGTCGGCAGACCGATGCGCCGCGTGCCCGTGGATCAGGTGAAGAACTACATGTTCGGCTACACCAACACGAACGACATCTCCGATCGGCAGGAGCGCGCGCCCGACCCGATCCGCCAGGACTGGCTGGTGCAGAAGGGCTGGGACAGCTTCAAGCCCGTCGGCCCGTTCGTCGTCCCGGCCGAGTTCGTCGATCCGCTGAATACGGCGCTGAAGATGACCGTTGCCGGCACGCTCGTACAGAACTCGAGCACGAACCAGACGTGGCACAGCATGTACGAGTACGCGGCCTACCTCTCGAACATGCTCACGCTGCCGGTGGGCACCGTGATCGCGCTCGGCACGCCGCCGGGATCGCACGGCGGGCTCGGCCGGCACCTGATCCCCGGCGATGTCCAGGTCTGTTCCTACGAGGGGCTTGGCACGCTGACCAACACGCTGGTCGCCGAAAAGCCGGCAGTCACCACCAGTTCGCGTTAGGTCGCATCGCGCCGGAACTCCAACCTCGCGAGGAGAATGTATGAGCGCTGGACGTCTGTTCCTGTGTGTGGCGGCCGCGGCGGCGCTGGTCCTTCCGGTCCATGTGTACGGCCAGAGTTCGCAGAGCGCGCTGGCCGGCGTCGTCAAGGACTCGACGGGCGCGGTGCTGCCCGGCGTGACCGTCGAAGCAGCCAGTCCGGCGCTCATCGAGCGCGTCCGTTCGGTTACCACCGACTCTTCCGGCCTCTATCGCATCGTCGATTTGCGGCCGGGCGTCTACACGGTCACCTTCACGCTGGCGGGCTTCAGCACGGTGCGCGTCGAGAATTTCGAGCTGCGGGCCGATTTCACCGCCACGGTGAACGCCGATCTGAAGGTGGGCGAGCTGGCCGAGACGATCAGCGTGACGGGCGAGGCGCCGCTCGTGGACGTGCAGAGCACGACGCGCAGCGCCGTGTTCAACAGGGAGGCGCTCGAGAACCTGCCGAACAACCGGCTGATCCAGAGTCTCGCGCAGACGATTCCCGGCGTGGTCGGCGGCCTGAACATCGACGGCCCGGCGTCGCGCACGCTCACCGTCCACGGCAGCCGCAGCGCCGAGACGAACAGCGCCATCGACGGCATGTCGGATCGGCGCGGATCGAACGGCGGCGTGGCGGTCACCTTCTACATGAACGAAGGGAGCGTCCAGGAAGTCAGCGTGCGCACCGACGGCGGCGACGCGGAAGCGCAGTATTCCGGCGTCTGGATGAACGCGATCCCGAAGGAAGGCGCCAACGTCTTCAACTGGAACGTCACGGCGCTCTACGCGAACAAGAGCATGGCCGGCAGCAACCTCTCGCAGGACTACATCAACCAGGGGCTGACGGCCGTCAACGGCCTGAAGCGCACGTGGGATGTCAACCCGAACGGCGGCGGGCCGCTGATGGAAGACAAGCTGTGGTTCTACGTCGCGTACCGCAACAACGACATCGACAAGTACGTGGCCGACCACTTCTACAATACGGATCCGCTCGCGTGGGTGTACGTCCCCGACAAGACGCGGCAGGGGTCCGACGAGCAGATCCACCGCAATTATGCGTGGCGCCTGACGTGGCAGGCGACGCCGCGCAACAAGCTCAACTTCAGCTACGAGAAGGACCGCCGCATCACGTCGCGCCGGCGCGCCGCTGCCAACGTGTCGCCCGAGGCGACCACGTACACGCCGTTCTATCCCAACGCGATCTGGACCGCCGTCTGGCGCGTGCCGGTGAACAACCGGCTCCTGTTCGACACCGGCTTCATGGCCTACGAGCAGGACTGGGACGAGCGGCGGCAGATCGACCCGAAGGTCGGCTTCGACGTGATCTCGGTGACCGAGGACTCGACCGGCCAGATCTACCGCGCGTCCACGGTCTACGGCCACAACTTCGACAACCCGCTCACCATGCGCTCCTCGCTCGCCTACGTGACCGGCACCCACAGCTTCAAGTCCGGGTTCATGATGCGCGTCCGCGGGAACGGGCCGACCTACAACAATACGGACGTCAACGGCAGCATGAACTTCAACTTCCTCAACGGCGTGCCGCGCCGCGTGACGCTCTACGCCACGCCGATCGAGCAGCACAACGACATCAAGGCCGACCTGGGCCTCTTCGCGCAGGACTCGTGGGCGATGCGCCGCATGACGATCAATTACGGCGTGCGGTTCGACTACCTGAACGCCGCCATTCCGGCGCAGCATCTCGCGGCCGGACCGTTCGTGCCCGAGCGCAACTTCGCGCCGGTGAAGAACGTGCCGAACTGGAAGGACGTCAACCCGCGCCTCGGCGTGTCCTACGACCTCTTCGGCAACGGGCGCACCGTCGTCAAGGGGACGGTTGGCCGGTACATCTCCGGCGGCAGCCTCGCGACCAACGTCAACCCGGTGAACACGTCGATCAACCAGGCGACGCGCGCGTGGACCGACACCAACCGCAATTTCTTCCCCGACTGCGACTGGAACAATTCCGCCGCCAACAGTGAATGCGGACCGCTGTCGAACCTCAATTTCGGCAGGATCAATCCACGGGCGACGCAGTTCGACAGGGAAGTGCTCGAAGGCTGGGGCGTGCGGCCGTACAACTGGAGCGTCGGCGCGGGCGTGCAGCGCCAGATCGCCAGCGGCGCGTCGGTGGACGTCTCCTATTACCGGCGGTGGTACGGCAACTTCACCGTGGTCGACAACCAGCTCGTGGGCCCCGAGGACTACGACCCCTTCTGCGTCACCGGACCGCGCAACGATGCGCGGCTCCCGACCGCCGGCCAGCAGATCTGCGGTTATTACGACATCAAACCTGCCAAGAACGGCCTGTCGGAGAACCTGGTCCGCCTCGCGAAGCACTACGGCAACCAGACCGAGATCTACAACGGCGTCGATGCCTCGGTGAACTGGCGCGTCAGGGGGCTGACGTTGTTCGCCGGCCTCAGCACCGGGCGCACTTCGACCAGTCAGTGCTTCGTCGTCGATGCGCCGGTCGTCTACCTGACCGTGATCAGCCCGGCGACGCCGACTGCCACGAACCCGCAGAGTCCGATGTCGAGCTGCAAGGTCGTGCCGCCGTTCCTCACGCAGTACAAGGGGTACGGCGTGTATCAGCTGCCCTGGTGGGGCGTGAGCGTGAGCGGCACGTTCCAGGCCGTGCCGCAGCCCGCCACCGGCGGCGCGTTCACGTCGATCACGGCCGACTACGTGGCGACGAGCGCCGAGATCCGGCCCTCGCTTGGACGCGACCTGGCCGCCGGCGCCAACGGGACCGCGACGCTCGAGCTGCTCAAGCCGTTCGCGCTCCTCGGCGGGCACACCAAGGAGCTCGATATGCGCGTCGGCAAGCTGATCTCCTCGGCGGGCAGGACGCGCGTGCGGGTGTCGCTCGACATCTACAATGTGTTGAACTCGAACGACTGGCAGACGATTACCACGAGGCTCAGCTCGAATGCCGCGGCCAACCGGTGGCAGCGACCCACGCTGATCCTGCAGGCGCGGTACGTTCAAATCGGTACGCAGATCGATTTCTAGGCACGGCTCTCATAGGAGGGATGCAATGCGCAGGACAGGTCTTCTCATTGCTCTGGCGGCGATACTGCTGGGCGCGACGGCTCCGCTCCTCGCCCACCACGCGTTCTCGGCGGAGTTCGACCAGGCCAAGCCGATCAAGCTGACCGGCCAGATCACCAAGCTGGAGTGGACCAATCCGCACGCGTGGCTCCTCATCGACGTCAAGGGGCCGGACGGCAAAGTGGTGCCCTGGCGGCTCGAGATGGGCGCGCCCAACGCGCTGCTGCGGTCCGGCTGGTCGAGGGAGGACATCACGCCCGGCGTCACCGTGACGGTCAGCGGCTTCCTCGCGCGCGCGGGCGGGACGATCGGCAACGCCTTCCAGGTCCGGTTGCCGGACGGCCGGGATCTGTTTGCGGCGTCCTCGGTCAAGGACGCGGCTGCGAAGTAGCAGGGAAGGGGTCGCACGTGAGAAGGCACGTTGTCATCGGTGCGGCGATTGCGGCGGTGACCGGTGCGTCGCTGACGCTGGCGCTGCCGCTTCACGCCGCGGGTCAGAGGCCTGCCGGGACCTCGGCCGGGGCCGCGCCCGCGCCTGCGGCGCCGAACCCGGCCATCAAGCGGCTGCCGGATGGGACGCCGGATATCCGCGGCACCTGGACGCGGGTCGGCGGCGGCCTCAACGAAGCCAATGCGCCGGACAGCGAGCTCAAGGCGTTCGGCGTGCTCTCCGAGCCGCAGGGCTTCGGCCAGGGCCCGGTCGCCGCCGGTCCCGGCGGAGAGGTGGTGGAGGCGCGCGCGCCGAAGTACATGCCGCGGCCCCGCCCGCCGCAGGGGATCGTCGACCCGGCCGACCGGCTGCTGCCGTACACGCAGGAAGGGCGCGCCCGGCGTCTGGACTACGCGAAGAACATGTGCTGCCCGGCCAAGTCGCTCGCCTATCTCGAGCTGAGCACGCGCTGCGCTCCGCCCCAGCCGTGGGCGGGCGGCGGCGTGCACGTCTTTCAGCGGCCCGGCGAGGTGGCGCTGCTCTTCGAGGCCAACCACCACACGCGCGTGTTCTACACCGACGGGCGTCCCCATCCGAACCCGAACCTGCGCTTCTTCGGCGGTCATTCGACGGGCCGCTGGACAGGAAACGTGCTCGCGGTCGACACGGCCAACCTGGATGGACGGGCGTACTTCGGCGTCGGCAATACCTTCCCGCCCTTCAGCCGGGAGCTGCACATCACCGAGCAGTTCACCGTCGTCTCGGACAAGTTGATCACATTCGTGCTGACCTACGACGACCCGAAGACGTTCACCCGTCCGGTCACGTCGGCCGGCTTCTTCTACCCGGTCAACGACGACGAGGAACTCGCCCCGGAACTCTCGTGCCACGAAGGCAGCTATGCGATGCAGAACATCTTTGGTTTCTAAGAGCGTCCTGGCGGCCGCGATCGCTGTCACGTTTCTGGTCGCCGCGGCGGGCGCGCAGACGAAGCCGTCCGCGGGCACAAGTCAGGTGCCGCGGGCCGCTGACGGCAAGCCGGATTTCAGCGGGATCTGGCAGGCGTTGAACACGGCCGCGTGGGACATCCAGGATCACACCTCATTGCTGGCGTCCAGTCTGGGCGTGCCCCCGGGGCGCGGCATCGTGGAGGGGAACGAGATTCCCTATACGCCGGCCGCGCTCGAACAGAAGAAGCAGAACTTCGCGAAACGGGACACCGAGGATCCCGGCTTCGCGAAGTGCCTGCTGCCCGGCGTTCCGCGCGCCACCTACATGCCCTACCCGTTCGAGATCATCCAGGACCCGAAGATGATCGGCATCCGGTACGCGTTTGCGCGGGCGGTGCGGACCATCGATCTCGCCGGCCGGTCGAGGGACTGGCTGAAGGGCTGGCCGGACTTCTGGATGGGCGACTCCCGCGGCCGGTGGGAGGGCGACACGCTCGTGGTGGACGTCCGGAAGCTGGACGAGCGGAGCTGGTTCGACCACGCGGGCAATTTCCACAGCGACGCCCTGCACGTGGTGGAACGGTATGCCTTCATCGACCGCGACCACATTCAGTACGAAGCGACCATGGACGACCCGAACGTGTTCACGCGGCCCTGGACGATCCGCATGCCGCTCTACCGCATTATCGACCCGGGCTTCGAAGTGCCCGAGTGGGACTGCCGGTTCGATCAGGACAGCGAGAAATACAAGGACGCGGTTCCCAAGTAGCAATTCCGACGTTTTCGGCGTGTTAACATCGCGCGTCAAACGGAGGGGATATATGAGGCTGTTTCTCGCGGCGCTCATGCTGATGGCGGGCGCGCTGCCCGCGGCGGCCCAGTGGCTGGACCGTCCATGGCCCGGCATTCCACGTACCGCGGACGGCAAGCCCAACCTGGCGGCCCCGGCGCCGCGCGCGCCGGATGGCAAGCCGGACCTGACAGGGGTCTGGAACGCCGGGCAAATCGTCGCCCGTCCGGAGCCCGCCGACCTGCAGCCGTGGATCCTGGACCTCGCCCGCAAGCATCAGCTGGAGTACCACCGCTCCCGTCCCTATTACCAGTGCCGGCCGAGCGGACCCGAGGCGGAGCGGTATGGCGGCTGGAAACGCATCCTCCAGACGCCGGCCGCCATCGCGATCCTGAACGACGACCTGACCTATCGCGTGATCCACATGGACGGCCGCTCACTGGAGGCCGATCCCGCGTCAAGCTGGACGGGATACTCGGTGGGCCGCTGGGAAGGCGACGCGCTCGTCGTGGAGAGCAACGGCTACAACGAGAAGGTCTGGACGAGCCGTTATGGAGTCTCGCATTCCGATGCGCTGCGCATCACGGAACGCTACCGGCGCACCGACCTCGGCCATCTGCAGGTCGAAGTGACCTACACCGACCCGGGCGCGTACGTGAAGCCCTGGGGCTTCAAGGCCACCATGAGGCTGACGGCGGACACCGAAATGCTCGAAGCGGTCTGCGAACGCAGCAGCGAACACTGGAGCAGCCTCTCGGACGCCGCCGGCGCGGCGGTGACCGTGCCGCCTGACGCGCTCGCCCGGTACGTCGGCGTGTACAAGGGGATATACGGCGGCAGCGAGCGGACGTACGAAGTGTCGCTCTCCGGCGGCGGGCTGATCGCCTCGATCGTCGGTCCCCCCATCGAGGGAGGCCTCGGCGCCGCCGGCCTCGACGAGGGCACGCCGCGCCCCCTGGTCCCGGTCTCCCAGACGGTGTTCGAAGGTCTCGGGCTCGGGTACCAGTTCGAGGTCGGCGCCACGGGCCCGGCGACGGCGCTCATCGTGATCCACATCTCCGGCCCCTACAGATACGCGCGCCAGAAGTGACGTCGCAGAACCGGAGGGCTCGCATGAGGCTGTGTCTCGCCGCGCTCGTGCTCGTCGTGGGAGCGACGCCCGCGACCGCGCAATGGCTGGATCGTCCGTGGCCCGGCATTCCGCGTACCGCTGACGGCAAGCCCAACCTGACGGCCCCGGCGCCGCGCGGACCCGACGGCAAGCCTGACTTGACGGGAATCTGGAACGGACCGAGTCCCTATGCCGGTTACGACCCGTCGAATGAGAAGCCGTGGGCCACCGCCCTCGTCCGTCGGCGCCAGCAGGAATACTTCAGAGAGCGTCCCTCCTTTCTGTGTCGCCCGAGCGGACCGGAGTCGGATGAATACGCCGGGTGGAGGCGCGTCCTCCAAACGCCCACGGCAATGGCGATCCTGTTCGACGATCTCACCTACCGCGTGATCCACATGGACGGCCGCGCGCTCGAAGCCAACCCCGCGCCAAGCTGGATGGGGTACTCCGTGGGACGGTGGGACGGCGATACCCTGGTCGTCGAGAGCAATGGCTACAACGACAAGACGTGGCTCAGCCCCGAGGGACGGCCCCATACGGAGGCCCTGCGCGCGATGGAGCGCTACCGGCGCACCGACTTCGGCCACCTGCAGGTCGATGTCACCTACACCGATCCCGACGCCTACCTGAAGCCGTGGGGATTCACGGCGAGGCTGACGCTGGTCCCCGACACGGAGATGCTCGAGACCGTGTGCGAGCGCAGCAGCGATCAGTGGCCGAGCCGCGCGTCGGCGGCCTCAGCTGGCGCCGTCACCGTTCCACTCGAGGTGCTGGCGCGGTACGTCGGCGTGTACGAGGGGCACTACGGGCCCACCCGCCCGCGCACGATCGAAGTGTCGCTCGAGGGCGGCCAACTGATCGCCAAAGTCACGGGGTCGGCCGACGACGACGGCGGGCCGATCCGGCCGCTCGTGCCGCGATCGCAGAGGGTCTTCGAAGGGCTCGGACTGGGCTACGAATTCGTCGTCGACGACAAGGGTGTCGGCACCGAGCTCGTCGAGATTCACATCTCGGGCCCATACAGGTACGCACGCAAGAAGTAGCGTCGAAACGTGTGTATGAGGTTGTGTCTCGCCGCGCTCGTGTTTGTCGCGGGAACGATGCCCGCGGCGGCCCAGTGGCTGGATCGTCCATGGCCCGGTATCCCCGGGTGGAAGCGCGTCGTCCAGACGCCGGCCGCCATCGCGATCCTGAACGAAGATCAGACCTATCGAGTGATCCACACGGACGGCCGCACGCTCGAAGCCGAGCCCGCGCCGAGCTGGATGGGGTACGCCGTGGGCCGATGGGAGGGCGACACGCTCGTCGTCGAGAGCAACGGCTACAACGACAAGACGTGGCTGAGCCGCTACGGACAGGCGCACACCGAAGCGCTGCGCGTGAGGGAGCGCTATCGGCGCACCGACTTCGGCCACCTGCAGATCGCGAAGGCGATCGGCGGCGCGCGTGTCGACGGCGGCGAGATCCGGCCCCTGGTGCCGCAGTCGGAAAGGCTCTTCGAGGATGCGGGCCTGTACTACGAGTTCATCGTCGACGACAAAGGTGTCGCGACCGACGTCGTGCAGATCAACGTCACGGGACCCTATCGTTTCGCGCGGCAGCGTTGAGTACGTAGCGTCCGGCTTCAGCCGGACCAGGTAGGCAGAAGACGGAGGGGCTATGAGGCTGTTTCTCACGGCGCTCATGTTCGCGGCCGGCACGATGCCGGCGGCGGCCCAGTGGCTGGATCGCCCCTGGCAGGGCATCCCCCGCACTTCTGACGGCAAGCCACACCTCGCGGCGCCCGCGCCGCGCGGACCCGACGGCAAACCTGACTTGACGGGGTTGTGGAACGGACCGGTGCCCCGTCCCACTTACGACCCCGCCAACGCGCAACCATGGGTCAACGACCTCGTCCAACGGCATAACCGGGACTACTTCAGGGCGCGCCCGTCCTTCCAGTGCCGGCCGAGCGGACCCGAGGCCGACAGGTCGGCCGGGTTTAAGCGTTTCCTCCAGACGCCGACTGCCCTTGCGATCCTGAGGGACGACCTGACGTACCGCGTGATCCACATGGACGGCCGCGCGCTGGAAGCCGAGCCCGCACCGAGCTGGATGGGGTACTCCGTGGGCCGCTGGGATGGCGACACCCTCGTCGTGGAGAGCAACGGCTACAACGACAAGACGTGGCTGAGCGCCGAGGGACGGGCGCACACGGAGGCGCTGCGCGTGACGGAGCGATACCGGCGCTCGGACTTCGGCCACCTGCAGATCGACGTCACGTATACCGACCCGGCCGCCTACGTGAAGCCGTGGGGCTTCACGGCGAACATGACGCTGGCCGCCGATACGGACATGCTCGAGGCCGTCTGCGAACGCAGCAGCGAGCACTGGGCCGGCAGTCTTTCGGATGCGGCCACCTCGGCGGTGACCGTTGAGCCTGACGTGCTGGCGCGGTACGTCGGCGTCTACAGCGGGTTCTGGTTGGGGAACAAACGCACCGTCGAAGTAACGCTCTCAGGCAGCCAATTGATCGCGAAGATCGTCGTCGGCGGCACGATCGCCGGCGACGAGTCGCGACCGCTGGTGCCGCAATCCCGGACGCTCTTTGAAGGGCTGGGGCTCGGCTATCAATTTCTCGTCGACGACAAGGGTGTCGCGACCGACGTCGTCGAGATTCATATCACCGGCCCCTATCGGCTCGCACGGCAGCGTTGAGTACGTGGCGTCCGGCTTCAGCCGGACCAGGTAGGCAGAAGACGGAGGGCGTATGAGGCTGTTTCTCACGGCGCTCATATTCGCGGCCGGCACGATGCCCGCGTCGGCCCAATGGCTGGATCGCCCCTGGTCCGGCATTCCGCGCACGGCCGACGGCAAGCCGGACCTTCAGGCGCCGGCGCCGCGCGCACCCGGTGGCGACCCTGACTTGTCGGGGATATGGAACGGGCCCAATCCCGAGGCTCCGCTCGACCCCGCCAACGAGCTGCCGTGGGTCAAGGACCTTATTCGTCAGCGTCAGCAGGAGTACCACCGGGGGCGGCCCTCATTTCAGTGCCGCCCGAGCGGTCCTGAGGCTGACGAGTTCAGCGGGTGGAGGCGCATCATCCAGACGCCGGCCGCCATCGCGATCCTGAGCGAGGACCAGACCTATCGCGTGATCCACATGGACCGACGCGCACTGGAAGCCGAGCCCGCACCGAGCTGGATGGGGTACTCGGTGGGCCGCTGGGAGGGCGACACCCTCGTCGTCGAGAGCAACGGCTTCAACGACAAAACGTGGCTGAGCCGCTACGGGCAGGCGCATACCGAGGCGCTGCGGATGACGGAGCGCTACCGGCGTACCGATTTCGGCCACCTGCAGATCGAGGTCACCTACACCGACCCGGGTGCGTACGTGAAGCCGTGGGGATTCACGGCGAAGATGGCCCTGGCGCCCGATACGGAAATGCTCGAGGCGATCTGCGAACGCAGCAGCGACCACTGGGCGGGCAGCCTCTCGGATGCCGCGGGCACGACACTGACGGTACCGCCCGGCGTGCTGGCACGATACGTCGGCACCTACAAGGGCTTCTACGGAGTACGCCCGCGGACCGTCGACGTGTCGCTCTCCGGCGGCCAGTTGATCGCTCGAGTGATCGGCTCGGCCTCCGTCGACGGGGGCGAGATGCGGCCGCTGGTGCCGCAATCGCAGACGCTGTTCGAAGGGTTGGGACTGGGCTACCGATTCATCGTCGACGACAAGGGTGACGCGACGGCCCTCGTCGAGGTTCACATTTCGGGTCCGTATCGATACGCGCGGGAGCGTTGACCCGGATTTTATCCTCGAACGGCAGATCGCCAGGATGCTCTGCAGGCGATCCACGTCGAGCGCTCCGGCGGCCCGTGCGAATGAGCCGATCGATGTGTTCGTACGCGCCAGTGGCGGTGCGAAAGATCGGGTGGTCTCGGGGCGGTCAAGGGCAGCCGGGGAGAACGAACCGGGCTCCAACTGCCCACCGAGACCATGGTTTAGGTCAAGGGTCAAAAGTGAAAGGTCACATCATGTCCTGCGTGGCATGATGCCCTCTCACGACCGCGGAACGCTCACCGCGGGAGCGCCGGCGTTCATGCGTCTGGTCACTGGTGCAGCATGAGGCCGAAGCTGCGTTCTCCCTCGTGGCACGCCATCTCGAGATGCTCGAAGCCACGCTCCGTGTTCCGAATGAGGGGGAAAGCGATTGTCCACGGCCGCGTGAACACCTTGGGATCGGTGATCGTGGACTCGTAGTGGATCGTGGCGGAATCGACCAACGTATAGCGTTCGACGACGTGCAGCGCATCACTATGGAAGGTCCCGATGACGTCGAACCACGTCCTGTCGGTGTGATTGGTCACATCCACGACGAGCGTGTTGCCTTCCCAGCGGCCCCGCGAATCCCCCATCCACAGCTTGATGGCCGCTCCGACATGCGGACGTCCGTCGAGCGGAATACGGCGATAGGCATGGTTGAACTCGTAGGTCAGGATGACGTTCCCCGGAACCTGATCGATCTGCATGCCGGTAATTTCCTGATAGGTCACGCGCGGCACACCGCCGAGGAAACAGCGCGACTGCGGATCGATATCCCCGGGACCGCGCGGGTTGGTGTGGTTCGCCGTAATGTCCTGCCGCTTCGCGGCTGCCCAGGGCTGATACGGCACTTTGCCGTCGGGGGGGTCCACGATGATGGTGCCGCGCTGGCTCCTTCGCCGCGTCACCTCCGCCTCGATCTCCTCGGAGGAACGCTCGCACCCGACAATGCCCTGAGCGCATCCGGCCGACAGCAGCAGGTGCGCCTCGTTGTGGCCGCCCTCCAGAGCGTATCCCGCCATGTCGGGCACACGGCGATTCCAGACGCCCTGGATGTCCGGTTGACCGTCCGGCGTGCGCGGCGGATTCCAGGGCCGTCCCGCAGGCGCCGCGTGCGTGGCGCCTTCCACGGCCTGCGACGCCGTCTGAGCGGCGCTGGACGCTGACAACGACAGCACGGCCACGGCCGCCGCCAACCCCATTGCCGAGCCGACACGTCGATTCGCCACGTGCAACCTCCTGGAACGCCCTGGTATCGTCCAGCTCCCTGCTGGGACGGGGGAGGCTTCGTCGATGCGGACGCGGACGGTTATCGTCCGCGCCCGCGCATGAAGCGGAGGGTTCATTGCGTCGCCTGAACCTGCGGCCCCACAGGCAGCCGCTGGACAATTTCGATACGGGTGCCCCAGGGATCGGTGATGTACACGATCGTGTTGCCGGTAGCGCCCTTGCCCACCGGCTGGTCGAGCTTGATACCTTCCGCCTCGAGCTTCTTCACGAAGTCGGCGTGGACCTTCACGTCGAAGCCGAAGTGATCGAGCACGCGGCCGCGCGTCGGCGCCTGCTTCGTGTCGGCCGTGTTGAAGCGGAGCTGGACTCCCGGCAGGTTCACGACCGGCGCGTTGTTGCGCGTGCCGATTTCCCCGCCGAACGTCTTCGCATACCAGGCCTGCGCTTTCGGAATCTCGGCTGCCGGCAGCGACAGGTGAATATGTTCGTTGCGAATTGGCACCGCCTGCGTCTTGTCTTCCAGAATTTCCATGCGTACGCCGTCCGGCGTCTCAACGTAGGCCTGGTCGAGCCGGTTGCCGCCCGCCGGGAGCGCGCCGCCCGGGAGCACCTTGACGCCCGCGGCCTTCCACTCGGCGACGCGCTTCTGGACGTTGTCGACGATGAAGCCGACGTGGTTCACCACCGATCCAACGGTGCCGCCCTCGCCCTTCTCGGTCCCGAGGATCAGACTGATATAGAGACCAGGGAACGCGATCAGCGGCTGTCCGCCGGGCATGTACAGCGTGCCGCCCATCGCAAGAAAGAGTTTCTTGTTGGCTTCCACGTCCTTCGAGGCGATGTGCCAGTGGCCCATGGTCACGCCGGCCTGGTTGAATGGGGCCAGTTGCGCGGCGGCGTTGGCTGCGGTCAGCGTCGAAGCGAGCAGGAGTGCGACAAATACCTTCGTCTTCACAGATTCCTCCTTGGACAATACGACACACTAGCCCTGATGTGACAAACACTCAGGCCGCGCCCACCCGTTGGAATTGAAAGAGGCCTTGAAAGGCCACCGGACGTGACACGAAGCAGAACTGATCTGCGCACGCGAGTCAATGGGGATCTCCAATTGGAATTCGCGGACGTCGCGCCCACAGGGCCGGCCTTACCGCATCATCCCTGCCTACCGGTACACATCACGCCGATGGGCGATCTTCCGCACGGTGACGACAGCCGCCTCATCATCCACGTCGTACACCACGCGCCAATCGCCCTGACGAATCCTGCGTCCCGGAATGCCTGTCAACTTCGTGGAATCGTGAGAATAGGGCTCGGAGGCGAGAGACAGAATCTTCTTGATGACGCGCTTCAGATCCGGCTGGGGGATCCCCTTGAGCTCCCGTTCAGCGCTCCGTTTGAAGCGAATGTCATAGCTTTCCGGCACGCTTCAGTTCCTTCAGCACGACGTCAAAGCTGCGGCTGGGCTCGCGTTCCCGCGTCCTGAAATCGCGAATGTCCGCCTCATCCTCTCGCAAGCTCTGACGCAAGGCGTCGTTGACCAGCGAAGAGAGTGTCTGGTCCGTCTGGGCCGCCTTGAGCTTGACGGCACGCAGGAGATCGTTCTCGACGTAGAAGGTGGCTTTGCTCGTCATGTCACATTGTCCTCATGACATCGTACCGGCAGGCTGGCATGCTGGCAAGCTGGCAAGCTGGCAAGCTGGCAATAGGGGACTTCGCCGCGAGCCTCGAGCGTTACAGGGCGGCCGGCAGCACGGGCTCGCCGAACTGTGCCGGCTACTCCGTGCATGCACGAGCGCCGGCTTACGGCGTATCGGTGAGGAAGTGGTACATCCCGAGCACGTTCAGCGGGGCCCAGTCGAACCCGTCCCACTGGCTGTACTCGGCCATCGTGATGGTCCGCTGCATCTGTTCGAGCGTCTGCTTCCTGGCGATGCCGGCGGCCACCTGGCTGCGCAGCTTTTCGAAGTACACGCGCCACGCGGTGATGTCTTTCACGGTGCCCACGGGGCCGTGTCCCGTCGCCACGAATGTGAAGCCGGCGGCCAGCTTCTCCGCGTTTCGAACCGCGGTCATCCACTGCTCGAATCGCCCGAGCTCGTAGTCCATCTCCCGGTTGGGCAGCCGGTGGAACGACACGAAGTCGACCAGGAACAGCACGCCGGCGTCTGGAAACGCGATATAGCTCGAATCCAGCGAATGATTCATTTCGCCGACCCAGCTCACCTCCACCCGTTTACCGCCCAGCCGGATCTCATACGTGTCCTTGTATGTGACATCAGGAGGACGGACGAAGCGCACGGGTCCCCGCATGACCTCGGCGCCGGTGAGCCGGCCGTCCCCGTTGGCGTCGTAGGCGTCGAACGGGACGGTCGCTGACGCTTCGGCTCTTTCAACCACGCCGTTGCGATTCGTATCGAGCCTGGCCACCTCCCCAAACTCGCCTTCCACCTGCGCGAGCGTCGTGGAGGGCGGCGGCAGCTTCAGGTGCGTGAGCATGTTGGCGTGACCGACGAACCGGGCCGTGTCGGCGAAGACGTCCCCGCCGGAGGCATGGTCCCAGTGATGGTGGCTGTAGACGACGTACTTGACCGGCACCTTGAAGCGCGCGGCCAGCTCCGCCTTGAGCCATTTCGAGAAGTCGGCGTTGATCGGGTCCGCCAGGACGATGCCCTCCGGGGTGACCAGGAACACGGTCCGGTGGTTGTTGTTCGTCGCCGTGTACACGCCGCCGCTCACCGGCTCAATCGTCCGGCGCGGCGCCGCCACCTGGCCCGGGGCCTCCGAGGCCATCACCAGCACGGCGGCCACACCCATCAACACCCTCGCTGTCGTACGGTTGCGCATGGCGGTCTCCTTGACGGGGTCAGTGTAGTAGAAACCGGCGTCACGCGTCAGCGGCCCCGATGGCGGCCGTCTTGTCCACCCGGGACGGGCGGTGTACTATCCGCGCGGGCCGACGCTCGTCGGCTTCCATGAGCAGGAGCGCCATGAAGCGTTTATTGTCCGTATTGGCCGTCGGGTGTGTGGCCGTCGCAGTACCGGCGTGGGCTCACCATTCATTCAACACCTTCTACGACATGTCGCGCACTGTCGAAATCCAGGGCGTCATCAAGTCGTTCAGGCTGGTCAGTCCGCATTCGGAAATGATCCTCGAAGTCCCGGATACGGGCGGAAAGATGGTGGAGTGGCGCATCACCGCCAGAACCGGCGCGGTCAACGCCAAGCGCGAGGGCTGGAAGGTGGAAGAGTTCATCGGTAAGAAGGTCAAGGTGGCCGGCAATCCGACGCGCCGGGACGGTGGGACCGCCATGGCGGCCGGCGTCGTGACCTTCGAAGACGGCAAAGTCGTGTGTCTCGGCGGGTGTCCGGGTGGACCCCCGGTCGAGTAGGCCGGGGAGGGACGCATGACTGGCGCAAGGCGCGTGGCCGGGGCCGGCGCTGTCCTGGCCCTCGGGCTGCTCTTCGGCACGACGAACGCGGCCGCTCAGACCGACGACGAGTACGAGAAGGTCCTCCCGTTCATCGGCCACTGGGATTCCGACGTCGTCGTGCCCGACGGCCAGGATCGGGGCAATTGCGGCGGCCGCACGGGCGACGCCGGCGAGAAGCTCCTGAACTGCTCGCTGCCTGTCGACCAGCTCCCCCTGAATGCCCGCGGAGAAGCCTGGCTGAAATACGTGGACATCATGCAGTCGCCGACGACCGTCGAGTGCGCGCAGCTCGGGCTGCCGGCCCTGCTGACCGACGGCGCCTATATCTCCGCGTCCCCCGGCCGCATCGACATGCAGCACCCGACCAACGGGTTCGTATCGCGGACGATCTGGCTGAACGGCGGCGGACCGAAGCCGCTGCCGGGACAGTTCTTTCAGCACGGCTTCTCGACCGGGCGCTTCGACGGGAACGACTTTGTGATCGAGACCGATCGCTTCACCTTCGATCCCGACGGCATGGACGACCACCTCCACATGGCCTCGTCGGTGAACAAGAAGGTCACCGAGCGCTATCAGCTCATCGACGATGAGCACCTGCGGATCATCATCACGCTGGACGACCCGACCTTCCTGACGCGGCCGTTCACCTGGGCGATCCTCTGGCGGAAGACGCAGGGCGGGCCTGCTCCGGCGTATCGCTCGTGCGACGCCGAGTCGGCGCGGCGCGAGGTGGAATTCGCGTATCCGGGCACGAAGTATCAGGACGCCAGGTAGGGGGACGGCATGAAACGACGTGTGGCGTGCGCCTGCGGCGCCGTACTGCTGTCAGGCTCGTTGATCGGTCATCTCCACGCACAGGCCGCCGCGGCCAGGGCCCACGTGGACGCGGCGCGGGCGGCGATCGCGCCGAAAGGCGCGGACCCGAAGAAGACTCCGCCGTTCCATGTCTTCCAGGCGCTTTTCGACCAGGCGTGCCAGGAACCGAAGCTGCCCGACGTCATGCGCACCAACGACCGGTCGGCCGTCGTGCCGCGCCAGGACTGGTTCGCGTGGCCGGCGAACATCTTCGACAACCTCTACTTCATCGGCACGAGGACGGCCGGCGTCTGGGCCGTCAACACGGCAGACGGCATCATCGTCATTGATGCGAATTTCCATTACTCGAGCAGGGAACTGGTGCTCGGCCTGCTCAATTTCGGGCTCGATCCGAACGACATCAAGTACGTCATCATCACGCACGCGCACGACGATCGGTACTGGGGCGCGAAGGGGCTGCAGGACACGTATCCGAACGCGCGCATCGCCATGTCGGCCCCCGACTGGGATCTCGTGGCGAAAGACAACTCGCCCGCGCAGTTCAAGCCGCGGCGAGACATGGTCGTCACCGACGGTCAGACGATCACCCTTGGCGGCGTGACGGTCACCGCGTACATCACACCCGGGCACACGCCCGGGACGCTGTCACTCATCATCGGACCGCTGAGGAACAGAAAGACCGTGGCGTCCGACCAGGGCGCGCATGTGGCCAGCATCTGGGGTGGAACCGATCCGAGCATCGGGCGGCAGGGCGTCCAGTACTACCCGGACGGCCGGACGATGATGAGCGCCCACGTGGCGTCGCTCAGGCGATTCATCGACCTGGGCACGAAGGCGGGCGTCGACGTCGTGCTCTCCCCGACGCTCAGCCACGCCAATTTCTTCCCGAGGCTGCGTGCCTGGAGATACATGAATCCCGACGAATCCGGCGGGGGGAGCCCGGAAGGCGTGCTCGGCGAGTGGCTGAAGCTCAAGGACGCGACGCATCCGTTCGTCAGCAAGGAAGCGGTCGAGCGGTATCACCGGGTGCTGCTCGAATGCTACGAAGCCCAGCTCGCGTGGCGGATGGGGTCGTAGCGCCTGGAGATGACATCGGTTCTGGCCCAGCTTGAACAATCCGGCCTGGCCACCTGGATCAGCGAATCGGGAGTCCTGTACGGCTACCCGCTGATCCTGTTTCTCCACACCCTGGGGCTGAGTACGGTCGTCGGCATCAGTGCCGCCATCGACCTGCGGCTGCTCGGTGTCGGGTCCGCCATTCCACTCGCATCGCTGGAGAAGCTGTTCGGTCTTCTGTGGGCGGGCTTCGCCCTGACCGCCGCGACCGGCACGCTCCTGTTCGTCGCGGACGCCACCAAACACGCGTCGAACCCGGCGTTCTTCGTGAAGCTGATGTTCGTGGCCGGCGGGGTGGCAACGGTGGCGCTCCTGCGCCGCCGTGTCTTTCGCGGCGGCGGGCGCGGCCCGCTGCTCGCCGCGGCATCGCTCGGGTGCTGGCTCGTCGCGATCACCGCCGGCCGTCTGATGGCGTACGTCAGCGAGTACATCTCATGAACCTGGCGCATCTGCATCTGCTGCTGAATCACGTGCCCACCATCGGCTTCGGGTTCGGCATCGGCCTGCTGGCCGCCTCGCTCGTCCGGGACAGCGCCGATCTCAGGCGCGCCGGTTACGTGGTGTTCTTCGGCGTCGCGCTCGTGGCCATCCCCACCTACCTGAGCGGCAGCGCGGCGGACTTCGTGCTCCAGGCCGGGCCGGAGCGGCGGCCGGACGTGACGACCGCGCACCAGAATGCGGCGATGCTGGCGCTCATCCCGATGGAGATCGTGGGACTGCTGGGGTGGCTGGCCGTGTGGCGGCCGCGGCGGTGGCACCGGCCGGCGGTCCTGGTGCTGTCGGTCGTGACCTTCCTGCTCATGGCGCGCGCCGCGACGATCGGCGGACAGATTCGCCATCCTGAAATCATGGCGGGGGCTGCCGCCTATGCGCCGCCGTGGCCGAACCCTGCCGCGATGGGCGCGGCGCTGGTGCTCGACCACCCGTGGGTCTGGCCGATCTGCGAGGT
>JACQZV010000169.1 GCA_016213695.1 Acidobacteriota bacterium | reverse complement strand
TGGCCGATGCCCCCGACGGCGCCCAAGTGCAGGTGACGGCGCCGGGATTCGCGCAGGCGGCGGTGACACCGGCCGGTGACACGGGAAGCCTGCGCGTGGTGCTCCAGCCGGCGCCGCTCGTGGCCACCGTGGTGGTGACCGCCTCGCGCGGCGCCGCGCGGCTCGCGACGCCGGAGGCCACCACCGTCCTCACATCGGCCGAGCTGCTCACCTCGGCGGCCGGCTCGCTCGACGACGCGCTGCGCAACACGCCGGGGTTCAGCCTGTTTCGCCGCTCCTCGTCACGCGTGTCGAACCCGACCACGCAGGGGGTCACGCTGCGCGGCGTGTCCGGATCGGGCGCCAGCCGGACGCTCGTACTGGCCGACGGCCTGCCGCTCAACGATCCGTTCGGGAGCTGGGTGTACTGGAACCGCGTGCCGCAGGCCGCCATCGATCGCGTCGAAGTGGTGCGCGGCGCCGCCGGCGATCTCTACGGCGCCGACGCGCTCGGCGGCGTGGTCCAGGTGCTGACGTTCCCGCCCGGACGGACGCGGTTCCGCGCCACGGGGGAGGGCGGATCGCAGGGCACGGCGCGCTTTTCGGGATTCGGCGGGACGCAGCGCAACCGGTGGAGCACGGAGGCCGCGGGCGAATGGCTGCGGACCGACGGCGTCGTGATCGTCGGACAGGAGGCGCGCGGCCGGGTGGACGTCCGCGCCGACAGCGACTACGCCACCGGCTTTTTCGGCGGCGGCTACAACGCGGGCAGCTGGCACGCGAGCGTCCGCGGCAACGTGTACGACGAAGATCGCGGCAACGGCACGCCGCTCACGGTGAACACCACCAACTGGAAGCAGGTGTCCGGCGAGGCGGGCGGAGGGCTGGCGAGCGGCGCGTGGCTGGTCCGCGGGTCGGGCGGCACGCAGTCCTACTACCAGACGTTCAGCGCGGTGCTGGCGGGGCGGGCGACCGAGCGGCTGACGTTCGCGCAGACGATTCCCTCGCGGTTCACCACGGTCAGCGGGCAGTGGACGCGCGGCACGGCCGGCACGGTGTGGCTGCTCGGCGCCGAAGGCAAACGCACGCGGGCGACGATCGACGAGACGCGCTACTCGGTGGCCGGCGTGGCGAGCGGCCCGTTCGTGGCGGGCGGCACCGAGGCGAGCGGGGCGCTCTTCGCGCGGGTGAGCGCGACGCCGCGCGAGCGGCTGACGGTCGTGTTCGGCATGCGCGGCGACTTCTGGCAGTCCACGCCGCTCGATTCGGCGTCACCCACGCATTCGGCGCAGTTCTTCAGCCCGCGCGTTTCGGCGGCCTGGACGCTCTCGCCGGTGACCTCGGTGCACGCGTCGGTCTATCGCGCGCACCGCACGCCGACGTTGAACGAGCTGCATCGCCCCTTCGCGGTCGGGAACACGCTCACACGGGCGAATCCGGAGCTCGATCCCGAACGGCTGACCGGGTTCGACGGCGGCGCGTTGTTCGCCTGGCGCCGGCTGTCGGCGCGCGTCACCGGATTCCGGAATCAGCTCGACGGCGCCATCACCAACGTGACGATCACGCCGCCGCCGGTGCCGGGGCAGATTACGCGGCAGCGCCAGAACACAGACACGGTGCGCGCGACCGGCGTCGAGCTTGAAGCCGACCTGCGCCCGCACCCGCGATGGACGGTCGGCGCGCTGGCCGGCGCGACGCGGTCGACGTTCGCGAAGGCGCCGAAGCAGCCGGCGCTCGTCGACAAGCGGGTGCCGCAGGTGCCGTCCTACCAGCTCGGCTTCACCGTCACGTACGTCGACCCGCGCGGCTTCACCGGATCGATGCAGGGCCGGCGCGTCGGCGTGCAGTACGACGACGACCTGAACGTGTTCGCGCTCGAGTCGTTCGGCGTGATCGACGCCTCGGCGAGCCAGCAGCTGCGGCAGGGCCTGCACCTGTTCGCGGCCGTTGAAAACATCTCCGACGCCGACTACGACGTGGGGCGGACGCCGATCCGTACCATCGGCTGGCCGCGCACGGTGCGCGTCGGCGTGCGGGTCTTCCTGCCGTAGCGCTATGATGACGTTCATGAGAACGCTTGCCACCTGCGCCATCCTTCTGGCGCTCGCGTGTTCGGCGCCGGCCCAGCAGGCCACCGGGGGCCCGGGCGGGGCCGACGTCGCGGCGCGCGTGGGCGACCGCGCGATCACGATGCGGGACCTCGACGAGCGCTGGCGGAAGAGCGAGCCGGCCCAGCAGGCGCAGGCCCTCCAGCAGCTGTACGAGGGACGCCGGGGCGCGCTCGAGGAAATCGTCGCCGACATGCTGATCGAGCAGGCGGCCAAAGCCAAGGGCCAGACGAAGGACCAGTTCACCGAGGCGGAGGTCGCGCGCCGCCTCACGCCGGTGACCGACGGCCAGGTGACGTCCTTCTTCCAGGAAAACCAGGCGCAGATGCAGGGGCGCGGCCTGGCGGCGATGGGTCCGGCCATCCGCCGGTACCTCGAGGAGCAGGAGCACGGCGCGGCGTATCGCGCGTTCGTGTCCGAGCTGCGCAAGGCGGGCCCGCGGATCGACGTCGTATTCGACGCGCCGCGCTACACGGTCGAGGTGGCCCCCGACGACCCGGTGCTCGGTGCGGCCGCCGCGCCGGTGACCGTGATCGAGTTCTCGGATTTCCAGTGTCCGTTCTGCCAGCGCGTGATGCCCACGCTGAAGCGCGTGAAGGAGACCTACGGCGACCGGGTGCGGATCGTCTGGAAGGATTTTCCGCTGACCTCCATCCACCCGCAGGCGTTCAAGGCAGCCGAGGCGGGTAACTGCGCGCGGGAGCAGGGCAAGTTCTGGGAGTACCACGACCGGCTGTTCGGCAATCAGCAGGCGCTCCAGCCGGAATTCCTGAAGAAGTACGCCGCCGACGCGGGGCTCGACGCCGCGGCGTTCAACGGCTGTCTCGATACGGCGAAATACGCGGAGCGCGTGCAGGCGCAGATGGGCGTGGGCACGCAGCTCGGCGTGAGCTCGACACCGTCGCTCTTCATCAACGGGCGAATGGTGAGCGGCGCGCAGCCCTACGAGACGTTCACCGCCATCATCGACGACGAGCTGGCGCGGGCAAAGAAGTAGCCGGCGTTCAGGGAATCAGCACGATCTTCCCGTACGCCCCAGGCTCCATCACCGCCACGTGCGCCTGGGCGGCGTGCGCCAGCGGATATTCGCGGCCGACCACCGGGTTGAGCGCGCCGCTCTCGAGTCCCGCCACGAGCGCGGCATGAATCGTCCGCTGTTCCTCGGCGGTGGCATGCATCAGCAGCATGCCGAGCACGGCGCCGTCCTTGCCCATGATTTTGCGCGGATCGATCTCGATGCGTCCGCGATTCCCGACGACGATCACGCGCCCTCTGAGCGCCAGCACGTCGAGATCGCGGTCGAGATTCACGTTGGCGAGCATTTCGACGACGAGGTCGACGCCGCGGCCGCCGGTCATCGGCATGACGCGGCTCAGATAGTCCGGCTCGCGATGGTTGAGCGCCTCGTGCGCGCCCTGCTCCCGCACCATGGCCACCCCGCGTTCGGTGCCGGCCGTGCCGATCACGCGCAGCCCCGACGCGCGCGCGATCTGGACCGCGGCCACGCCGACCCCGCCGCTCGCGCCGTGGACGAGCACCGTCTCGCCCGGGCGCGCCTGCGCGCGGAGGACGAGGGCCCGCCACGCCGTGCTGTACGGAACGCCGAGCGCGGCGCCCTGCGGAAAGGTCAGCCGGGCAGGCAGCGGATGCACGTGCGGCTCCTCGCAGACGGCCAGCTCCGCGTACGCGCCGGTCAGGGTCGCATGCGCGTACACCCGGTCGCCCGGTGTCACGCCCGCGACGCCGGGTCCGACGGCCTCGACCACGCCGGCCAGATCGGTGCCTGGCGTGTACGGCAGGTCGGGTTTGCGGGCGTAGGTGCCGGCACGGATGTAGGTCTCGACGGGATTGACCCCGGCCGCCTTGACGCGCACCAGCACCTGGCCTGGTCCGGGGGAGGGGTTCGAGGCGTCCTCGATTTTCATGACGTCCACGGATCCGAATTCGCGAACGACGATCGCTTTCATTCACCACTCCTTGATCGGTGCGAGGGCGGAAACAGCCGGTCGAAATTACCGCCGAAGATCAACGCCGCATCGTCGGGGCGCACCCCGAGGCCCTCGACAATCGTTTTCTGCTGCTCGTGGACCGCGCGCTGCCAGCCCCGCGGAAAGAACGACGAATCGGTGCCGAACAGCAGGCGTGACGGGCCGGCGACGGCGAGCGCCGTTCTGAACACGGCGTCGAGCGTCAGGCCGGGCGTGTAGCGGATCCAGCCGTTCGAACTCGACGTATCGAGGTGAATGTTGGCGCACGCATCGGCGGCCATCAGGGCCTCGCGCAGCAGCCCGGCGCCGAAGTGCGGCACGACGAACGGCAGCTCCGGGAACGCGAGTGCCAGTCGCGACACCCCGAGCGGGTCGCCAAGCCGCAGGTCGAAGCGGCTGGCCAGGCCCAGCCGGCGCCGGACGCCGACCGACAACAGCCCGCAATGGACGAACACCACGGCGCCGGGCGCGGCGGCGGCCGCCTCGATCACGCGCAGCGTGCGCGGGTCGTCCAGCGGCACGTGGTGCATGGCGGGGAAGAGGCAGAGCCCCCTGAGTCCCTGTTCGGTCAGGGCGCGCCGCGCGCGCTCCGGAGCGTCGGGCGCGGACGGATCGAGCATGAAGAAGCCCACGATCCGCGAGGGATGCCGCGCGACGGCGGTGGCCACCGACGTTTCGTCGCCGGGCACGCTGGCGATGAGCGCCGCCCGGGCAACCCCGTGCGCCTCCAGTTCCGCCACCCACCGGTCGGCCAGATTCTCCGGCGTGCCGGGATCGGTCCACTGCAGCTCACCGCAGAGATCCTGGACGGTGGCCGTCCCGCCCCGCTGGCGCGCGAGCGCCGTGAAGAAGGTCGTCGAAAAAAAATGGCAGTGCGCGTCGCTGATCATCGCTTCGCGTGACCTGTCTAGAACGTCAGGCGGAAGCCGATCTGGCCGACGCGCTGCTCCGGCTGCTGCACGTCGCCGGCGTAGGTCGTCGGCTGCATGAACGACGAGAGCGGCGCGCCGGTCGCCGACAGGCGCTGTGTGGAGAGCGGAATGAACGGGTTTGTCGCGTTGAAGAGGTTGAACACCTCGCCAATGGCGTCGACGCGCATGCCGCGCCACACCGGAAACGCCCGGCTCACCCGCAGGTTCAGCTGCGAAAACGGCGCCCGCCGGCTGCAGTTGACCGTCGTGCAGGCGCCGTGCTCCTCGTAGGCCGCCGATCCGTCGTCGTTGAGGCCGGTATACCGGTACGCCTTCGCGGTCTTGTCGTTCACGTTGGCATCCCGGTTCACGTCGATCCCCTCGAATGAATGCGTCGGCAGCGCGGACCGGTACATGAAGATCGGCGAGACGCGAAGCCCCCACGGCGCTTCGACGATGGCGCTGAGGGTGACGCGGTGGCGCGCATCGGTGCGCGTGGACGGACCGTGCTGCACGTCGGCGAACGGATGGGTGACGTCCTGAACGAGGTTCTGGACGATCTCGTCGTACGCGGTGCCGACGTCGCTTGTCGCCTTCGCGAGCGTGTAGGAGACGTTGCCGTCCCAGCCGCTCGACAGCCGGCGGCGTGCCGCCAGGACGAGCGCGTCGTAGCGGCTGCGCCCCTTGCTGAGGGCCGTGCGGAAGTTGATGGAGTTGGGCTGGATCGGCATGTCGCCGAGATACCGCCGGCCGCCGACAATCGCGTTCGGCCGCAGGCGCAGGTTGAGATCGCGCCCGTCGACGCGCAGATAGTCGATGGACACCGACGTCGAGGGATCGAGCTCGCGCGCCCAGCCAAGGTTGGACTGGTACGTGAACGGCTGCTCGAGCCGCGGCGACACGACCTCGCCGGCAAGCGACGGAATGTCGGGATTGACGAGGTTCGTCGAGGCAATCGTCGCCAGCGGGTCCGACACGCGGAAGAGCGTGCCGTCGGGACGGCGGATGCCCGCCGGGGCGACGGCCACGAAGACCGGGCCGCTCCCGCCGACGGCGTCGATGGCGGCCGTCAGCACGTTGGCGTTCGTATAGCCGAAATCGGTGTAGACGCCCCATCCGCCGCGGACGATTTCGCGGCCGGTCCCGCGCAGATCGTAGACGAAGCCGAGGCGCGGCTGGATGTTGTCCCTGTCGCCCCGGGGTTCCTGGCCGAAGTCCTCGAGCGCCGTCCCGGTGAACCGGCCCGCGCGCCCGGCGGCCTGAAGGACCTGGAAGTTCGGGTTGCGGCTCTGGTCGAACGGAATCCCGTCCACGTAGTCCCAGCGGACGCCGAGGTTCAGCGTCAGCCGGCGGCTGACCCGCCAATCGTCCTGCAGGAAGAGCGACGACGCATCGAGGGGGATGTTGAATTCGGTGTTGCCGCCGATGACGAGGACCTGCGTGACCGGGCCATTGATGTCGTTGGCGCCCATGAAAAAGATGCCGCTCGTGCCCTGGCCGACTCTGACGAACAGGCGCGGTTCGTGAATCCAGTTGACGCCGGCTTTGAGCAGGTGGCCGAGGCCCCCCGCGCCGCTCATCGTCCACGAGACGTCGTCCCGGAGCTGCCACTTGGTCTGCTCGGTGCCCTGCGGCGCCACCGGGCTCGTGCCCGCGGTCACGCCGTTCGGGAACCGCAGGTGCGGGCCCATGCTGGTGGCGGGAATGTCGTTGACGAAGTTCGAGTACTGAAACACGAGTTCGTTCAGCGTCGATCCCCGGACCGCCCAGTTGTGGTTCACGTTGGCGGAGTTGTAGGTGTTGCGGCTCGCGGCCCACGACGACCGCGCCGCCAGCGGGCCGGCGCCGGCCGGCTGGGAGTTGGAATCGCGGCCGTAGCGGAAGGCGACGTAGTGCGCCGCCGACGGTGTCGCCGTGAGCTTGGCCGTGAACAGGTTTTCGCGGAACGGCACGTCGTAGATGCCGTCCTCGGCCGGGAACAGGCCAAGCGTGCGGACGACCTGCTTGGTATCCTGCTGCGTTCGCTCGTAGGCGGCGAAGAAATGCGCGCGGTTGACGACGATCGGGCCGCCGACGCTGCCGCCGAACTGCTGGCGCCGGTAGTCCTGCTTGTCCACCCGGTTGATGCGCTCGCTGAACGTGCGCGTGTTGAGCGCGTCGTGCCGCATGGAGTTGAACCAGCTGCCGCGCACGTCGTTCGTGCCGCTCCTGGTGACCACGTTCAGCACGGCGCCGCCCCGGCCGTACTCGGCGTCGAAGCGCTGCGTCATCACGTTGAATTCCTGGATGGCTTCGAGCGGAAACAGCTGCAGCAGTCCGCCGACGGTATCGTCGTTGTTGTCGCCGCCGTCGACGATGTAATTGACGTTGCGGCCGTTGCCGCCGCTGATCTGCGGCGCGTACTGCGTGCTCTTGGTCAGGTCCGAGTGGAAGCTGAGGCCGACGCCAGGGACGGTGGCCGCGAGATTCGCGAACTGCCGGCCGTTGAGCGGCAGGCTTTCGATGCGCTCCGTCTCGACCACCTGCCCGATCGTGGAGGAAGTAACCGGCACGGCGGGTATCCGGGCGGTGACGGTGACGGTCTGGACGAGCGGCGCGATCGGCAGCGTGATGGTGAGATCGGTCGTGCGCGCGACGTTCACGGCGAGGGCCTTCCGCTCGAAGCGGGAGAGACCCGGGTGCGTCGCGGTGACGTCGTACGCGCCGGCCGGCAGCGCGTTCAGCACGTAGAGACCGTTCTCGTCGGTGGCGGCCTCACGGGTGAACCCGGTGTCGGCGCTGCGGGCGGTCACGACCACCCCGGCAATGCCAGCGTCCTGCGCGTCCACGACGCGGCCGGCGATGCTGCCGGTGGCCTGCCGCGCGAGCGCCGGGCCGGCGCACACCATCGCCGCAACCAGAAAGACTGCGATCCGGATTGTCGTGGGGTGCGAACGGATGGATAAGAGCTGTGATTCGCGCGAAATCACGCAGGGCAAGTGTAGCAGGTAAGATGCGGCGGTGCCGCAATTCTGGACGGTAGCTGCCGCCATCTATGTCGCTGGAGTCGTCTGGGGTCTGCTGCGGAGCGACGCGCGGCCGTTCGGGCGCGTCATGCTCGCCATCCTGTGGCCGCTCGGACCGATCGCGTTTCTGATTACAGTTTTGATCCTGCTTCTCGCCGCCCTGATCGCGTACCCGTTGGTCCTGCTGCCGGCGCTTGTCGTCGCCGTTCTACTCTGGTGGGCGCGGTTCTGACCTGTGCGCCGCCGGCCGCTTCGGAGAAGGCTGGGGAGATCACCACGCCGAATCAGACGCCAGACCGTGGCACCCGAGAGGGCGCCCCCGGCGCAGGTACAATTGAAACCAATGGATCCCGAGTTGGAACGCGCCCTTCAGGGGCTTGATGCTGCCGCTGAGTTCGCGAAATCCTACCGCTTCGAGCTGACCGAAGACTATCTGGCGCTCGTCGCCCGGGTCGAGGCGATGCCCGAGAACCAGTCGGGCGCCGACAAGAGCGGTGTCTGGCCTGCGCTGCAGCGCTACAGAGCTTTCTTCAAGGGCGTGGAAGTCGTTCCACGCACGCCGTGACCGATCCTTTCGCGCCGCTGGCCGTGGCGCTGGCGAACCGAGCGGTCCGATATGTGCTGATTGGAGTATCGGGCGCAAATCTTTACGCTCCGCCCGGCGGCGCCGGATTTGTTACCGACGATTTCGACCTGTTCCTTCCTCTCGATCCGGAGAATCTCACTCAGGCGTGGGCCGCCGGCGACGACGTCCACGGTGAATTGTGGTTGACCGACGAACCGCTCGATCACCCGCGCGATCGCTGGCTTGCGGAGCGAGTCATCGATCGCAGGGCGGTGACCCGCGTGACGCGTGGAAGCGACCTGAAGATTGACTTCACGCTCGTCATGAAGGGCTTCGATTTCGAGACGGTGTGGAAAGAACGCCGAGCGTTTCGGGTCGAGGGCGTCACCATTCCGACGGCGCGCCTGCTGCACATCGTCACATCGAAGCAGGCCGCCGGTCGCCCAAAGGATTCCCTTTTCCTCGCGACGCACAAGGATGCGCTCGAGCAGTTGCTGAAAAAGGAGACGCTAGACTGAGCGGTGAATCAACACATACACCGCTGCTCCTACCGCAAGGCCCACGGCCACCAGCGCCGTCGCACTCGAGACGAAGTACGGATAGACCATCAGGACGAGGCCGCCGACCAGCTGGGGCCATCGCTGCTGCTTGCGACCGTACATGAAGAGCACGAATCCGACACCGCTCGGCACGAGAGACAGGAGGAGGAGCGTCGGATCGAAATTCATTCCGGCTTCGCCGGAACCTTCTGCGCGAGCTCCTGCAGCCAGTTCTGGACGACCACGAGCGACGGCGGCGCCGAGTTGGGGTTCTCGATGGCGATGAAGCGACGTCCATCGGGCGCCACGTCGTAATTCGGCCCCCCGGGCTCGTCGTACAGCTGGACCTGCGCGAGCGGCACAGGTTTTCCAAGCGTGAGCGTCGGGCGGCTCTGCACGCGGACGGCCATCAGGTTCCGTTCGCTTTCACGGTAGAAGAGCTCCGTTCCGTCCCTGGCCCACACCGGTTCGGTCCCGCCGCTCGTCGACACGCGGACCTTCGCGCCGGGGCCGGGATAGGGCGCCACGTACACTTCGTAGCGGCCCGACTCGTTCGAGATGAACGCCAGCCACCGGCCGTCGGGTGAGAACGCCGCATCGCGCTCATCGAACTGAGTGGCCAGAAAGACGGAGGGGGCGCCCCCGCGCGGCAGCATCCAGATGTCAAAGCCCGAGGGGCGGCCGGGCTGCACGAAGGCCAGCACGCGGCCGTCGGGAGACCAGGACATCGGGGTTTGATCGTCCGGCCCCACGAGCAGGGGCTCGGGCTTGCCGGCACCGGTTGCCGCCATCGAATAGATGTCCCACGTCCCGGCCGTCGTGGACGCAAATGCCAGGCGCGCGCCGTCCGGGCTCCAGGTCGGGTACCGGCTGTTTACACGCGGGCCGGCATCGAGGGGGGATCGAATGCCGCGATCGAGGTCGTAGATAACGACTTGGTCGTCTCCGCCCTCTGGATGTGTCGTGACCGCGAGGAGACGTCCATCAGGCGACAGGCGCGGCACGGGATGGTAGATGCCGGCCAATTGCTCGTTGACGGCGGGCGTGGTGCCTGCGTTACGGCTGAACCAGACGAGGCGCTGGAATCTTCCGGCCGCACCGGCCTGCCGGTAGACCAGCGTGCCGTCCGCGGCGAGGTCGTACATCGAGAGCCCGCTGATCTGCGTCTGCACGTCCTCGAGGACCGGCACGGGCTCGCCCACGACTCGCAGTTGACGCGGATCGAGCGGAACGGTCCAGAGCGATCGAACGCGTGTGAACAGCAGCTGACCGCTGGACGTGACACGCGGATACGCCCCTTGCACGAGCGTCCGCCGTTCCCCCGTCTCGAGCGACGCGATGGCTACCTGCGCGTTGGCTGCGGCGCCAAACCAGATCGTGAAGACCACCGTTCTGCCGTCCGGCAGCACACGCGGCCAGCGGTGGCCGGCTTCCATCGCCGCGCCATCGACCTTGACGACCACTTCGGGTTTGCCGCCGGCTGCCGGCACTCGCGCCACACCGTCGGGCCCGCCGAAGACGACGGCGTTTTCAGTGGACCAATCGGTCCCGAAGACTCCAGCGGGCACGTCGCAGAGGACGATGGGGGGGCCGCCGCCGAGCGCCACTTTCTTGAGCTGTCCGTCGGCCACGAAGGCCACCCACGCCGCGTCGGGCGACAGCGCGGGATTCTGCGCGTTCTCGGTGCCTCGAATCACGGTCGACTCGAGCCGCGCCAGTTGCCGGGCATACAGCCGGCTGACGCCGTCGTCGCCAAGGGCGCTGTACAGGAACGTGCGGCCGTCCCGAGACACCGTTACGCCGCTGTTCACGGCGCCGCGCGCCGAATCAGGGAGATCCACTCTCAGCCGTGCGACCGGCCGCGGTCCCTGGGGCTCAGGCCGCATCACGGTCCATAAGACGCTCGCCGTAACAGCACCGATGAGGAGGCCGGCAGCCGCACTCGACAGCCAGAGGCGCCGGCCGGCGCGGGGCGCTGAGGCGGCGATCGTATTCACGGCTGACGAGCCGTCAGCCGCCGCCCACTTCAGTTCCTGCAACAGGTCCGACGCGGTCTGCCACCGTTCGTCCGGGCTCTTGGCCAGACAGCGTCCGACGATGTGATCGAGCAGCGGTGGCGCGAGCGGCTGGAGCGATCGCACGGAGGGCGGCTCCCGCTCGAGGATCGCGGCCATGACGCTCGCCGCCGTCTTTCCCTCGAACGCGCGCCGGCCGGTGACCATCTCGTACAGAACACAGCCGAACGCAAAGAGGTCACTGCGCGCATCGGCTTCCTGTCCCTCGACCTGCTCGGGCGCCATGTACTGAAAGGTGCCGAGGATGGTTCCCTGCTGGGTCAGGCCCCGCGGCGTCGTCGGCAGCGCCGAGAGGCCGCCGGCCACCGCGGGCGCGGCCGCCTTGGCGAGCCCGAAATCCAACAGCTTGACGAGCGGAGGTCCCGACGATCGGCCCTGGCGGACGAGGAAGATATTGGCCGGCTTGAGATCGCGGTGGACGATGCCGGCGCGGTGCGCGGCGACGAGCGCATCGACAATCTGAACGGCAATCGGCAGCGCCTCGTCGAGTCGCAGGCCGGGTCCTCTTGCACCCGGCTCGACCCGCTCCGCCAGCGTCTCGCCCTCCAGGTATTCCATGACGAGGAAATCCACTCCCTCGTGACGGCCGACGTCGAAGACCTGGCAGATGTGCGGGTGACTGAGCGTGGCGAGCGTGCGCGCCTCGCGCTCGAAGCGCTCGCGGAACTGCGTATCCGACGCGAGCGTCTCCGGCAGGACTTTAACGGCGACCGTTCGGTCGAGCCGCGTATCGCGCGCGCGATACACCTCGCCCATGCCGCCCGCTCCGAGCGCGGACTGGATTTCGTACGGGCCGAGTCGCGTACCGGCTGTCAGGCTCATGGGACAGCCGCATTATAGGTGGCAATTTCTGCCGCACCACACGCGAAGCGGCGCGCTGCAGAAACTGCCACCCTGCCCGGGGAATCGACCGGTTTCCTGAAGTAAGTCATGCGGCACGGCCGTCGCATCGTCTCGGCCCGGGGAAGGGCGGACGATGGTACGATTGACGGAGCGGCGGCGGGCAATCCTGGCGGAAAAATTCGGCGACCTGGCGAACTACGCCGTGGCGGCCTTGGTCTTTGGCCAGGCCGTAGGCCAGGAGGGATTTTCGTTCGGGCTGGGTCTCGCAGGGTTCGCGACGTGGCTGCTGTTCGTGGGCGCGACGTTCTTTCTGGCGGGGGACGATCAATGACGACAGCGCTTTTCATGCTGGGCCTGATTGCCCTGACGGCCTTCAGTATTGGCCTGTGGGACTGGTTGGCCCGCCGCAAAGACCGCCAGTCGCAACGTCGTTCTGTCTGAACGCCGGGTCCGCTTCGCGGGACCCGGGCTGCGTGCCGAACTGCCCGGCGGGTTCTACCGCGCCTCGTTCGCACGGCAGGGCGTCGGATCCCACCCCGAGCGATCGGGAATCTTCCTGAAGGCGCTGCTCGTCAGGTACGGCTGCGTGAGGTACTGCGGATCGCGGACGATGCTGTCGACGACGAGCCAGTCGTCGCCGTTCGGCTCGGTGAAGCGGTCGAAGTACTCGGTCAGCGTGGCGTTCTCGCTGTAAGGCACGCCGTTCTTGCGCAGGTATCCGGCGCGCATCCGTGTGGTGGTCACTCTCAGCCCGCCGCGCAGGTCGGGCGGCGATCCGGCCTTCCGCGCGCGCAGTTCCTGCGCCGGCACGCCGTCCCATTCGGCGACGGAGTAGCCCTGCCACTGCGGCGGCTGGGCGGCGCCCTGACCTTGTGGAGGGGCGAAGTGAAACTGGCGGGTCTGCGTGCCCGAATCGATGTCCATCTGCAGGGTGTTGTCGTCGGCCCAGTGGAGGTTCAGCCGGCCCGGCACCCGCATGATCGCAGCCGCGCCGTACGACTTGCACGCGTTGCCCTCCGCCTGATCTTTCGCCGGGTCCCACGCCATCGCCGTCTTGCGTGCCTCCGCGTTGAGCGGCAGCATCGCGAACTCACCCTTGGGCGGCACGAGCATGCGCAGATGCCAGTGCTCGGCGACGACCGACACGAAGTACCCCGTTACGTCCTTGGGCGCGATCGTGCGCGCCGGGGGCATCGGTCCGGTCGGAGCCGCGCCGCCGCGCCCCTGCGCCTGAAGACCTGCGGGCACGGCCAGCGCGATCACCACGGCGGATAACAACCCTTTGACCATTTATCTCTTGAGCCTTGAGCCTTGAGCCTTGAGCCTTGAGCCTTGTGCCTTGTGCCTTGTGACTTGATCAGTCAACCGTTCCTTCCCACTGCCACCCATCGATCGGCCGCTTGAGGCTGTAGATGCGCACGCGCTTGACGGAGGGGTCGCGCCCCGGCTCGCCGGCCGCGACGATGCGGTCGCCCGGCTTGATGGTCGTCCGCGTCACCGGATACTTGGCGGCCTGGAGCTGGCTGGTGGAGCCCCACTCGAGATTCCACGTCTCGGGAGCCCCGTCCTTGCCGGCGACGTCAATCCGCACGAACGAGTGCGGATTCCGCCAGACGAATTCCTTGACGACGCCCTCGACCTCGACGCGTTTGCTCGCGTCGTAGGCGGCGGTGAACGAGTGATGGGCCAGGAGCGGACGGCTGCCCGTCGCCAGGACGATGCCCGCAACGAGCATGAGAATCGTGCGTGTCATGAATGGACTCCTGACGCGCGGGCTGAAGCCCGCGCGCTACGTGCTACGTGCTACTGCCCACTGCCCACTGCCTACTTCTTCAGTCCCTGATACACCGCCTCCACGAACATGTCCGTTGTCCACGAGCCTGTCGTCCTGCCGTACCGCGGATCGTAATCGAGCGTCGGCCGGGCCGCCCTCACCTGCTCGAGGCTCATGCCTTTGGCGATCTGGGCCTGAATCCGGTCGCGGATGATGACGACCATCTGCTGGTAGTAGACGACATCGGGCTGGTCGGCCAGCCACCCGTGTCCGGGGATGACCAGCGTGCCGGCCTCCGACTTGCTGTTCGGCACCGTGATGTCGATCAGCCGGTTCAGGCTCTCGATCACCGC
>JACQZV010000167.1 GCA_016213695.1 Acidobacteriota bacterium | reverse complement strand
TGGGAGGCCACGCCGACCGGCATGGGTCATGGCGTCGGCTTCGGGCACCTGCCGGCTGTGAACCGATGGGGAGTCGTGTTCCGGCGCACCGATTCCCCCGCGAAGGAGTACCGGGCTCACGTTTCTGCCTCCGGCCCGGACTCGATCACAGTGCCCGCCCTGATCGACGCGCTCGACGAGGCTCTGGTGCGCCAAGCGATCGAAGGGTCCCGCTATATCTATCGACCGGCAGAAGCCATCGCTCGCGACACCGGCATTCCGCTAGAAAAGGTCCGGCGCATCCTCGAAACGTCCGATGACTTCATAGAGGGACCGCGCCCGAACGCGCAGGGATACACGCTCTACTCGACTCGCGACCATTACCGAAAGCACGCGGGATTCGTGCAGCGTTACCTTGACACCTTAGAGTCGTCGTAGGCCGGTCATAAATGCATCCATTCGTCGCGTTTCTCGTTGGAGCGGGCGCAGGTCTGGCAATCAGCATCCTCGACTACGCGGCGCTGGCGAACGTGCCAAAACGCGAGCGACGAGTGTCGTTCAGCGATCCAGCGTACCTGTGCAAGTTCTTCGGTCACCCCGTAATCGGAGGGTTCCTCGCGGCGATAGTCGCACCGAGTAGGCCGGCCATGACCGCCCTTGAAGCCGGATTCGTGGGTGCCGCGGCGCCGATGCTTTGGCGCGTAATCGTGCGCTCTGCCGTGGCAATCGCTCGGGCGAACCTCAAAGACTTATCTGAGATGGACAAGGCTGAGTAGCGGACATCTGCTGTCCCTGAACTGTCCCTATCGCGGGTAAAAACCTCGCCAACTACGCCGACTGCGACGAAGGCGAAAGGCCGAGAATCCTTAGAAAAAGCCGCAAGTCGTTGATTCTAGGCGACTGGCGAAGGTGGCATTTCTCGGGCTGCAAAACCTCCATCTCCGGTTCAAATCCGGACGGCGCCTCCAATCTTTTTTGGCCGCCAGTGTCTCGATTGTGTCTCCGTCCCTTACGAGGAGAGCGAGACACACGAGATATGACGTTTCGCCACAGCAAAGGAGCCTCGTATGCGAAATGTGATGCTATTGGTTGTCGGCATCCTGATTGGCGCCTCTCTGGCGACGATCGGTGCCCAGAGTCCGCGCAATCTGGTCGGCGTCAACCACATCGGGATGGGTGTCCCGAACGTGGATGAGGCGCTGGCGTACTACACGCAGAAGGTCGGGTTCCGCGAGGCGTTCCGGAACGTCAACGCGCAAGGCGTGGTGACCAATATCTATCTCCAGATCAACCGGGACACCTATCTCGAGCTGGAGCCGATCACGGCTGCGAATACTCGAGGGCTGAATCATTTCGGCCTGGAGTTCGAGAACCTGGATGCGCAGGTCGCGACGTACCGGCAGCGGGGCCTCATGATCCGCGACCCCAACACGACGGGGTGGACGGGCATGAAGCTGTCGAACGTGATCGACCCGTGGGGTATACGGATTGACCTGGCCGAAGTGATCCCGGCTTCCCTCGCCGGGAAGGCGCGGGCGGGCTGGAAGTAGGGCAGGCGCGCGGACGAGTCAGCCCGATCGCCTGACGCGCCTGAGTAGCGTGTCTTACGCGGCGCGACGACGCTTCGGTCGATCCGAGATGGGAGCGAGGCTTAACTTGAGCCGGAACGGCTTCAGAAGCCGATTCAGGGTGTCCTGTGTCGGATTGTGGCGAGGGTTGAGGGTCCGCAGGAGATTCGGGCTGGCCATCCCTACCTTGGCCGCGAACTCTTTCACGCCCATGGCTCGAACAACTTTACCAAGCGCGACCTGAAGCGGAACCTCTTCGTCGATCGCTCCGAGTAGAAACTCTCGGGCGAACTCCGGATCCCGAAGATCCTCCGCCAGCCCAACATTCCAGTCCTCATGTCGCCTTGCCACGCTCTTTCGCCTCCATAGCGGCACCCGTCACGCCGCAAGTGCCTGCCGGCCCACATTGACGCGCCCGATCCCGTCAGCGCGCCGGGCGGCGGGCGACCACCGGGTTGACGTAGCCGGCGGGCAGCACGTGCCCCGCGTCGACGCGGACCACGAGATAGTTCATGTCGCTCTCGACGGCGCTGAACCAGTGCGCGATGCCGGGCGGAATGACGATCACGTCGCCCGGCCCGACCCTGCGGCTCTGACCTCCGCGGATCGAGGTCCCGCCCGTACTCGGACCGACCAGCACCTTCACCGTGTTCCCGTCGGCGGGTGACGCGGTGGGTGCGAGCATCTCGCCCCCAGTGACCAGCGTTCCGGCCCCGTCGATGATGTGATAGACCTCGGTCACCTGCGCGTGCGAGATGGCCGTCTGCGTCGCTTTCGCCGCGCGATGCAGCACGCCGACCGCGACGTTGTAGGCCCCGATGTCCACGACACGGATCTGCTGGTCCATGACGCCATCGGCCGGCGCGGTCTTGATGGTCGCGCGGACGTCGGCGTTGGTGATGTCAACGGCGGACCGCTGCGGGGTTCGAGACTGCGAACGCGTGACGGCCGGCGCCATCACACACAGCATCGCGAGCATTGCGAGAAGTCGTGGCCGCATTGGTCTATCTCCTTTGTCTGTAGCGTGCTGCCAGGCTGGCACTAGGCTACACCCGCGCAACGGCTTTGGCTCGGGAACGAGGTCCAGATGCCGGTCATGAAGGCTACGCCTCCGGCGGGCTGCGTGTTAGCATCGGCTCCTCAGACACTCATGAGGAACCTGGTCCGAGCGCTCCTCATCTGGGGCGTGGCCGTCCCGCTTGGCCTCGTGGTCCTCGTCAACGTCATCGGCTGGATGACGAACGTCGTCCCATCCGACCCCGCAAGCTTCACGTGGCGCGATGTCGCCTACGTCTTCCTGCTGGTGTACGTCTCGCCGATCGTGTTGCTCATCGTGCTGTTCGCCGCCCACGACTGGCTGTTTCCGCGGCCCGCGCCGGCAGCGACCCCGCCCCGGCGAGTGCGGGCGGACGCCGGGATGTACGGGCTGGCCGCCCTGCCGCTCGGAGTGGGTGCCGCTCTCAGCAATGTGGCGAGTGCCTTCGTCGAGTCGCAGAACTTCATCATCAGCCTGGTGCTGGCAGCGGGGATTCTTGCGTTCCTGTTGAAGCCGTCCATCTACCGCCACCAAACATGGAAGCGATTGATCGACCCGTGGCTGAAGCTGAGCGGCGTGTCCAGCGTGGCCATCGGCGGGTTCGGCTTCGTAGGTTCGGACGAAGACACACAGAACCGCCTCCTGCGCATCGCGTTGGAGAAGAGCCAGTTGGCCCCCGATACGCTCCTGGCCCTCTACATCGGCGTCGTGATCCTCACCGGGATTGCGGCGCTGGTGACGTACGTGGGGCAGGCGTCCGCTCCTGACGAGAACTCCAGGATTCCTGCCGCCTGGTTCCGCCCCGCATGCGCGCTGGTATGGCTCAGCGCGGTCGGGAACTTCACGATGTTCTTTAACGGCGCCCTGCTGACGTTCCTCGCCCACGCCGGCCGCCGGGCGTGAGTTCGCTGAAGGCCCGCTCTCGCCGAGGCCACGCACGAGCCCCGAGCGGGCGGTGCCGGGGTTCAGAACATCGCCATCGGGTTGACCGGTGACCCCGTGGCATTGGGGAGCGCCAGCGGGGTGACTGTCAGCATGAACTCCCAGCGATTGCGCGAGGCGGCCGCTTCGCTGAGCGCCTCCAGATCGGCGCGGTCGAGAATGTGGATGCCCAGGATCGCCTGGACGAAATTGTGGACCGCGTTCCTGAACAGATCGCCCGGGGGCTGCGGCGAATACCCGGCCGTCTCCCAGACGATGAGCGCGATGTCGCGCCGTTTCAGCCACGGCAGGACCGAATTGTCGAACCCCGCGGCGCCGTCGTCGGGACCGAGCTTCGCCCGCCGCCCGTAGCGGCCCCAGCGCAGCACCAGTGCGTCGCCCGCCCCGGCCCTGACACCCGCTTTCTTTTCCCACGCCTCGAGGTCCTCGGGAAAAATCCGATCGCCGGGGGCCAGATACGGCACGCCCTTGAGCCTCGCGATGTCGTACAACACCGCGCGGGTGACGATCCCGTTCTTCATGGGCAGCACGGAGTTCTTTGCGGCGCCCTTGTCCCTGGTGACGAGCGTGGCCGTGTCATAGCCGTTCCACATCTTTCCGGCGAAGAAGGTGTGCGCCAGCGAATCGATGTGCGTGGCCGCCGCGCCGTGGATGCAGGGAAACGCCACGCGATCGGTGGCGCCCGTGTCGGTCGCGGAGGTCATCGCCCATTCGGCCGGGCACGGCACGTCGGTGGCTTTCTCGGTGAAGGCGTTCGCCGACAGCGAGACCGGCACGCCCTCCTTCACGAGCGCCATCGCCGCGCGGCGCTTGGCGGGCGTAATCAGGTTGAGCGTGCCCAGCTGATCGTCGGCGCCCCAGCGTCCCCAGTTCGACAGCTCCGTCTGCCAGGCTTTGTACTGTGCCTCGGTGACGAGCGGACGGGATGACGGGTTCTGTGAGGCTGCGTCTCCAGACACCACCGCAGCGATGCTGACGGCACACACGAGGATCGACCTTCTTCTCACTTCGCACGCCCCTGATATCCCTGCGTGAGCGTCTGAATCTTCCAGGCGGCGCTGCGCCCCACGAGGTAGAGCGTCTTCTTGTCCGGTCCGGCGAACGCGAGGTTCTGAATAACCCGGCCCGTGGGTATCGTGCCGAGGTGCCGTCCCTGCGGGCTGTAGACCTGGATGCCGTTGCAGCCGGCGTTGAACACGCGCCCCTCCTTGTCCACGGCGAGACCGTCGGCGCAACTGGTGACAGGGTAGCGAAGGCCGGGTCCCACGTCGCCTGTTGCGGCGGAGGTGTTGATCTGATGGTACCTGGCGAAGTTGCGGCGGTTGGTGACCGAGCCGTCCGCCTGTATGTCATACGCCAGGAGGTATTCGCCCCGGGAGTCGTTGACGTAGAGGATCTTCTCGTCGGGGCTCATGGTGATGCCGTTCGGACGCGTGACGTTGCCGGCCACGATCCTCATCGCCTTGCCGTCCGGCAGGATGTAGCCGACGTTGGCCTGCTCGGGCTGCGTGAAATACACACCGCCCTTCCTGTCCACGGTCAGATCGTTGGCGCCCATGAAGCCCTGCGTCTTCCTGTCCACGAGCGTCGCTTCGGCGCCCTTGGGATAGACGATGTAGATGCCTTCCTTGCCGGGCGTATTGTCGTTGGCGATCAGGCGGCCCTTCGGGTCGAAGCCGAGGCCGCCCGACTGGATGTTGCCGAGGAAGGTCGAGAGCTTGCCGTCCTTGTCGATGTGCGTCAGCCGCCTCGCGCCCCCTTCGGTGAACACCAGCGTGCCGTCCGGCAGCGCGACGGGGCCCTCGGTTCCAGTGAGCTGGTCCGTGATGAGTTCCACTCGCGTGCCCCCGGAGACGACGCCGGGAATGCTGGGGGTATAGGTGTCGAAGGCCGGCGCCACATAGGGCGGAGTCGCCGCACCCTGGGCGAAGACCGCGACCGAACAGAGCACGGCCAGCCCGACGCCGGCCAACGTCGCCTTGTCTCTCATACGATCCCCTCCTGCGTGACTCGCGTCGCTCCGGAACTTCCTCGACGCCTGCGCAGGCGCTAGTGTAGCCGACCGGCGGACCGGGCAACGGGCCAGGCCACGATTGACAATCATCCCTCGCGGACTTAGGGTTCGGGCCAGGCAGGAGCTTCCCGTTACACTGTGGTATTCGGAAACGCACGCGTCGCACCGGACGCGACGTTCCCGCGGAGGCACGAGACGCAGATGAGGAAGGCCAGTATCAACCTCGGCATTATTGGAACAGGCTGGTGCGGCGGTATCCGCGCCGTGGCCGCCGCCGCGAGCCCGTGGGTGGACGAGCTGCACATCGCGGAGGTGAAGGAGGAGCGCCTCAAGGAAGTCGCCGCCCTGACCAACCCGGTGACCGCCACGACGGACTACCACGCGCTGGTGGAGCACCCGTCGATCGATGCCGTCATGATTTCGACGACCCCCGAGCCGACGCACTATCCGATCGCCAGAGAGAGTCTGCTGGCCGGCAAGCACGTGTTCCTGGAGAAGCCCATCGCCATGGAGCTGCACGAGGCCGACGAGCTCATTGCGCTGGCGCACGCAAAGAATCTGAAGTTCACGATCGGCTATTCGCAGCGCTTCAACCCGAAGTTCGCGCTGGTGAAGCGCTCGATCGAAGACGGGACGATTGGCGAGCCGTGCAGCGCCATGGTCAGCCGGCACATCACACGGAATCTCGGCAAGAAGATCGGCGGCCGCGTGAAGCTGTCACCGGCCGCGATGGAAGCGACGCACGACATCGATTTCGTGCTCTGGTGCCTGGCGCCCCGGAAACCCATTCGCGTCTACGCACAGGAAGTCCGCAAGATCATGAAGGGCCAGTACAACGTGCCCGACTGCGTGTGGATCATCGTCACCATGGACGATGGCACCGCGTTCACGATTGGCGCCGGATGGGTGCTGCCCCCCGCGTATCCGAATTTCTCGTCCACCTGGATCGAATTCGTCGGCACCGAAGGCGCGGTGATGGTCGATGAGACGCACCGCGACGTGTACACCACCACGATGGCCAGGGGGATCCAGTTCCCGATTTCGTCGATGCCGGGCGAGAAGGTCAATCACGTGTACGCGGGGCCGATGGAGGCGGAGACGCTGCATTTCCTCGAGTGCGTGGCCACGGGAAAGCAGCCGCTCGTGACGGGCGAGCAGGCGCGTCTGGTCATGCAGGTGTACCGGGCGGCGGACCTGTCCGCGGAGACCGGGCAGCCGGTGGACCTGACGGTGGCGCCCGGCGCCAGGACCGCCGAACCGACGTTCGCGTGATGGCCACCGGGCGGCCCACGAGGACGCGGTGGTGGATGCTCAGCCTGTTCAGCCTGATGTATCTCATTTCCTACCTGGACCGCGGCATCATCTCGGTCGTCCAGCCGGAGATTCGACAGCAGTTCGGCCTGAGTCTCAGCGACATGGGCCTGGTGCTCGCGGCATTCACCTGGGCCTATGCCTTCGGTCAGGTGCCGGCCGGATGGCTGGGAGACCGCTTCGGCCCGAGGAAGGTGCTCACCGCACTGCTCGCGTGGACGTCAGCGGCCGCGATGATGACCGGCGCGGCGACGGGGATCGCGACGCTCTTCAGCTCGAGGCTCTTTCTCGGTATCGGCGAGGCGGGCGCTTTTCCGGTGGCCAGCCGCGGCATGCAGCTCTGGTTCAAGCCGTCCGAGCGGGGCCGGATCCAGGGCATCACGCATTTCTTCAGTCGCTTCGCCGTGGCGATTACGCCGCTCGTGGCGGGGGCGATCGTGCTGGCCTTCGGGTGGCGCGCGGTCTTCTATGTCCTCGGAGCGATGGGCCTCCTGTGGGCCGTCGTGTTCTGCGTCGTCTACAAGGATCTCCCGGAGGAGCACGCGGGCGTCAATCGCGCCGAACTGGCCGAGATTCGAGGCCTGAATGAGGACGGCTCCATCAGGCAGCCAAGCGTGGCCCGCATCCCCGTGCCGTGGAGGACGATCTCGCGGTCGTCCAACATGTGGTTCATTGCCCTTGGGTACTGCTGCTTCTTCTTCGGCACCAATTTCTATCTCACGTGGTACCCCACCTACCTTCGGGAGTATCGCCAGCTCAGCCTGCAGGCGCTCGGCCTGATCGGCTCGCTGCCGCTGCTGGCCGGCATGACGGGAGATGTCGTCGGAGGGTATCTGAGCGATGTGCTGCTGAAGCGCACGGGCAGCGCCACACTGGCGCGCCGTGCGGTCGCCGCCCCCGGCTTCGTCCTGGCCGGGGTGTTCGTGATTCCGGCGGCCATGACGGAGAGCACGGGCGTCTCGATCCTGTGTCTCGCCCTCTCGTTTTTCTTTCTCGAGTTCGTGATCGGCCCCGCGTGGGCCGTGCCGATGGACGTGGGCGGACAGTTCAGCGGGACCGTGACCGGGATCATGGTCATGGCCGGCGCTCTGGCGGCGTCGCTGACGCCGCTGGTGTACGGCGGACTGTTCGATCGCGGCTACTGGGTGGCGCCCTTCGTCGTGTCTGCGGGCGTGATGTTCGCCGGCGCGCTCGTGTGGACGTTTCTGATTGATCCGGAACGGTCGGTTGTCCAGGAGGAGATTGCATGTTGACGAAGCCCCACGCCTCGACTGGCGTCCGCACGCTCGCGTTCGGAGGTGCCTTCTGCACGGCGTTCATCGCGCTCCAGCTGGCGGCGCCGAGCGTCGGGCTGGCCCAGACCGGCCCGCAGTCCAGCAGCGCGCCGCCGCGGCGGATGGTGACACAGGGTCCCGCGAAGACCGTGGTCGAGAACATGTACCGCTGTCCGGTCACGGTCGACAACTATCGCCCCTCTGCCGTGGGGCAGATCACGGCGACCGACGGCACGGTCCTGACCGTTCCCGCCGTCACGGCGTACCAGAAGGGACTGGGCCCCAAGTCGAGCGACCTCTACAACGAGTGCACCCAGGTGACGCCGCAGAAGACGGCCGACGTCCCGGCGGCCGGCGTGCCGGTCGTCGACGTGGATCGGGATGGCGAGGTGATCACCGGCTACATCGTCGCGGACAACTACTACGAAATGTACGTGAACGGCACGCTGGTGTCGGTCGACAACACGCCCTACACGCCGTTCAATTCGGCCGTCGTCAAGTTCAGGGTGAAGCGCCCGTACACGCTCGCGTTTCTCGTGGTGGACTGGGATGCGCACCTTGGCCTGGGCATGGAGGTCTTTCCCAATACGCCTGCCGGCAAGGATTGGTATCCGGGTGACGCCGGCCTCATCGCGCGCTTCAGCGACGGGACGGTGACCGACAGCAACTGGAAGGCCCAGTCCTTCTACATCGCGCCGCTCAATTCCCCGGATGAAGTCGTGGAGAAGGGGAACGTCCACGACACCACGCCGCTCGGGCGCGTGCATCCGGTCGCCAAGAAGCCGGAGTGCCAGGAGAAGTGTTACGCGGTGCACTATCCGGTGCCCGCCGACTGGCAGTCCGCGTCGTTCAACGACTCGACCTGGCCGCGCGCCTACGAGTACACGGACACCGACATCGGCACGACCGCGCTGCCGGCCTTCACCCGCTATCCGGAATTCTTTGCGGGCGCGCGCTGGATCTGGTCGGTCAACCTGGTATTCGACAACGTGGTGATTGCCCGCAGGACCGTTCGCTGAGCGGCGCGTGCGCTGTTACTTCGCGGTCTCGCCGCCGTCGACGATCAGGTTATGGCCGAGCAGGAAGGTCGCGGGCGTCGTGGCGAGAAACACCACCGCCTGCGCGATCTCGTCCGGACGGCCGAGACGCCCGGCCGGGATCTTGTCGATCCGCGACGCCCGCTGGGCGCCCGTGAGGGTGGCGAGGATGAAGTCGGTCGCCGTCGTGCCGGGGCTCACCGCGTTCACCACGATGCCGGATCGGGCCAGTTCCACCGCCATCGAGCGGGTCAGGTACAGCAGGGCGGCCTTGCTCATGCCGTAGAGCGACGCGTGGGTGTCGGTCACGGTGCCGAGCTGGCTGGCGACGTTGATGATGCGCCCGCTGCCACGGGCGCGCATGTGCGCCGCGGCGGCCTGGGCGGCCAGCATCGGCGCGCGGAGGTTCACGGCCATCAGTCGATCGAAGTCGTCTGCGGTGAACTGGCCGAACGGCTTTCGGATTCGTACGCCCGCGTTGTTGACGAGGATGTCGATCCGCCCGTGCTCGCGGACCGCCGCGTCCACCATGTCCGCCGGCGCGTCCGGCCGCGAGAGGTCGAGGATGGCGCGGCTGACGCGTGCCGACGGGCACCGCTCGACGCATGCACCCGCCACCTGCGCGAGTTCCTCCTCGCTTCCGTCGGCGGCGAGGTGCAGCGACGCTCCGGCATCGGCCAGGGCGAGCGCGATGGCGCGTCCGAGGCCCCGGGACGCGCCGGTCACAAGCGCCACCTGTCCGTCGAGCGTGCCTCGAGACGCGTCCATGCACAGACAGTGTAGCTTGGCGCGAGAGTCGAGTCGCCGATGAGCCCACGGTGGTTTCAGGTCGCCTGCCAGGGTTGGAAGTTGGTAAGCTTGCCGATCTCGTCGGGCTCGATCGCGGCTGTCGGTGAACGGGTGGGTGTCGCATGAGCAAGGAGACACACGATGGCGACTCGCAGGGAATTCATCAGGAACGCGGCCGCCTCGGGGCTGGCCTTCTGCACGTGCAGCCTGATCGACGCCGCGCACGCGCAGGTGTCGCACAAGCACCCGGGGATCGGCACCAGACGCAAGCCCGTGGTCATCAACGGCACGCGGATCAAGGTCGTCGACGTGCACGCCCATTGCCTGTTTCACGATGCCGTCGCGCTGATGGGCGAGGAGGCGAAGAGCGTCGATCCGCCGGTCAAGGGTGCCCCTGAGCACTACATTCCGCTGAGCGACAAGGCCGCGGTCGAGGAGCGCCTGGCGGCGATGGACGCGATGGGCGTTGACATGGAAGTGCTGTCCATCAACCCCTTCTGGTATCGCAAGGACCGCGACACCGCCGCGGCGATCGTCACGATCAACAACGAGCGCCTGGCGGAGTTGAGCGCGGCCTATCCGAAGCGGCTGGCGGCATTCGCGTCGCTGTCGCTGCAGGCTCCGGACCTGGCGGTGCAGCAACTCGACCGAGCGATGACCCGGCAGGGCCTGCGCGGCGCCGCCATCGGCGGGAGCGTCGATGGTGTGGATTTCTACGACGCCAGATTCCATCCGGTGTGGGCCAGGGCCGAGGCGCTCGGCGCGGTGCTGTTCATCCATCCGCAGAGCCCGCCGGAACTGGCGAGGCGCTTCAGGGGCAATGGATGGCTGTCGAACACCATCGGCAATCCGTTGGACACCACGATCGCGCTGCAGCATCTGATCTTCGAGGGCACCCTCGACAGATTCCCCGGCCTGAAGATCATCGCCGCGCACGGCGGCGGCTATCTCGGCTCCTACGCCCCGCGCTCCGACCACTCCTGTTTCGTGTCGCCGGTCAACTGCAATCCCGACATCGTGCTCAAGAAGGCGCCGACGGCCTATCTGAACCAGATCACGTTCGACGCGCTCGTGTTCACCCAGGAGGCGCTCAGGCATCTGGTGGCGCAGGTGGGCGCGAGCCAGGTCGTGCTCGGCACCGATCACCCGATTCCCTGGGAGGAGCATCCGGTCGACCACGTGATGGCGACGACCACGCTCTCCCAGGCGCAGCGCGCCGCCATCCTCGGGGGCAACGCCGCGAGGCTGCTCAAGATCGCGGAGGTCTAACCTTAACTGGCGGGCTCCACGTGGGTCTTGCGGAGGAGCGGAGCGGCCGCCGGCGAGATCATGAATCGGATCATCGCGCGGGCGGCGTCAGGCTCCTTCGACGCGGCCAGCAGCGCGACGCTCGATCCGCACGGTTTGTTCAGGAAGCCGGGCAGCGGCCCGACATACTCGGTTCCGGGCACGCCGACCATGATGTTGGTCTGCTGAATGCCGACCTCGAAGTCGCCGCGCGCCAGCGCGTCGGTGACGGGACCGCCGCTCGTGAACGTCGTCCTGGCCTTCAACTGCTCGGCGAGGCCGAGCTGCGCAATCCCCTCCGCGACGTTCGTGCCGCTGCAGCCGCGCGAATAGCCGATCGACTTCGCCGCGAGCAGCGTCCTCTTGTAGGCGTCCACCGTGCTGATGTCGGGTTTGGGCGCGCCGGCCCGCACCGACAGGCCGAGACCGGCGAGCACGAACGGCGTCACCGTGCCGGCCACGACCCGGCCGCTCTTGACGAGTGTTTCAATCGTCGGAGGATTTCCGGTGACGAGGTCTGCCGGGCCGCTCGTGATCCTCCGCTCGAGCGCCGCGCCCTCTTCCTGGATGACGGTCACCGTGTGCCCGCTCGCCCGTTCGAACGCGACGGCGAGCTCCCGCACCCCCGGCGTCGCGCCCTGGTTGGTCAGGATGACGAGCTCGGCGGCCAGGGCCGTCTTCTGCGCCACCAGGGCTCCCAGGATGCACGCTGCGGTAAATTTCGCGCACGCTGTCATGGCATTCCTCCCGCTGTGCGTGACAGCTTATCCTGCCCCTGTTTGGCGTTACAATCTGCCCCGTGACGAAGAGGATGTCTCTCGCGTTGGCCTTCCTGCTCGCCGGCATCGCCGGCGCGACCGGGCCCGTCTACTCGCAGCAGGCGCCGGACCGCGGTGGCCCGAGTGCCACAGCGCTCGAGCTCCTGCCCGTGCAGGGCAACATCCATATGCTGGCGGGCGCGGGCGGCAACATCGCCGTGCAGGTCGGCAAGGACGGCGTGCTGCTTGTCGACTCCGGCACGGCCGCGATGAGCGAGAAGGTCCTGCAGACGATCCGGACCTTGTCGAAAGGCCAGGTCACCTACATCGTCAACACCAGCGACAGAGCCGATCATGTCGGCGGCAACGAATACTTCGCGCGGAACGGACGGCCGCTGGCCATCTCCCGGGCCGCGCAGGCCAGCGTGTTCATCGTCGCCTTCAGCTCGATTCTCGACCGGATGAGCGATCGGAACGCCGCGCCTCCCGTCCCCGAGGCCGCCTGGCCCAACGACACGTACTCCGTGCCCGTGAAGAACCTGTCGTTCAACGGCGAGGCGATCCAGATCTTCCATCAGCCGGCGACGACCGACGGCGACAGCATCGTGCTGTTCCGGCGCGCGGACGTGATCAGTACCGGCGATATCTTCGATCCCACGAGCTACCCGGTCATCGACCTGAAGAACGGCGGCAGCCTGCAGAACGTGGTGGACGGACTCTATCGCCTGAAGCAGATGGCGATTCCTGCCGACCACCAGGAGGGCGGCACGATGATCGTCCCCGGGCACGGACGGGTGTGCGACGTCGCGGATCTGGCCGTCTATCACCACATGGTCACCATCGTCCGGGACCGCCTGCAGGACATGATCAAGCGCGGTCTGACACTCGAGCAGGTGAAAGCGGCCCGGCCGACGCGCGACTACGACCCCATCTACGGCCGCACGACCGGGAGCTGGACGACCGACATGTTCGTCGAGGCCGCGTACAGGAGCCTCACCAGCGGCCGCGCCGCGGGCGGCGGCCGGACCAGCAGCAACTAGGAGCGATGCCATGACCCGAAGACAGATCGTCGTTTCAGTGACTGCCGTGGCCCTGCTGACGTGGGGCGGCGTGTCGGCTTTCGCGCATCATTCAGTCGCCGCCACCTACCTCGTGGGCAAGTCCGTCCGGGTCGAGGGAACGCTGAGGGAGTTCCTCTGGCGCAATCCGCATTCATTCATGAAGGTCGAAGGCGCCGACGACAAGGGAGAGAAGTTCATGTGGGTCATCGAAGGCGCCGCACCCAACCAGCTCACGGAGAGCGGACTGTCCCAGTCGACGCTGCGTCCCGGCGACCGCGTCATCGTCACCGGGATCCCGGGGCGCATCGCGGAAGACCACCGCATGCTGCTGCGCACGATTGAGCGGCCGTCGGACGGCTTCAAGTGGGTGGGTCCCGCCGCCAACGTGCAATGAGAACGGACATGGAACGTCGAGTCGCGCTGCTCGCCGCGGCGGTGTCGCTGGTGCTCTCGGCTCACGCCGAAGGGCAGGGCCGTGGCGGAGCGCAAAACGCCCCTCCGGCGACCGCGCGCGCACGGGCGCCGTACGACTTTACCGGCTACTGGGTGTCGGAAGTCACCGAGAAGTGGCGCTACCGGATGGTCGTGCCCGACAAGGGCGACTACGTCCAGGTGCCCCTCAATCCGGAAGGGCGGAAGATCGCGGACGCCTGGGACGCGGCGAAGGACCGCGCCGGCGGTGAGGAGTGCAGGTCGTACGGCGCGGCCGGCCTCCTGCAGGTCCCGGGGCGGCTGCACATCACCTGGCAGGACGACAACACCCTCCGGCTGGACACCGATTCCGGAACGCAGGCGCGTCTGTTTCACTTCGGCACGCCGGCGCCAGCCGATGAGGCCCCTTCGTGGCAGGGCTATTCGGCGGCGATCTGGGGCGGCGCCGAGCCGAGGGACCGGCGCGACGGCTTTGGCGGGCCGGTGCAGGATGTGGAAGGCAGGCTCGTCGTCGTGCCGGCGCAGCGGAAGGAAGCCGACTATCTGGCGGTGACGACCACGCGCATGCGCCCGGGCTATCTGCAGAAGAACGGCGTGCCGTACAGCGCCAACGCGCTGCTGGAAGAGTACTTCGATGTCTTCACCGACCCGTACCGGAAGAGCACCTGGCTCGTGGTGACGACGGTCGTCACCGATCCGCAGTACCTGATCGAGCCGCTCATCATGCACGCGCACTTCAAGAAGCTGCCGGACGCAACCGGGTGGGATCCCACGCCCTGCCGCGTCGACGAACCGCGCTGACAGAGGTGATCAGATGAAATCCGCGATTCTGCTGAGTGTCGTGTTCGTGCTCGCGGCCCGGCCGGCGAGCGCTCAGGTCGATCTCACCGGCGAGTGGTCACCGAGGGTCTACAACACCCACATGGATATCGGCGACTACACCGGCATCCCGCTCAACGAGGCGGGGCGCCTGCGGGCCGAGTCCTGGCATCCGGATCAGCTCGACCTGCCGGAGAATCTGTGCCGGCCGCACCCGATCGACATCGGGCTGCGCGTCTCCGTGTCGCAGTTGCGCATCACCACCGAACTGGACCAGGAAACCCGGCAGCCGGTGGGCCTGCGGCTGCACGTGGCGTGGCAGGAGCCCGAACAGGTGATCTATCTGGACGGCCGGCCGCACCCGTCGCCGAACGCGCCGCACAAATGGTCGGGATTTTCGACCGGGCGCGCCGATCGCAACACGCTCGTCTACACGACCACGCACCTCAAGGAGGCGTATCTCACGCGCACCGGCGTGCCGAAGAGCGTGAAGGCGACGGTGACGACGCGCGTGCACCGGTACGGCGACGTGCTGACGATGGTGTTCATCATCGACGACCCGGCGTATCTGACGGCGCCCTACATCCGCGAGTCGAGCTGGGTCTTCGATCCGAATCAGATCATTCCGCCGTTCCCGTGCGAAATCACGCCGGACGGTGCGGTCGTGCCGGCGGGCAGGGTGCCCAGCTTCATGCCCGGTCAGAACGATGTCATGCGCGAGTTCGCCGCCGAATATGGGCTCCCGATCGAAGGGGCGCTTGGCGGCGAGGAGACGCTCTATCCCGAGTACATCAAGAAGATGAAGACGATGAAGGTGGCGCCGCGTACGACGACGCAGCACTACCGGCGCACGCAGTAGACGGCTGCCTGCCGGGGAGGCGTGATGAAGAAGACGGCATCGGCGGTTGTCGTACTTGCGCTCGCGTATGGCGGCTGGTCGGGCGCGCGCGCCCAGAGTCAGAGCGAGATTACCCTGCTGGCGGTGGGGCCCATGCGTGCCGCCACGCAGAAGATTGTCGCCGGCTTCCAGGCCAAGACGGGCCGCACCGTCAAAGTGACCTTCGGCAATGGCGCGGAGACCAGACGCACGGTCGCCAGGGGCCAGGGGCTCGATGTGTCGCTCATCATCGCGCCCTTCCCGGGCGCGCTCTCCTCGGGGACCATCGTTCTCAGCAGCGCGACGCCGGTCACCAGCATTCTCACGGCCGTCGGCGTGCCGAAGGGCCGGCCGAAGCCCGACATCTCCACGCCTGCCGCGGTCAAGAGCGCGCTCCTGGCGGCCAGGCGCATCGGCTATGAGGACCCCGACTTCACGGTGGCGGGGCAGGGACCGTGGGAGGCGCTGACCACGCTCGGCATCGCCGACCAGGTCGCCGGGAAGAGTGAGGTCGAACTTGGCCCGGGTGCGCAGGGCCTCCCGCCGGACACCACGCGCAATTCCGTCAAGACCGCGACGCGGCTTGCCAACGGCGACATCGACATCGGCATGCTCATGTTGAGCGACATGGTCCCCGACAAGGAGAAGTACGACATCGTCGGCGTGCTGCCGCGGAGCATTTCCACGCCCGTGGCGGTCGTGGGGTTCATCTCCACCCGTGCGAGCGACCCCGCCGGCGCCAGGGCGCTCCTGGATTACCTCGCGGCGTCAGAGGCGCAGGCCATCTGGAAAGAGGCAGGGTTCGGGCCGCCGGAACGCTGAGCGCGTTGGCCGGCAGGCGGGGAGACGTATGAGGCTCGGCGGTGGCGGTTGTCTGCTTCTCGCGGCGGTGTTGGCGCTCGGTCAGGCGCCTGCCGCCGCCCAGTCCGCGGGCATTCCGCGCACGCGTGACGGCAAGCCCGACCTGTCGGGCATCTGGCAGGCCTTCAACACCGCCAACGACAACCTCCTGTCCCACTCCGCAAGCAAGGGCGTCCCCGGCGGGCTCGGCGTGGTCGAGGGCGACGAGATCCCGTACCGGCCAGAGGCGCTCGCCACCAGGCAGGAGAACCTCGCCACTCGCGCGACGCGGGACCCCGAGTCGAAATGCTACCTGCCGGGCGTGCCGCGCATCACCTACATGCCCTTCCCGTTTCAGATTATTCAGATGCCGGACGTCACGACAATCCTGTACGAGTACGTCCATGCGATTCGCTACATCTATACGAACGGGAGCCCGCATCCGGCGGGACCCATCGAGTGGTGGATGGGGGATTCCCGCGGCCGATGGGAAGGAGACACGCTGGTCGTCGACGTCGTGCACTTCAACGGGGACACCTGGTTCGACAGGACCGGCAACTTCCACAGCGACGCGCTGCACGTCGTCGAGCGGTACTCGCTGATGGACGCCGATCACATCAGCTACGAAGCGACCATCGAAGACCCGAAGGTGTTCGCGCGGCCCTGGAAGATGCGCATGCTCCTGTACCGCCGCAGGGAGCCGAACGTCCAGTTGCTCGATTACGACTGCTATGCGTTCGAGTGGGAACAGTACTATCCGTACCCGGGACGGTGAGTGTGGGAGGGGGAGCATGGCGATGAGAGTGCACCAGGCGGTGACGGCGCTGGGGATCGGCGTGGCGCTCGTCGCGCTGCCGGCCTTGCTGTCCGGCCAGGCCCCGGCGCCCCGGCCACAGGCGCCGACCAGGCCGTGGCCGCCTGCGCTGACCTCCGACGGCCAGCCCGACGTGCAGGGCGCCTGGCGCCCGGTCAACGGCGGGACCCAGTCGCTCGACCCGGCCAAGAGCGGCGCGGCGGACTTCGAGGAGCGGCTGACCGGAGTGGTCAAGAGCAGTGCGAGCCGGATCGTGGATCCGTCCGACGGCCACATTCCCTATCAGCCGTGGGCGGCGGCGCTGCAGAAGGGGCTCGCCGCCGCGTACGAGACGCCGACCAGGCCCGAGCACATCGACACGCAGACGCGGTGTCTGGTGCCCGGGGTGCCCCGCCTGAACTATTTTCCGACGTTCCGGATCCTGCAACCACCCGGGAGCGTGGTGTTCGTCTGGGACGAGTATCACGCGTTTCGGGTCGTCCCGCTGGACGGCCGTCCGCACGTCGGCGCGAGCGTGAAGCTCTGGATGGGCGATGGGCGCGGCCGGTGGGACGGCAACACCCTGGTGGTGGACACGACCAATCTCAAGGCGAAGTCGCGGCTCGACGTGATTGGCGACTTCTTCACCGACAACGCGCGCATCGTGGAGCGCTACGTCTTTGTGGACGCCACGACGATGACCTACGAGGCGACGATCACGGATCCGACGGTGTTCACCAGGCCGTGGACGATGCGTGTGTCCAACAGGCGGATGCCGGACGAGGAGTTCTGGGAGTGGGCGTGCCACGAAGGCGAGCGCGACGCGGCGCACTCGTCCAGTGCGGGCGTCGGTGACGGCCTCGGGAAGCAGTAGGTCGATGCGATGACACGCACGCGGAACGTCGTGATGTTCGTCCCCCTCTTCGTCGCGCTGGCGCTGCTCGTGCCCTCGCCGGGCGCCGCGCAGGGCGCGGGCGATCCGGCGGCGAGGGGAGGCCCCGTCCTGTTTGTCGGGAGCAGCATCTTCCATCGCTGGACGAACCTCGCGACACAGATGGCGCCGCTGCCGGTGCTGAACCGCGCCATCGACGGCCTGCAGACCGGCGACGTCCTGCGCATGGTGGACTCGGCCGTGCTGCCGGCGCGGCCCTCGGTGGTCGTCTATTACTGCGGCAGCAACGATGTCGACGCGGGGGAGCCGGCCGCGGCGATCGTCGGCCGGATCCGGCAGTTCGTGGACCGCGTGGCCGCGGCGCTGCCGGCGGCGCGTATCGTGTTTGTCTCGATCAATCGCGCGCCGGAGAAGCAGGACCGGTGGGACGTGGTGGACGCGGTCAACCGTCAGGTGGAGGCGTACGCCGCCGGCACGACCCGGCTGCAGTATGTCGACGTGAACCCGGTGCTGTTCAACCGCGACGGGACGCCGCGCCTCGACCTCTACATGCCCGACGAGCTGCACCTGAGGCCGGCGGCCTACGAGGGGTTCGCGCGGATCCTGAAGCCGGTCCTGACGAAGGCATTCGAGAAGTGATAGGCTCAGCCGCGCCGGAGGTTCAACGATGAAACGTGTGGCATGCGGAATCGCTCTTGGAATCATGTGTCTCGTCGGCGTCTCGGTCTGGGCACAGGCCCCCGCCGGCGGCGGCCAGCAGGCGCCGCCCCCGATGACCAACCTGCAGGTCTGGCCGCAGAACACCTCGCGGGCCGTGGTCATCAATTTCATGAACGCGTTCAATCGGTCGCTCGGCGTGGAGTGCAACTACTGCCACGTGCAGCGTGAGGGGCGGTTCGACTTCGCGTCTGACGACAAGCGTGAAAAGAAGGTCGCGCGCAAGATGATCATGCTGCGCGATTCCATCAACGTCTCGCTGGCGGCGATCGTGGACAAGCCGGTGGGCGCCGGACCGACCTCGGGCGAGGGACGTCCGGGCGCGCCGACCCGCGTCCTCTGCGCCTCGTGCCATCACGGGCTGCCGATTCCGGAGCCGCTCGGCGCGGTCGTCAGCCAGTCCGAGGCGAATGGCGGCGGCGCCGCGGCCGGCCTCGCGAAGTTCAAGGAGCTCCGCGCGAAGTTCTACGGCGGCCAGCAGTACGACTTCACGGAATATGCGCTCGTGGGCATTGGCACGGCGGCGCTGAACGCGAAGCGGCCGGATGATGCCCTGGTGTACCTGCAGGCGAACCTGGAGTACTTCCCGAAGTCGTCCATGACGTACCAGGGGATAGCGCAGGTCAAGAATGCCAAGGGCGACAAGCAGGGCGCGATCCAGGATCTGAGCCGGGCGCTGGAGCTGAATCCGAACAACGCGCAGGCGCGCAACCAGCTGCAGCAGCTGAAGGGGCAGTAGCAGGGATCAGGGATCAGGGATCAGAGACCAGAGACCAGAGACCAGAGACCAGAGACCAAAGACCAAAGACCAGAGAGGGGCGGGGAGCGGCCCCACCCCTCTCTCCGGATGTCTACTGCGACGCCGCGGCCGCTGCCGGCCTGGCGAACTTCGCGTCCTCGACCGCCGCGGCCCGCACGTTCTGCATGGCCCAGGTGAACTCGCGGTTCCGCGTCTGCGAGATCACCCACGTGAAGGGCACCTTCCTCCCGCTCACGTCGCGGACGTCGGTGTAGTCGATCTGCGTCGGATACTGGCCGAACGACGACTCGGTGTAGTAGGTGAGCCGCCGCAGCATGCCGCTCTCTTTCTCGAAGTAGAGCTTGACCCTCGGCAGGTTCGGCGTGCGCCCGCTCACCACGTAGAGCTCGCGGCCGAGCACGATTTCGGGCCGCTCCACCTTCGGCTCCATCAGCAGCTGCTTGATCTGCGCCGGCAGGTTGAAGGCGTCCTCGAGTCTGGTGGCGTCGCCTTCGGCCTTGCGCAGATTACGGGCCGCGCCGTTGCCGGCCTTCGCCCACAGGGCGGCGGGACCGTAGGCCACCAGGTTGTCGGCTTGACCGGCCTTCGTCACGATGAGCTCCATCCCGGGGGCCTTCGACGAAATCTCCACCTGCTGTGCCGGGAAGGGGCGGCCGATCCGGCGCTGCGTGACGGTGCCGGCCGCCATCAGGCTCGGCGCCTTCTGTACGGCGGCTTCGCCGCCAACCGCGGCGATGTACTTGTCGAGCAGCTGGCCCGCGCTCATGCCGGTGGGCACGGCGGGAGCCGCCGGCAGGTTGTCGTAATAGTCCTCGCCGAGCGCCGGCGGCAGCGCCTGGCCGATGACGTTCGGCATGCCGATCGGTTCGGGGCGCCCCGAGTGGCAGGTAAAGCAGGTCACCCGCGGCGCGCCGCCGAAGGTGTTCTTGTTGACGGCGTTGACCATTTCGATCATGCGCCGTGCCACCTGCTTGGTCGGCTTGGTGTCGAGCTCGCGCTTGGCCGCGTCGTTGTCGTGGCAGTACGGGCACCCGACGCCGAGGGCGGCTTCGAAGTACACCATGGTTGGAAGCAGAAGCTCCGCGGACTGGCCGTTGAGCGACTTGATGTTCTTGAACGCCTGCTCCATCTTCTGATCGGCGGCGCCCTGGGCGGCGACCGGCGTCTGCGTGAGGCCGACCGCAACCAGGAACGTGCCGAGCGCTGTCGCAAGCAGCGCGCCGACCGACCGACGTGAAATCACCTTCATCTTTGCCTCCTGAACAATGGCACGAATCCTATACCCGTCCGGCCCCCAATGGGCGATTACCGTGAGCGTCTAGCGCCGGTACCATTCATGGAGTGCGTCCCCCGGCGGTACCTTGCGCGTGATGTCGACGACGATCGTGTCGCCCTCCCAGTGCTTGACCAGCTGCTGCTTGCGCAGGTTGCCGTAGAGGAACTCCTCCGCGAACTCGATGCAGCGGTACTCGAGCAGCTCCATGTTCGGTTCCAGCCGGCGGTAGAGCGGCATGGCGATCTTCCACGGCCGCGTAAACACTTTGGGATCCTCGATCGTCACCTCGTAGCGGATGGCGTCGCGCGTGATCGGCGTGAAGCGTTCGACCAGATGCAGCGCGTCGCTGTGGAAATTCCCCGCCCGGTCGAACCAGTTCTTGCCGTTGAACCGCGTCACGTCGACGACGAGCGTGTCGCCCTCCCAGCGGCCCACCGAGTGCCCCATGTACGTGTCATCGGGCGGCTCTTCGACCTTATTGAGGTAGATCGTGCGGGCGGTGCTCGTGAACGCGTAGGCCATGTTGATGGTGCTGGCGCCCTGGACGATCTGGAAGGGGTACGGCATGTACATCGCGCGCGGGATGCCCGGCAGGTAGCACTTCAGCTCCGGATCGCGGTCGATCCAGTGCTCGCCGTTCGCCTTCCTGGTGGCCGCCGCTTCCGGCGTGTACGGGATCTGGCCGTCTCCCTCGACCACGCCGAGCGACGCCGGCACTCCGGCCGCCGCGCCGAGGGCCAGCACCGGCGCCGCGGGTACCCGCGCGTAGTCATACGGGTAGACGCCGGGCTGTGTCACCGCGCCCGCGCGCGCTTCGTGGGCCTGCAGATCCCAGTTCGCTTCGTTGTTGGCCTGCCAGATACCGCTGAAGTTGGGTTTGTCGTCCGGGGTGCGGGCGGCCGGCGCCGCGCTGTCGCCCTGCTGCCGCGCGGCAGGCACCGCGAGAAAGGTTCCGGCGGCGCCCGCGGCGAGCGCCACGGCAAGCATCGATGTCGTAGACCAGCGTCGCATGAGGTCTCCTATCGGGCCAGTGGATTGCTGTCTTCGCCGGTGTCGCCGAATCCAAGCGCGAAGCCGCCGCATCCGGCGGTGCACTTGGTGGCCGGATCGGGACCGCGCCCGCTCGCGAAGGCGCGGTCCTCGGCGCGCGCGCCCGACAGCAGGCCGACCATCCCGTAGTTCCCCTCGTGGCACCGCGGCTCCTTGTAGAGGCGGTTCGCGGCGTCGTTCTGCCTGTTGTATTCCTGCTTGACGGTCCACGGCTTCGTCCACGTCGTCGGATCGTCGATCGTGACGGCGTATTCGATCGTGTTCGCGTCCGTGCGCGTCCATCGTTCGACCAGATGGAGGTTCTCGTACGATCCCAGGAAGTACGTCTTCGGGCTGAAATTGGTGACGTCGACCACCAGCGTCTTGCCCTCCCAGCGGCCGCGTGAATTGCCCCACCACTGGCGCACGTTCGCGGGCAGATGCGGCTGTGCCGTCACCGGGATGACGCGCTGCCAGCCCTGTCCCTGGCCGGTGTCATAGAAGATCGACACGGCGCCCGGCGACTGGACGACCTGGAGGAAGAAGCCGGTATTGCCGCCGAAGTCCGGCAGGACCGCGCCCATGCACCGCTCGCCGAGGTTCCGGTCCTCCGGATTGTCGGAGCGGTTGATGACGCCGCCGCCGCCGCCCGGTCCGCCGGCGGCGACGACGGTGAGGTAGTGGGGAGGCGCCTCGGCGCGTCTCGGCGACGTCGGCCCGTACTTCCCGCCCGCGCAGCCCTGCAGGTTGTTCTTGCAGACGTCGGTGGCCTGCAGCAGCGCGAGCTGGAACGCGCGGATCTCGGCGCGCTTCTTCAGCGCTTCGGGCGTCAGGGGAGGGACTTGGCCGTCCGGCGGATCGACGATGAGCGACGTGCGCCGGCCCGTCGGTTTGTGTGTCGTGAAGATGGCCGCGTTGTAGGCGCCGCCCACATCCTGCTCGCTGCCGCGCGGATACCGCCGGTCGTCCTTGCCGAGGATCGCGGAGCGCTCCTTGTCGAGTGTGGCGCGTTCCTCGTCGGTGAAGAACTCCCGGTTGCCGAACCGCGCGGGCCGCTGCAGCGGCACCTCGAGGTCGTAGCTCCAGATGCCCTCCAGATCCGGCTCGCCCCAGGCGGTCTGGGGCGCGCCGCCCGCGGCGTCCCGACCGCGTCCTCTCATGAACACGAGCCCGGCGGCGACGAGGATCGCGAGACCGATGACCGTCAAGAGTCGCGTGCGCATCGGATACCTCCTGCCCGCGTGCGGTTACTTCTGGCTGCCCGGCTGCAGTTCGTACGGCGCGCCCGTGCCGGACGAGCCCAGGAACAGCTTGCGCCCGTCGGCAAACGTCAGGTCGCGCCCGTTGGCGCGGCGCGTGCCGTCCTTGGCCCGGTAGCCGTCGATCGAAATCTCGGTGCCCGCGATCAGCGACTGCTTGTTGAAGCCGCGCCGGAACAGCACGTTCGGCGTGCCGCCCTCGATCGCCCACGGCTCGGCCGATCCGTCGGGGCGCTTCACGTCGACGTGAATCCAGACGTGGGGATTGACCCACTCCACCTTGGTCACCGTCCCTTTGAAAGTGACCGGCTTGCTCGAGTCGAATTCAGCAGCGAACGCGTGATGGGCCAGCGCCGGTCCGGCGCTCGCGGCGAGAAGGAGGCCCATCCCTCCGAGGACAACGGCGAAGTGTGTGCGCATCGGTTTCACCCTCTCCTATTTCCGGAACCACTCGTAGAAGGCATCGCCCGCCGGCACCTTGCGGGTGATGTCCACGCTCATGGTGTCACCCTCCCAGTGCCGCACGAGCTGCTCCTTGCGGACGTGCCCGTACAGGAACTCCTCAGCGAATTCGGTGCAGCGGTACTCGAGCAGCTGGATGTTCGGCTCCATCCGGCGGTACAGCGGCATCGAGATCGTCCACGGCCGCGTGAACACCTTCGGATCCTCGATCGTCACCTCGTACCGAATGACGTCGGGCGTCACCGGCGTGAACCGCTCCACCAGGTGCAGCGCGTCGCTGTGGAAGTTGCCCGCCCGATCGAACCACGTCTTGTCGTTGAAGTTCGTCACGGTGACGACGAGCGTGTCGCCGTCCCAGCGGCCGACCGAGTGCCCCATCCAGGTGTCGGCCGGCGGCGGGTCCACTTCGTCGAGATGGATCGTGCGCGCGGTGGTCGCAAACGCGTACGCCATGTGGACTTTCGTCGTGCTCTGCGTAATCTCGAACGGGTAGGGCATGTAGGTCGCCCGCGGGATGCCCGGCAGGTAGCACTTGAGCTCGGGGTCGCGGTCGATCCAGTGCTCGGCGTTCTCCTGCCTGATCGCGAGCGCCGCGGGCGTGTACGGGATCTCGCCGTCGCCCTGCACCACGCCGAGAGACGCGGGGACGCCGCCGGCCGCGCCGAGCGCCACGACGGGGGCGGCGGCCACGCGCGCGTACTCGAACGGGTAGACGCCGGGCTGCGTGACAACGCCGGGGCGCGCCGCGTGCGCCTGCAGATCCCAGTGCGCCTCGTTGTTCGCCTGCCAGATGCCGCTCAGGTTCGGATGCCCGGCGATGCGTCCGGCGCGCGCGGTCTGACCCGCGGTCGGCGCCACCGACAGCGAGACGGCGATGCTGACGAGCGCCGCCGCGATGACCAGAGAGATCGCCGAGCCGGTGAGTCGAATCGTCATGAGGACCTCCTACGGCGCGAGCGGGTTCTCCTCGACACCGACAAAATCGGTGGCGTTGTCCTTGGTCGCCGGATGCGGGCCGCGCCCCTGCGCGTAGGCCTTCTCGGCCAGGCGCGCCGAGAGCAGCAGCGACGGGAACCCGTAGTTCCCCTCGTGGCAGCGCGGCTCGTAGTAGATGCGGTTCTCCTTGTCGCTCTGCCTGGTGAACTCTTCCTTCACCGTCCACGGCCGCGTCCACACCGTCGGGTCCTCGATCGTTACGGCATATTCCAGCGTGCCCGGCCCGGTCCGCGTCCAGCGCTCCACCAGATGCAGGTTCTCGCGCGCGCCCATGAAGTCGCTCTTCGGACTGAAATTGGTGACGTCGATGACGAGCGTGTCGCCCTCCCAGTGGCCGCGCGAGTCGCCGAGCCACTGCCGGACGCGCGCCGGCAGATGCGGCGTGCCGTTCATCACGATGGTGCGCTGGAAGCCCTGCCCCTGGCCGACGTCGTAGAAGATCGACACGCCGCCCTGCGTCTGGACGATGCGGCGGAAGCTCCCGCCGTACGCGGTGCCGAACTCCGGGATCCCGCCCGAGAGGCACCGGTCGGAGAGGCTGCCGTCCTCCGGCCCGTTGTGGCGGTTCATCCGCTGGGTGTTGTACCGCGAGAGTGCTTCGTCGTGCCGCGGCGATGGCGAGGGGATGTAGGTGCCGCCCGCGCAGGCGGGCGAATTGTCCTTGCAGGTCTCGGTGGCCTGCAGCAGCGCCAGGCGGAACTCGCGGTCGGCGGCCGCCCGCTGCCGCGCGTCCGCGGCGAGCGGCGGCACACGGCCGTCCGGCGGATCGACGATGAGCGACGTGCGCCGGCCCGTCCGCTTCATGGACATGAACACGGAGTTGTACGCGCCGGCGACGTCGAGCTCGGAGCCCCGTTCGACCCGCCGATCCCGGCCGAGCAGCGCGACCCGCTGCTGGTCGAGATCCGCCCGCTCGTCGTCGGTGAAGAACTCCCGGGTGCCGTAGCGGGCGGGCCGCTGCAGCGGCGTGTCGACCTCGTCGGTCCAGATGCCCTGCAGGTCGGGGTCGCCCCACGCGGTCCGCGGGGCGCCCTTGGCCTCGGCGGGCCCCAGTCTGACGAGGACGGTCGCGGCGGCCATGACCACCGCCACTCCCGTCACGGCGAAAAGTCGCGTGCGCATCGGATCCCTCCAGCGGCTGGACGCTTCCGGCAGGCCCACAGGATACTCCCGGTCGCGCTAGAATGCGCTGAGCATGATGACACGTCCAATCGCGGCCGTCTGCCTGAGCGTGGCGGCGCTGCTCCTGCTCCTGGCGCCGCTTGCGGCCCAGCAGCCCCGTCCCCAGGCCGGAGGCACGGTGCCGACCTTCTACGACCTGAAAACCCGGACCCTGAAGGGACAGCCCGCGGACCTGTCCCAGTACCGCGGCACGGTCAGCCTCGTCGTCAACGTGGCGAGCTACTGCGGCTACACGCCGCAGTACACAGGCCTCGAAAAGCTTCAGCGCGAGCTGAAGGGCAAGGGGTTCAACGTACTGGGCTTTCCGAGCAACGACTTCGGCGGGCAGGAGCCCGGGTCGTCGGAGGAAATCGCGGACTTCTGCAAGCTCACCTACGACGTGACCTTCCCGATGTTCGAGAAGGTTGTCACCCGCCGCGGCCCCGGGCAGTCGCCGGTCTACGCGCTCCTCGGCCGCTCCGGTAAACTCCCGGCCTGGAATTTCAGTAAGTACGTGATTGGGCGCGACGGCCGGGTGCTGGCGTTCTTCCCGAGTGACGTGACGCCGGAGGACCCGGCGCTGCGGGGGACGATCGGGAAGGCGCTCGACGCGAGATAGAGGACGGCCGCGGAAAAACTCCCACCGCTCTCCCCGCGACCGGGGTTGCAAGGTTCGCTACAATTCATTGTGAGGCGCAGATGAGGTCCATGGTCATCCTCGGTATCGGCGTGCTGCTCGCCGCCGCTCCTGTGGCCGCGCAGCGCGGCATGGCGAACCAGCCGCCGGCCGGTCCGCCGCCGGCGTGTCCGCCGAGCGGCTACTCCCAGCCCTATTACGCACTCTTCGGACAGAACGGCGGTGACGGCCAGACCGCGTTCGAGATCGCCAGCGTCTGCATCGGGCCCGAGGTGCGCGAGGCAGCCGTGGCCATCGGCATGGGGCGCAACCGGCTGCTTGCGGTGAAGAACGTCATCACGGTGATGTTCTCCGCCGAAGGCACGTTCGCGGGCAGCAAGCTCACGAAAGCCGACTTTCACATGGCCTACTACCTGCCGGCGCTGCGCATGTTCCTCGAGGGCACGCGCCCGGACGGCAAGCCGCTGAAGGACATCCAGGTGTTCGCCGACACGTACGCGTGGAACGAGGCGCAGGAGGGCCGCGGCGCGACCCCGGCCATGAACGCGCTGAACGACCGCGCGCCGCTCCTCAAGCTGACGCCGTTCGGCGCGCTCTGGTCGGTCATCGAGGCGGAGGGACACACGACGGTGACGACGGTGAACGGCAGGACGGTGCTGACCGGCACCTCGCCGCACGACGGCATCGAGGTATCGACGACGCTCGACGCCGGCCATCGGCCGGTCGAGGTGACGGCGAAGGCCAACGGCCACACCTGGGGCGCCACCTTTGCCGACTACCGCGATACGTGGGAGTCGAAGTACCTCGTCATCTTTCCGAGTCAGATCCGATGGACCCTCGACGGCAAGTCGCTTGCCGATCTGAAGGTCACCGCGTTCAAGTCGAATCCCTACGTGGTGTTTCCGATCCCGGACGCCGTACGGCAGAGGACGTCCAACTAGCAGTCGCAGGAGCCCGACATGGTCAACAGAATGATTCCAGCAGCAGCAGCGATCGCACTCCTTCTTGCCGGTGCGCCGGCGCTGGCGCATCACTCGGCGAACGCGCAGTTCGACACCAAGCAGGACCTGCCGCTCATCGGCGTCCTCACCAAGGTGGAGAACATCAACCCGCACTCCTGGTGGTACGTCGACGTCAAGGGACCCGACGGCAAGGTCATGCAGTGGAAGCTCGAGTCGCTCAGCCCGAACGGCCTGATCCGGCAGGGCCTCAAGGTCAAGACCGACGTCAAGCTCGGCGAGACCTACGAGTTCCGGATCGCGCCCGCCTGGAAGGACCCCGAGGGAATCAAGCTCGGGTTCATGAAGGCGATTACGGTCAACGGCAAGGAGTACGTGGTTGTCGAGCTGTAGGAGCTCACTCGCGAGGCGTGCGCTCCGCTCGTCTGCCGCCGCCGCGTGCGCCGTGGTCGCGGCCGCCGCGATCGGCACGGCCTCGCTTGCCGCTCAGCAGCCGGCCGCGGGGCCGCCCGTGCCGCAGGGTCTCGTCACGACGTATCGTCCGGCCGGGAAGCGGGTGTCGCCGCAGGACGGCTTCGCCGCGATGCAGCAGTCGGCGTTGCCGACGCCGCGCGATGCGGACGGGCACCCCGACCTGTCGGGCAACTGGGTCGCGAATTTCCCGAACCCGATCGGCGCGCCGGGTCTGCGGATGAAGGGGACCTTCGAGCCCGACCAGGCGGTCATGCAGCGCGGCGCGCAGTGGAACAAGCCGCTCTACAAGCCGGAGCTGTGGGAGAAGGTCAGGAGCCTCGACTTCGGCAAGGCGGACATCGATCCGGCCTACGGGTGCACCCACCCGGTCGGCGTGCCGCGGCAGAACGTGCCCGGACGCATCGTCCAGAAGGACCGGCAGATCTTTCTCATCAACAACGTCGAGAACGGGATCCGGATCCTGCCGCTCGACGGGCGCCAGCGCGACCCGCTCGACACCGAGTTTTCGACCTACAACGGCATGGGACTGGCGCGCTGGGACGGCGACACGCTCGTCGTCGAGTCGGTCGGATTCAACGACATCACCTGGCTCGGGTGGGAAGGCTACTTCCATACCGACAGGATGAAGGTGACCGAGCGCTTCCGCCGCCAGGGCGATCTGCTGTTCTACGGCTTCACCGTGGACGACCCCGACGTGCTGATGGAGCCGTGGACGTCGATCACGTACGTGCGGCGGCTGAATCCGAACCCGGTGCGGCAGGACGAAGCGGCGATCTGCGAAGAGCGCGACATCGACCTGCTCGCCGATCCGTACAACCGGGGATAGTCGGCAGTCGGCAGTCGGCAGTGGGCAGCCGACTGTGGGCGGTTAGCGCCCTTGCGGTTGCTGTGGTGCGGGTGCCGGGCCCGCGCCGCGGCCCCCCTGGCCGGTGCGCAGCGGCGGCTCGGGGAAGTCCTTCGGCCATTCCGCGTAGAGATTCGAATAGATCGACTGGTAGCGGACGCCCCGGCCGGCCTCGTCGACAAATCCCATCGACTGCTGAAACAACCCGGGCGGCGGATAGTTGCCCGGCACGGTGCCTTCGAGGATGTACAGCCGGTTGCCGTGCATGGTCACGAAGCCGAACGTCCTCGACTGGTCGGCGTTGTTCGTGAGCTGGATCTCGTGGCCCTCGACCAGATCCTGCCAGGCCCAGGCGAGGTGCGTGACCTTCGCGTCGCGCCGGATGAAGTCGTAGGTGGCGTGCAGCAGCGCGCCGCCGAGTTCCTCTTTCCAGTAGCCGCGTCCGGCGTTGACCAGGCCGCAGGCGCGCTCGTCGGCGAAGCCGGTCGGGCAGGTCGCTTTCGCGCGCTCGTCGGCCAGTGTCTGGATGTTCCGGTAGTCGACCACGGTGATGGAGTAGCGGTCCACGCCGCGATTGACGGTGTAGACGCGCGCCGGCAGGTTGAGGCCGTACTCCGACGTGTAGGTCCGCTGCGTGATGGTCGGCTGGCCGGGGAAGTCCACCCGGAAGCCGTCCTCCCGGCTGATGTATTCGGTCCAATCCTGCGCGGAGGCGGATGTCGAGAGCGACAGGGTCAACGCGGCAAGCAGTACGGGAACACGCATCGTTCAATCCTCCGGGGCGGCGTCACGGCGCGGCTTGCGACATTCTGACACGAGAGCGGCAGGCGACGCGGGCAGACATGCCCTCCGGCGCGCCCGCGTTGACAGCCACGGCGCGCGAATGGGACACTCCGCGCAGAGGGATTGTCATGAGACGCACACATCTTCTTCTGATCGCGAGTGCCATCGCGGCTTCCGCCGTGATGCCGCTGCCGGTGCTGGCACACCACGGCGGCGCCGCGTACGACCAGACGAAATCGGTCACCTTCGAAGGGACCGTCACGGAGATGCAGTTCGCCAACCCCCACGTGCTCGTCTACTGGGACGTGAAGGACGGCGAGGGCGCCGGCCAGAAGTGGTCCGGGTGGCTGACCGCGCCGAACAAGCTGTCACGCGCCGGCTGGACCAAGAAGACGCTCAACCCGGGCGATCGCATTGTCATCAGCGGCAGCCCGCACAAGGACGGCAGTCACGTGCTGCAGATCCGGAAGCTGGTCGGGCCCGACGGCAAGGAACTGCCGCTCTTCGAGCAATAAGCCATGCGAACGCTGATTGCACTCGCGATTGCGGTGGTGGCCGCCTCCTCCGGGCCGGCCGCCGGACAGGCGGCGCAGGGCGGACGGGGTGCGGCGCCCAAACCGGCTGCGGCGGCGCCGGCGCCGACGCGCGACATCGCCGGGGTCTGGATGATGCGCAACCCGCCGGGGTCGAACCGCGCGTGGACCAACTTCACCTTTACCGATCCGAAGCTGAGTCCGCCGGCGCTGACGGCGTGGGGTGAGGCGCGCTTCAAGGAGGCGCGAGACTCCAACGGCGGTAACTTCCGGCTCGATGAGACCAACGATCCGGTGCTGACCAAGTGCTATCCGCCCGGTGTGCCGCGGGTGTACTTCCACCCGTACCCCTTCGAAGTCGTGCACACACCGAAGCAGACGCTCCTGATCTACGAGTACGACCACATGCTGCGCCGGGTGCACACCGACGGCCGCAGCCTGCCGGTCGATCCCGATCCGCTCTGGCTGGGCTCCTCGGTTGGCCGCTGGGAGGGCAATGCGTTCGTCGTCGAGACGGTGGGCTTCAACGAGAAGACCTGGCTCGATCGGCTCGGCCACGCGCACAGCGACAAGCTGAAGGTGACCGAGCGGTTCCGCCGCGTCGATCGCGACCACCTGGAGCTCGACATCACGATGGACGATCCGATGGCGCTGGCCAGGCCGTGGACGACGACGTTCTACTACGAGCTGCGACCGCAGTGGGAGCTCGGCGAGATTTCCTGCTCGGGCGACTATCTGGACTGGTCGAACGTCGAGGCGCGGCCAGGCAAATAAGGATCACGAACCACCGAGGCACTGAGGCACCGAGCTAAGAAACTATTTTCATTTCCTCGGTGTCGCGGTGTCTCGGTGTTCCGTGGTCAGCCTCTCAATCGCGGCAGCAGCGCCAGGGCGTTCTCGCGCTCGATCGCCCGCAGCTCGGCGTCGGTAAAGCCGCCGTTCTCCCGCAATCCCTTCGCGACCAGCGCCGCCGACCCGCCGCCGAGCGGATAATCGGTGCCGAACACGATGCGCTCGACGGGGATGAACTTCTTGAATGACGGCATCGTGTACGGGCTGAACGCCTGCGCCGTGTCGTAATAGAAGCGGCGCAGCTCCCCGAGCGCGCCGTTCGGCAGCTTCGGGTTGACGTTGGCCAGCCGGCTCGTGATGAACGGGACCGTGCCGCCGCCGTGCGACCAGATGAAGCGGATGTCGCCGAACCGGGCCGAGGCGCCGGTCTGCAGCAGGCTCAGGATGGTGCGGGTGGTGTCGAAGACGAACTCGACGCCGCGGTTCTGCGCGTCGGTCAGCTCCGGCTGCACGCCGCACGCGGCGCAGTAGGGGTGGCAGTAGACGACCGCCTTGCGCCGATGCAGTTCTTCGAGCAGCGGCGTGTAGTGCGGATTGCCCAGGTACTTCCCCTCGTAGCTCGACAGCACGCCGATGCCGTCGGCCTTCAGGGTGTCGAGCGCGTAGGCCGCTTCGCGCAGCGAGCCGTCGATGTCGGGCAGGGGCAGCACGGCGAAGAAGCCGAACCGGCCCGGATGGTCGCGGACGACGGTGGCGGCGTATTCGTTGCATTCGCGGGCGAGCGCGCGCGCCGGCTCGTTCTCGCCGAAGTGCACGCCGGGGTCGCTGATCGAGATGACGGAGGTGGCGACGCCGCCTTCCTCCATCTGCTGCAGCATCTTTGCCGGCGTCCAGCCGGCGAGCGTGGCCTGATTGACCCCTCGGGCCGTTGACAGGGCGTACAGCCTGGGGATGGTGAAATGGCTGTGCGTGTCGATGCGGAACAGCCGTGAGGCGGCTGGTCCCTGCGCCCCGGCGCGGCGCCGCGACAGGAGGGCGGCGGCGGTCAGGGCGGCGCATCCGGTAAAAAATTCGCGTCTGTGCATGTCCAGGCTCCGACCCGGCGAACGATATCGCAGATTGACTTCGCACGTCGTTGAAAAATAGACTGCCGCGCGGGGGAGGAAGTCACATGCGAACTGCTCTCGTGTTTGCCGTCGGTCTGTTGGTGGGTGCCGCCGTGGCGGTGCCGGTCGCCCAGAACCGGAATCAGAATGTCGTGATGATGAATCACGTCGGCATCAACGTGCCGAACATTCCGGACGCGATTCAGTATTACACCGCGAAGATGGGCTACAAGGAGGCCTTCCGCGCGACCAATCCGGACGGAACGCCGCGGCTCGTGTACCTGCACATCAGCCAGAATACGTTCCTCGAACTGGGTCAGGCCAACGCCCAGCGGCCCACCGGCTTCACGCACTACGGCCTGCACGTCGAGAACGCCAAGGCCGCCGTCGAGATGTTCCGGAAGCGCGGCGCCATGGTCAGCGACACGAACCTCAGCGATACGAAGGCGATTCTCGCCAACATCACCGATCCCTACATGGGGCGGATCGAGCTGGCCGAGTTGACGCCCGAGTCGCAGCACCGGAAAGCCATCGACAGCTGGAAGTAATGGCCGCGACAGCCACGGAGGCGACGATGACGGATCATCCGCGAAGGCTTCGACGCATACGACGTCACAGATGGATGCCGGTCGTCGCCTTCGTGTTCCTCGCGGTTGACGTCGGCTTCGTGGCGCTCTCGGCGCAGACGGCGCCGCCGATGGCGGAGAACGTCTTCAAGAACATCCAGGTCCTCAAGGGCATTCCGGTGGACCAGTTCATGGGCACGATGAGCGTCTTTTCCTCGGCCACCGGGCTGAACTGCACCGACTGCCACATCGAGGACAGCGGCGGCGACTGGGGGAAGTATGCCGACGACAACGCGCTCAAGCAGCGCGCGCGGACGATGGTGGTGATGATGGCCACCATCAACCGGACGAACTTCGGCGGTCGGCAGGTGGTGACCTGCTTCACCTGCCACCGCGGCAGTTCGCGGCCGACGGTGATGCCCAGCATCGACCTGCTGTACAGCAGCCCGCCGCCCGACGAGCCGGGCGACCTCATCGCGCAGGCGCCGCGGCAGCCGGCGGCAGACCAGATCCTCGACCGGTACCTGCAGGCGCTCGGCGGGCCGCAGCGCCTCGCGGCGCTCAGGAGCTATACGGCCAAGGGCACCTACATCGGCTTTGACGACGCGGAGAAGAGCCCGATGGAGGTGTACGTGAAAGCGCCCGCCCAGCGCACGATGATCGTGCGCGGCCGATCGGGCAACACCACGACGACCTTCGACGGCAGCGCCGGCTGGCTCGCCGCGCCGCTCACCGACCGACCGGTGGCGCTCATCGAGACCACCGGCCAGGAACTCGAGGGCCTCAAGGCGGAGATGCAGCTGCTCTTCCCGGCGCAGATCAGGCAGGCGCTCACCAACTGGCGGGTGGGATTCCCGACCGCCATCGGCGACCGCGACGTGCAGCTGGTGCAGGGGACTACCGCCGGGGGCGCCGTCGTCACGCTGTGTTTCGATGCGGAGACGGGGCTGCTCACCCGGCTCGTGCGGTTCTCCGTCACGCCGGTCGGCCGCGTGGCCACCCGCGTGGACTACAGCGATTACCGCGAGGTTGCCGGCGTGAAGATTCCCTTCAAGTGGACCACCACCTGGCTCGGCGGCCGGTCGAACTACGAGCTCACCGCCGTTGAGCCGAACACGGCCATCGACGCGGCCCGGTTCGCGCGCCCGCGCTGACCCGGAGGCCCGAAGGCAGAAATCGAGGCGACCTATGCGTCTGGCGGCGCCGCGTCGAGCGCCTCGCGCACCGCTGCCGCGAGCTTGTCGAGGTTAAACGGCTTCTGCAGATAGCGGGCGTGTGCCGGCAGGGCGCCGCGGTCGGCGATGACGTGCGCCGCAAACCCCGACATGAAGACGACGCGAATACCCGGTCTTTGCGCGGTGACGTGTGCCGCGACCTCGACGCCGTTGGCCAGCGGCATGACGACGTCGGTGAGGAGGAGGTGGATTGGGCCGCGGTGCTCCCGGCAGCGGGCGTAGGCGACATCCGCGCCCGGGGCGTCGAGCACCGTGTAGCCCAGGTTCGTGAGAGCCTTCTGCGTAAGGCGGCGGAGTTGATCGTTGTCTTCGACGAGCAACACCGTCTCGGTGCCGTCGACCGGCGCCGACTCCGGCAGCTCCCCCGCGACCGGTTCGCCTGTGCCGACATAGCGGGGAAAATAGATGCTGACGCGCGTGCCATGGCCGAGATCGCTGTGGACGTTGATGAAGCCGCCGTTCTGCTTCACGATGCCGTAAATCGTGGCGAGCCCCAGGCCCGTTCCCCGTCCCTCGGGCTTGGTGGTGAAGAACGGCTCGAAGACGTGGGCCAGCGTGTCCGGGTCCATCCCGGTTCCCGTGTCGCTGACGGTGAGCTCGACATACTGGCCAGGCACGCATCCCTGACGGGTGGCGCAATAGACCTCGTCGAGCGCGGCGTTCGCCGTGGTGAGGACGAGCGACCCGCCGGTCGGCATGGCGTCGCGGGCGTTGGCCGCCAGGTTCATGGCCACCTGGGTGAGCTGCGACGGGTCGAGACGGGTCGGCCAGAGGCCGGCCTGCAGGTCGACGGTGAACGTCACGTCCTCGCCGATGAGCCGCCGAAGCATATCCTGGGTCATCAGCAGCTGCGTATTGAGGTTGAGAATCTTCGGCTCGACGATCTGACGCCGCGAGAAGCCGAGGAGCTGCTGCGTCAGGTTGGCGGCGCACCTGCCGGCCTCCGCGATCTCCTCCACCTCGGGCCGAGAGGGGTCGGCGGCATCCAGGCGCGGGAGCAGCATGTCGCAATAGCCGAGGATGATGGTGAGGAGGTTGTTGAAGTCGTGGGCGATGCCGCCGGCCAGCCGGCCGACGGCTTCCATCTTCTGCGCCTGGGCGAGCTCACGTTCGAGCCGCTGCCGCGCTTCATTCGCCTCGACTCGCTCGGTGATATCGCGCGCGACGCCTTGATAGCCGACTCGGCCCTTCCTGTCCGACCAGGGCACAATGCGATCGGCCATCCGGTGGTACTGGCCCGAACGATCCCGGATCCGGTAGTACCGCGTCTGGCCGGTTCCCGTGGAGAGAACCGACTTGGTCGTCTCCATCAGCAGGTCGTAATCATCGGGGTGGATGGAGTCGATCCAGAGGTGAGGATTGTTGAGGAACGCCTCTGGGGCGTGGCCCGTAAGCGTCTCGCACTGCGGGCTCACGAATTCCACCCGGCCCCGCATCGGATCGTCCCCAATCGACACCCGGTAGAAGACTTCCGACGCTTTCTCCACGACCATTCGGTAGAGCTCTTCGCTCTGCCGCACCAGCGTGAGCATGCGGGTGCGCTCCGTTGCGTCGCGCACCACGGCGACGACCACCGTGCCCTGCTCCGCCTCGACGGGCGACAGGCTGATATCAACAGGAAACGTGCTCCCGTCACGGCGCCGCGCGTGCAGCTCGACGCCGCTCCCCATCGGACGCGTTGCAGGCGCAGCCGCGTACGTGTTCCGGTGCCGTTCGTGGACGGCACGAAAAGCCTCGGGTACCAGCAGCTCGATGAACTGGCCGATCAGGTCCGATGCGGAGCAGCCGAAGAGCGCTTCAGCGTGCGCGTTGGCGAATACGATCCGCCCGCCGCCGTCGACGATGAGCACTCCGTCCGGCATGGCGTCGAGCACCTGCTGAACGCGGGTGTTCTCCTCCAGGATCAGTTGACGCATGGGCCCACAGTCGCTCTCCTCGAGTCACAGAAGCGTGTCAGGCCCGGGGCGGCGCCCACGACGGCGTGAGAATCGTCTCCAGGCTTCGGGATGATGCCGAAAGGTGTGTATGCTGTGGCCCGTGTGAGGCGCACGACTGAGCTTCGCGCTTTGTATCATGCCATTGCGCACACGTCAATCGAACCTCTGGCGGAACTTCTGGCGGGTTCTTGTCATCGGCGGCGTCTTGCTGGCCGTCACCTCGACGTCTGCGCAGCAGGCGTCGCTTCCGGGCGCCGCGACGCTTTTCGAAGCGTCGGTCCTTGTTCCTGGCGACGGCGGCGCCCCTCTCACCGACGCTGCGTTCCTCGTGCAGGGCGGCCTCATCCGGAGCGTCGGCCGCCGTGGCCAGGTGGCGGTGCCTTCCGGCGCCACGCGCGTCGATCTGGCGGGCAAAACCGTCATGCCGGCGCTTGTCAACGCGCACGGCCATCCCGGCTTTCAGCGCGGTCTCGTCTACGGCCGCGAGAACTACACGCGTGACACCTACCTGGACGACCTGAATCGCGCGGCGTACTTCGGCGTGCGCGTGATCCTGTCGCAGGGCATCGATCCGGGCGATGTCGCCTTCACGATCCGCCGCGACCAGCAGGCAGGACGCGCCGGCGGCGCGCGACTGCTGACGGCGGGCCGCGGCATCGGGGCGCCGAACGCCGGCCCTGGCGCCGCCGCGTTTCAGGGGATCGCGTACGAGCTGACGACCCCCGAGCAGGGGCGGGCCGCGGTGCGCGAACTGGCCGCCCGGCGCGTCGACATGGTGAAGATCTGGGTGGACGACCGCGGCGGCCGCGCGCCCCGCCTGCCGCCGCCGATCTACCGTGCCATCATCGACGAAGCGCATCAGCGCGGGCTCAAGGCGAACGCGCACGTCTTCTACCACGAGGACGCCGTCGACCTGGTCGCCGCCGGCATCGACGGCTTCGCGCACCTGGTGCGCGACCGCGAAATGGACGACGCGCTGGTGGCGGCCATCGTGCGCCGCGGCGTCTCCGTGATGCCGAATCTTGCCGGGACCGAGCGCGGCACCTACGCCGCCGTACCGCCCTGGTTCGACGAGCCGGGCCTCATGGCCTTGATGCGCGACACGGTGCCGCGCCCGTTGATCGATCGCATTCGCGCATCGTTCGCCGGTCGCGACGCGGCGGCGGCGAAGGCGGCGCGCGGCCGGTACGCCATCCTGCAGCGCAGCCTCGCGAAGCTGAACAAGGCGGGCGCGCGGATCATCATGGGGCCCGACACCGGCCTCGAAGATCACCTGTTCGGGTATGCCGAGCAGCGGGAGCTGGAAGAGATGGTCGAGGCGGGCATGACGCCGGCGCAGGCGATCGTCGCCGCCACCAGCCGCACCGCCGAGTACCTCGGCTTGCGCGATATGGGCCGCCTCGCGCCGGGCACGCACGCGGACTTCCTCGTGCTGTCCGGCAATCCGCTCGCAGACATCCGCCAGACGCGCCGCATCGAGGCGGTGTACTTCGATGGCCGGCCGATCGACCGCGCCCGCCTGCGCACGCGCCTCACGGCCGTACCCGAATAGTTCTCCGTGTCGCCGTGTCTCCGTGGCTCGTGATCAGTGCGAGGATGAGGCATGACCACCGATAACGCTTTCGAGATGGCGGCGGCGGCCGTCCGCTTCGGCGCCGGCGTGACGCGCGAGGTCGGGATGGACCTCGCCGACCTCGGCGCGCGGCTCGTGCTCGTGCTCACCGACCCCATCGTGCGCGGGCTGCCGCCGGCGCAGGCGGTGCTGGAGTCGCTCGAGTCGAACCGCGTCCCGTATGCGGTGTACGACCGCGTGCGCGTCGAGCCGACAGACGAGTCGTTCCTCGACGCCATCGCGTTCGCGCGCGCCCGGCCGTTCGACGCGTTCGTCGCCGTCGGCGGCGGATCGACCATGGACACGGCCAAGGCGGTGAATCTCTACACGTCGCACCCGCCGGCCGACTTTCTCGACTACGTGAATCCGCCCATCGGCAGAGGGTTGCCCGTGCCGGGGCCGCTCAAGCCGCTCATGGCGATCCCGACCACGGCGGGCACCGGCAGCGAGACGACCGGCGTGGCGATCTTCGATCTGCAGCGGATGCACGCGAAGACCGGCATGGCGAACCGGCGTCTCAAGCCGACGCTCGGCTATCTCGACCCCGAGAACACCCGGACGCAGCCGCCGGCGGTGGCGGCGTCGGCGGGGCTCGACATCCTCAGCCACGCGGTCGAATCGTTCACCGCCGCGCCGTTCACGAGCCGCCCGCACCCGGGACGCCCCGCGCTGCGGCCGGCGTACCAGGGCTCGAACCCGATCAGCGACATCTGGGCGCTCGAGGCGATGCGGATCGTGTCGCGCTGTCTGGTGCGCGCCGTGGACGACCCCGGCGACGACGAGGCGCGCGCGCAGATGCTGCTGGCGGCGTCCTACGCGGGGCTGGGCTTCGGCAGCGCAGGCGTGCACCTGCCGCACGGGATGTCGTACGCCGTCTCGGGCCACGTGCGGGAGTTCCGGCCCGCCGGCTATCGCACCGACCACCCGCTCGTGCCGCACGGCATGTCGGTCGTGCTCAACGCGCCCGCGGTCTTCCGCTTCACGGCGTCCGCCAGCCCGCAGCGCCACCTGCAGGCGGCCGGCGCGCTCGGCGCCGATGTGTCGGGGGCACGCGACGACGCCGCGGGCGCGATCCTCGCCGATCGCATCACCTGGTTCATGCAGCGGCTGAAGATGCCGAACGGCCTGCGCGCCCTGGGCTACTCGTCGACCGACATTCCGGCGCTCGTGGAAGGCACGCTGCCGCAGCATCGCGTGACGAAGCTCGCGCCGCGTCCGGCCGGGCCGGAGGAACTGGCGAGACTGTTCGAGAACGCGATGACCGCGTGGTAAGCGCGCCTTACTTCAACTCCCGGATCTGGACGTTGCGGAAGCGGACGACGCCGATGCCGGCCTGCAGGGCGAACGGGCCGCTCGCGTGCTTGTTGTCGTCGGTGTCCACGGTCGTCTTCCCGTTGAGCCGCACCGTCAGGTGCGTGCCCCGCGCGGTGATCTCATAGGAGTTCCACTTGTTCCCGGTGTTGATCGTCATGTCCGCCGGCCTGGCGACATCGACGATGGCGCCGGTACGGAATGCCGGGTCCGGACGCGTGTCGTAGATGTTCACCTCGTAGCAGGCGGCGGCGCCGACCTTGGCGGGGTCCGCGCAGCGGATGAAGATGCCGCTGTTGGCGTCGGGCGAGACCCAGAACTCCGCCCGGATCTGGAAGTTGGCGTACGACTGCTTGGAGACGAGGAAGCCGTTGCCGTTGGTCGACCACAGTTCCCGTCCGACGACCTTCCAGTTCACGGTGCCGACCGGGTTCCACCGATCCAGGCTCTGCATTGAAACCCAGCCGCCGCCCGCCTGTCCGGCGAGGGTCGCGACCGCGAGCACGAGTGACGCGGCCGTGGCCGCGAATACGCGTTTCATGACGTCCTCCTTGAACAACTAATTCGTTCCCCAGACTGGAACCACCGGCTTCGCCATCAGGTAGTCCGGATTGGCGCCGGGCCGCGGGCGGAACTTCTGCACGCGCCCGCTGTCGACTTCGGCGACGTAGAGGTTGCCGTCCTGATCGACGTGCATCCCGTGCACACCCCAGAGCGCGCCCGGGAACATGCCGAGCGTGCCCCAGGCGTACAGCAGGTGCCCTTCCTGATCGTATTTGACCAGCTTGTGCGTGCTGCGGTCGAACGTCCAGACGTTGCGATCCTGCCCGATGTAGAGCAGGTGCAGGCTCGAGGGGTCGGCGTCGATCCGCCACGACGACAGGTACTTGCCGTTCTCGTCGAACACCTGGATGCGGTGGTTGTTGCGGTCGTTCACGAACACCTTGCGGCTGACCGGGTCCACCGCCACGCCGTGGACGTTGTTCATGTAGCCGGGACGCGTCTCGTTCGGCGGGGTGCCCTTGATGCCCCAGTCCATCAGAAACTTGCCGTCCTTGTCGAACTTCGCGACGCGCGTGCCCGTGTAGCCGTCGGAGACGAAGAACGTGCCGTCGGGCAGCCAGTCGATGAACGTCGGGCGGTTGAAGTGCGTCGCGTCGGCGCCCTCCTGCTCGGGCGTGCCGATGGTCTGCACGAGCTGCTTGCCGTCATGGGTGAACCTGTAGATCACCTGCATGTTGTCATCGACCACCCAGACGTGCTTTTCGGGATCGTAGGGGCTGATGTAGACCGAATGCGGCCGCCGGAAGAGCTTGTCCCATTGCGACCAGACTTCCACGAGGTTCCCGTCGGCGTCGGCCACCACCAGGCAGTTCTCCCACTTGGCGTCCACGCCGAGCTTGCGGTAGGGCGGCCCCTTGATGCCGATCTCGTCGTCGCGGCCTTCCCAGGCGGTCAGCCACTTGCGCGTGTCCTGGTCCGTGCCGCCGACGCCGGGAAGCGACGCGGTCGTGGCATCGCGCCACATGCCGGCCACCGGGAAACTGATGCTCGGGCCGAGCTGCGGCAGCAGCGCCGCCTTGGGCGGAGCCATCTTCGGCAGCTCGCCGCGGAAGAGCATGTACACGCGGTTCGGGTTCTCGGCAAACACGCCTTCGCCGGCGCCGTAGGTCCACTTCTCGTTGCCGGGCAGGGTGCTGATGTCCTTGGGCCACCCCTTCACCACGTCGTACGGGCCGGTGAGATCCTGGCTGCCGATGGCGCCCGGGACCGCGGCGAACGTGGACGCGGCCGGGGACGCCTGCTGGGCGGCGGGCGCCGGACGGCCGACGAGCATGGCCGCGCCGATCCCGAGGATGAACGCGACGAGGGGCACGAGCACTTTGCGCATACGAGTCTCCTGACGAATGGCCGGAAGCGCCCCGTTTATACCTCATTTTCGGGGCGCTTGACGCGCTGCGCCCTCTGAGGCCACATTTGCCGTCATGGGGCACGCGAGCAAGCCGGCGGGCGGCGCCGATCAGCGGAAAGGGCGCAGCCGCCGATCGGGCCGCGATCGCCGCAAGGTGGACATCGGACCACCGCCGCCCGGAGCCGAGCGCCGCAAGGGTGAGCGGCGCCGAGGGGCGGACCGGCGCGGGGGCACGAAATCTGAGGTACGCTAACCCGCGTGTTCGCCGTGAGATGGTGCCTGGTCCGCGCGCTCGCCGTGGCCGTCGCGATCGCGCCGGCCGCCTGCGGGCGCACCGAGTCTGGCGCCCCGACCGTGCACTCGGCCGCCGCTGATTTCTACGGCGGCAGGACCGTCAGCATCGTTGTCGGCTCGGGCGCCGGCGGCGGATTCGACACCACAGCGCGCCTGGTCGCGCGGCACATCAGCCGGCACATCCCCGGCAACCCCACCGTGATCGTCGTCAACATGCCGGGCGGCGGCGGCCTCGTCGCAGCCAACCACATCTTCAGCGCGGCGGCCAAGGACGGCACGGTCATCGGGCTGTTTCATGAAGCGCAGATGATGAGCCAGCTCACCGGCGGCGAGGGCGTCAACTTCGACCTGCGCCAGTTCAACTGGCTCGGCAGCTCCTATGACGATCCGAACATCTGCATCGTCCGGAGCGACGCGCCCGTGACCGCGTTCAAGGACATGATCGGCGGCGCGAAGCCGATTGCCGTGGGAGGGACCGGCCCGGGGTCGAACACCTACGATGCACCGCGCGTGCTGGCGGCGGCCACCGGCGCCGGCATCAGGGCGGTGGCGGGGTACCCCACGACCAACGACGTGCGCATCGGCGTCGAGCGCGGGGAGATCCAGGGGATGTGCCTGGGATGGGAGTCGGTGAAATCGGCCTCCACCGAGTGGCTGCAGAGCGGCTACGCGAAGGTGTTCGTGCAGAACGGCACGACGCGCCACCGGGAGCTGCCCGACGTCCCGCTCGCGCTGGAGTTCGCCAAAGACGAGGACAGCCGGACGCTGCTGCGCCTCGTGGACGCGCCCGGCGCGATGGCCAAGCCGTTCACGCTGCCGCCCGGCGTGGATCCGGCGCGCGTCGAGGTGATGCGCACGGCGCTGGCCGCCACGTTCCACGACGCCGCGTTTCTCGATGAAGCCCGCGCGATGCGGCTGGAGTTCCAGCCGAAGACCGCGGCCCAGATCCAGGAGATCCTGGATGACGTGCTCGCGACGCCGCCCGGGGTGGCGGCGAAGTACCGCGAGATCATTCAGCCATAAATGAGCCGACCTGCCGACCTGCGCGACTGGATCGCGCGCATCGAAAGCCTGGGCGAGCTGCAGCACGTCGCCGGCGCGCACTGGGACCTCGAAATCGGGACCATCTCCGAGATCAATTACCGGCGCAAGCCGCCGGCGGCGCTGCTGTTCGACCAGATCGTCGGCTACCCGCGCGGCTACCGCGTGCTGACCGGCTCGATGAGCAACGCGCGCCGCATGGCGGTGACGCTCGGCCTCGATCCGGATCTGGACACCGCGCGTCTCGTGCAGGCGCTGCGCGGCAAGCCGCGCCAGTGGGAGGCCGACGCGCCGCGGTTCGAGCCGGAGGTGGTTCGGTCGGGCCCCGTGCTCGAAAACGTCGTCCAGGGGCGCGACGTCGATCTGACCAGATTTCCGGCGCCCCGCTGGCACGAGCACGACGGCGGCCGGTATATCGGCACCGGCGTGGCCGTGGTGACGAGCGACCCCGACACCGGCCGCATCAACGTGGGCGCCTACCGGATGATGATTCAGGAAGGCGGCCGTTCGGCGACGATCAACGCCGAGGCCGGCAAGCAGGGCCGCGCGCAGTACGAGCGCTGGTTTGCGAAGCAGGGCAAGGCGCCGGTGGTGGCCTCCTTCGGTCACGACCCGCTGCTGCTGATGGTGGCCGGGACGGAAGTGCCGAACGCGATCGGCGAGTACGCCTACGCCGGCGCGATGGTCGGGTCGCGCATTCCCGTGATTCACGGAGAGGTGACCGGCCTGCCGATTCCGGCCACGGCCGAAATCGTCGTCGAAGGGTGGCTCCGGCCCGACCGGCTGCTGCCCGAGGGCCCCTTCGGCGAGTGGACGGGGTACTACTCGGCGTCGCTGCGGCCGGTGCCGGCCCTCGAGATCGAGCGCCTGTACTTCCGCAACGACCCCATCATTCTCGGGACGCCGCCCGGCAAGCCGCCGAACGACTACTCGTACATGCGCGCCCTGCTCAAGTCCGCCATGATCCACGACGAGCTGGCGAAGATCGGCGTGCGCGATCTGCGCGGTGTCTGGTCGCACGAGGTCTGCGGGGGGCGCCTGCTGATCGTCGTCTCGATCAAGCAGCGGTTCTGCGGTCATGCGCGCCAGGCGGGCTACCTCACCGCGCAGTGTCCGGCCGCCGGCTACATGAACCGGTTCGTCATCGTGGTGGACGAGGACGTGGATCCGATGAACCTCGACGAGGTGATCTGGGCGGTCAGCACGCGCTGCGATCCGGCCGAGGACATCGAGATCATGCGCAAGTCGTGGGGCAGTCGCGTGGATCCCCTGCTCGCAGACCCTGACGCGCCCTACAACACGCGCGCGCTCATCGACGCCTGCCGGCCTTTCGAGAAGCGCGACACTTTTCCGCGCGTGGCGCAGGCGACGCCGCGGCAGTCGCGCGAGATTGTGGCGAAGTGGAAGGAGCTGTTCGCCGATCCGCGATTCCCGCTGCCCGAAACGGCCATCCCCTCCGCCGCCGTGGACGAGGAGACGTAGCGCTGGACGTCTTCTTCTCGGCGCTGCTGCAGGTGCTGGCGCCCCACACCTTCGGCATCATGCTGGTGGGCATCGCGATTGGTCTCGTCGTCGGCATTCTGCCGGGACTCGGCGGCGCCGCCACGCTCGCGATGATGCTGCCGTTCGTGTACCCGATGGACGCGGTCTCCGCGTTCGCGTTCCTGCTGGGCATGCACGCCGTGACGGCGACCACGGGCGACATCACGTCGGTGCTGTTCGGCATTCCGGGCGAGGCGACCTCCGCCGCGACGGTGCTCGACGGCTACCCGATGACGCGCCGGGGCGAAGGGGGTCGGGCGCTCGGCGCGGTCCTGTTCAGCTCCCTGATTGGCGCGCTGGTCGGCGCCGCGGTGCTGGCCGTCTCGGTGCCCGTGATCAGGCCCGTCGTGCTGCAGCTCGGGCCGCCCGAGTTCCTCATGCTGACGGTGCTCGGCTTGAGCTTCATCGTGTCGCTCGCGGGGCGGAACCTCATCAAAGGCGTCGTCATGGCGGCGTTCGGATTCCTGCTCGCGATGGTCGGCCTCGATCCCCAGAGCAGCATCCAGCGCTTCACGTTCGGGCAGCTGTATCTCTGGGAAGGGATCAACGTCGTGCCGGTCGTCGTCGGCCTGTTCGGCGGCGCCGAGGTGCTGCAGCTGATGATGACGAAGCAGAGCATCGCGCGGCCGGGTTCCGACGAGCGGCTCGCCGGCGTCATGCAGGGCGTCCGCGACACGTTCGAGCACTGGGGGCTGACGCTGCGGGCGAGCGCGATCGGCCTCGGCATCGGCGTGATTCCCGGCATGGGCGGCGCCGTATCGCAGTTCATCGCCTACGCGCACGCGCAGCACACGTCGCGGCATCCCGAGACGTTCGGCAAGGGCAACGTCGAGGGCGTGCTCGCCGCGGGCGCCGTGAACAACTCGCGCGAGGGCGGCAACCTGATTCCCACCGTGGCGTTCGGCATCCCGGGCAGCATTTCGATGGCGATCCTGCTGAGCGTGTTCCTGCTCAAGGGGCTGGTGCCGGGCCCCTCCATGCTGACCAGCCACCTCGATATCACGTACTCGATGGTGTGGGTGATCGTGATCTCCAACATCATCGCGGTGCTCGTGTCGTTTCTGTTTCTCAACCAGCTCGTGCGGCTCACCTACGTCAGGGCCGTGCTGCTCGTGCCGTTCCTGATGGTGCTGACGGCGTTCGGGGCCTACACGGCGCACAACACGTTTGCCGACATCCTGCTCATGCTGGCGGCGACGGTGGTCGGCGTCGCGGCGATTCGCTGGGACTGGCCGCGCGCGCCGCTGCTGCTGGCGCTCGTGCTCGGCGACATCGCGGAGCGGTATCTGTTTCTGTCGTATTCGCTGTACGAATGGCGGTGGCTCGGGCGGCCGCTGGTCGTCGCATTCGCGGCAGTCACCGTGGGCGGGCTGCTCTGGCCCGTGATCCGGCGCCGGCATGACGCGCCGAGGCCGGCGGCGTACCGCGCGGACGCGCTCATCACGATCGGGTTTCTCGCGCTGGCCGCGTGGGTGCTGTACGAGGCGTGGGGCTGGCCGTTCAGGACCGCGGTGTTTCCACTGGCGACGGGCGTCGTCCTGCTCGTGTTCTCCGTGGTGAAACTCGGGTCGTGCCTGGTGCCGTTCACAGGGCGGGTCTCGCCAGGCGGGGCGAAGGATGCGCCTGGCAGACCCGCCGAAACCGACGACGACCTTCCCGACATCTTCGCCACCGCCTCCCGCGCCGAGTGGCTCTCGGCCGCCGGCTGGATGGCCGCATTCTTCGTGCTGCTGTGGCTCGCCGGCGCGCTCGTCGCGGTGCCGCTCTTCGCGCTGGTGTACCTGCTCGCGGCGGCGCGGCAGTCGATGGCGTTGGCCGGCGTGTACGCGTTCATCTGCTGGCTGTTCATCTACGGCCTGTTCGACCGGGCGCTCCACGTGCCGTTGCCGGGCGGGGCGTTGTTCGCATGAGTCCGCCTTAAGGCGGACACCACGTACTCATGAGTCCGCCTGAAGGCGGACACTACGTACTCACGAGTCCGCCTGAAGGCGGACACTACGTACGACGGTTGCGGACACGTATGCCGGGAGTACGCCGAGAGTACGTAGTGTCCGGCTTTAGCCGGACCAGGATGTCGTGATGAAACATCCCATACGACTGACCGTCAACGGGGAGGTCTGCGAGGGGGAAGTCGAGCCCCGCACGCTGCTGGTGCAGTTCCTGCGCGACGGGCTCGGGCTGACCGGCACGCACGTCGGCTGCGTGGTAGGCGAGTGCGGCGCCTGCTCGGTGCTCGTGGACGGGGCGCTCGTCAAGTCGTGCCTGATGCTCGCCGTCCAGGCGCAC
>JACQZV010000168.1 GCA_016213695.1 Acidobacteriota bacterium | reverse complement strand
GCAGGCGTCCATCGCGGTTCGAGCGAATCACGCGGCCCCACTGCCCGGGCGTGTCGAAATCGATCTGTCCCATCGCGGGCGGGGTTGAGCTCGGGAGCTGAGCGCCCACCGTCGTCGAGTCGTCCAGGTGGGCGTAGATGGCCTCGAGCTGCTCGAAGTCGTGCGCATTCGGGTGCTGCTGGGCCGAATCATCCGTCGGATCGCCGTAGTCCATGCACGTGCCGAGATTGGTGTTGGCGAAGTCTTCGTCCTGGTGAGTCAGACCGAGCGTGTGCCCGACTTCCTGGCACATCACGTACTGCCGCCACGCCTGCGTGTTGTAGGGGGGGCTGTTGTGATACGTGTCGTTCACCTTGACGACGCCCTGGGTGATATGGGTGCCGCTGATCCAGATCTGCGCGATGCCGAGCCAGCCGGTCCTGCCGTACCGTTCGCTGCACACCTCGATCCGGCCGGCGGTCGCACGACAGTTCCTGGGCTTGGTCCCGCCGGTCACCTTTGTGAGGTCCAGCACCGAGGACTGGCTCCAATCGGCCACGGCCACGTCGAGATGACCGTCCCAGATCGACGAAACGTTGTCACCCGCCTTCAGCGTGAACGGGTTGGCCGTCCGCGCCCAGTGATAACCGCCCCAGGAGTGATTGGCGAAGACCACGGCGCTCCAGCCAAGCGCCACGATTGCCACACTTGTCAGCAGCCTTACCAATCGCGATCGAACCATCGGGGCACTCCTTCCGGTGCGTTACCGCACACAAGCACGAGGGGCGCTGCGAGTATAGACGAATGTCGGCACGGCACGCGAACGCACCGGGCCACGGCATGGGCACCTCCCTCCGTCAGGTGGAAGTGTCTACTTCATCGAGGGAAGATCTGCCGCCGGCGGCAAGCCGGTGTTGGGCCGTCTCTCCACGGCCGGTACACTTTACTTATGACCCGCACGCTGGACGCAGCATTGCGAAGTTGTCGACCCTGCCGGCCGACGAACAAGATCGGGTTGCACGCTGGCTCCTCGACGAACTGGCCGATGAAGAACACTGGGCCCGCCAGTTCGACGCTTCTCAGGACGCCTTGAGCAAGCTTGCTGCCGAGGCCAGAGCCGACCGCGCGGCCGGACGAACCACAGCTCTTGACCCCGAGAAGCTGTGAAATCGCGCGCGACGCCGCGCCTCTGGGCGGCGTACCAAGAGCTACCTCCAGAAGTCCAGGCCGCTGCGCAGAAAGCCTACCGCCTCTTTCGCGAGAACCCCGAACACCCCGGCCTCCAGTTCAAGAAGGTCCACGACCACGAGCCTGTCTCCTCCGTGCGCGTGACTGTCGCATACCGTGCCGTCGGACTCGTGGAAAACGACGAGGTTACGTGATTCTGGATCCGAAGCCACACTGAGTACGATCGTCTCCTGAAGAGGATGTAGCTTCGTCGGCCCAACGCCCGGCGCTGAGCCGCGGTGCGCTTCCTGGAGTTCGGCGCCGACGGTTCCAGCGCTGTGTTGGGCCGCTTGCCCCGCCGTTCATACCGTGGTAATACTACGGTATGAAGATTGCGCTGTCCATTCCGGATGAACTGTTTGATTCCGCCGAGACACTCGGAAAACGCCTCGGTGTCTCTCGGAGCCGGCTTTACGCAACGGCCTTGGCCGACTTTGTCGCCAAGCACCAGGGCCGCAAAGTGACGGCGCGTCTAGATGCCGTCTACGCAACCGAGGACAGCCGACTCGACGCAGCCACTCGGCGCCTGCAAGCCCGTTCGCTTCCCCGGGACTCGTGGTAATCGAACGCGGCGAAGTGTGGTGGGCCGATCTCGGTGAACCCGACGGCTCAGAACCGGGATACCGACGGCCCGTCGTCATTGTGCAAAGTGACGCCTTCAATCGCAGCCGTCTCCGCACCGTCATCGCCGTCATCCTCATGACCAACGTTCGTTTGGTGGAAGCCCCGGGAAACGTCCTCCTTCCAGCGAAAGCCACCGGGCTTCCCAAGGACTCGGTAGCCAACGTTTCCCAAGTCATTACCGTCGACCGCGATTTTCTGCTAGAACGCGCGGGCCGCATCCGGGGCCAGTTACTGCAAGACGTTGACAGGGGTCTACGCCTCGTCCTGGCTCTGTAGGTGCTCAAGCTGCCCAACGCCTGCGGCTCACCCGCGGCCGCTCACAATCGCGCGGCCGACTGGTGCAGCCGCTGGTTATGCCGCCCCTCGTTTTTTTTCCGTGTGAAGGGCTTGAATGACGGCCTTCGGATTCCGCGCGGCCACGCGGAGCAGGGCTAGGGCAGGCCCGTCCGGTGTACGCCGCCCCTGTTCCCAATTCCGCAGCGTGGCCACACTGACGCCGATCATGAGTGCGAACTCGGCCTGGGAGGCCCCCAGCTTGGCCCGCACCGCCTGTACATCGGTGGGGCGAAATGTCGTCATCCGCGCTGCCCGCCGAGTCCCTCGCCGAATCTGTCCGGCCTGTCGGACACTCGTCAGCAACTCGTGGAATGCGGCGTCCTTCATTTGAATTCCTCCCGAACGATGCGACTGAGCTGGCGGGTCTGAGCGGCGGTGAGGTCGCCCTGCTCCGATTTCGTATACACGTACAACATGTAGAACACTTGCTCGCCAGGCGCCCAGTAGAGTAGTAGATGATCCGCAACCCGCCTCGCTTGCCCCCACCAGCCTTCGCCCAGCGCACCTTCCGAAGGCCGCCAGAGCCGCGACTGACCGGACCTTGCTCCGGCCGAAGCATCAGCGCGATCTGGAGCTGACGCTACGGTTCGTCGTCGAGATGTCGTCGAAGCGCAGCCGTGAACACTGGCGTCTCGACGAACCGCATTGACTCTCATGATACGCCAATGGCGTAGTTGATTCCAATGGTGTGAAGCGATCTTCGCTTGGCGGCATGACCAGTATTGATTGGACCGCTACACGAACGGCCGGCGCACACGGCTAACACCAGCCCGCGAAGCGCACGCGCGGCCCGGTCCCACACCGCGGACCCGCCGGATGGTAACACGCCGAAATCGCTCTCGGAGACGCCTCGGATAGCCGCATCGCGCTGCTTGAATTGTTCCGGCGTCAGCCGCTGCCGCCGCAGCTGACGCTGTCCCTGGCGGAGACGACAAACGTCCGCTATCTCCACATGACATCCGACGTTACCGCATCCGATCCCAACTGAAAGTCATCGCCGTTACGCGCAACGCTCGCGGCCAACGCCCGGCCCACGGCGACACCCGCACGCGGCTAACACCTCCCGGCGGCGCCAGGGAGCCGATCCGCCGGGCTCTTCACAGCTAGCGCGCCCCGGTTCAGCACGTGCGTGTACACCAGCGTCGTACTGACATCCTTGTGGCCGAGCAGCTCCTGCACCGTGCGGAGGTCATAGCCGTCCTCCAGCAGGTGTGTCGCAAAGCAATGCCGGAAGGTATGCGGACCAACACGCTTCGCAATGCCACGTCGGCGGACAGCCGCGGAGATCCCCCGCTGTACCACCGATTCGTGGAGGTGAAAGCGGGAGGGGGCACCCCATCGAGGATCCCGGCAGATGCGAGACGCGGGAAAGACGAACTCAGTACGACGCCCCTCGACATGCTCGGGGTCGTCCCGGACAGAGTCTCGAGAGACGACGATGCCATCGTCGCCCCACGGCTCGCACGCCCGGGGATGAGCCGGACAGCGGTCGACCTGCGAAGCACGCCGACCTGGGTGCACTGAAATCGAACGGAGCGACTCAGCGCCGCGTCTTCGTTCCGCGTGGATCGGAGGTCCGGAATGCACCGGGTGCCTGGACGCGGCGGAGGCGGAAGGGCACGAGCGGACAGGGAAGCCGGACGCCCCGTACGCAAGAAGAGGCACAGAAGAGAACGCCCCTCTGTGCCTCTGTATTCCCGTGGTTCGCGGGCGACGGCTACTCGATGTCCCCCAGCGGGCCGCGGCCCCCCGCCGCCGGCTCGTCGGTGTCGAAGGCGTACTCGATCTCGCGCTCCATATCGAGATCTTCCTCCGCGGGCTGCTCGGGCGCCGGCGGCGGCGGCGGCTCGTCGGCCGGAATCCGCACGTGGCGGTACCACTCGAACCCGGTCCCGGCCGGAATCAGCCGGCCCATCGTCACGTTCTCCTTCAGGCCGCGCAGGTAGTCCACCTTGCCCGAAATCGACGCCTCGGTCAGCACGCGCGTCGTCTCCTGGAACGAGGCCGCCGAAATGAACGAGTCGGTCGAAAGCGACGCCTTCGTGATCCCGAGCAGCAGCGCCTGGGCGGTGGCCGGACGCCCGCCGTCGCCCAGCACCCGCTCGTTCTCCTCGAGGAAGCGGAACTTGTCCACCTGCTCGTCAATCAGGAACTCGGTGTCGCCCACATCCTCGATCTTCACCCACCGCATCATCTGCCGCGAGATGACCTCGATGTGCTTGTCGTTGATGTTGACGCCCTGGAGGCGGTAGACCTCCTGGATCTCGTTCACCAGGTACTTCTGCAGCTCCTTTTCGCCCAGCACCCGCAGAATGTCGTGCGGGTTGCTCGGACCGTCCATGAGCTGCTCGCCCGCGCGGACGCGCTCGCCCTCGTGGACGTTCACGTGCACGCCGCGCGGCAGCGCGTACTCGCGCGGCTCGCTGCCGTCGTCGGGCACGATGATGAGCTTGCGCTGCCCCTTGACCACGCCGCCGTCCTTCACCATGCCGTCGATTTCGGAGATGACGGCCGGATCCTTCGGCTTGCGCGCCTCGAACAGCTCGACCACGCGCGGCAGACCGCCCGTGATGTCCTTGGTCTTGGTGGTCTCGCGCGGAATCTTCGCCAGCACGTCGCCGGCTTCGACCGGCTCGCCGTCCTGCACCATCAGGTGCGCGTGCACCGGCATGTGGTACTTGCGCACCGTGCGGCCGCTCTTGTCCTTGACCTCAATGGTCGGCTGCTTCTTCTCGTCGGGCGAGTCGACGATGATGAACCGCGACATGCCGGTCACTTCGTCCACTTCCTCGTGAATGGTCACGCCTTCGATGATGTCCTTGAACCGGACGCTCCCGGTCTCCTCCGTCAGGATGGAGAAGGTGTACGGATCCCATTCGACGAGCGTCTGGCCCTGCTCCACCTTCTGGCCGTCGCGCACCTTGAGCCGCGCGCCGTAGACGATCGGATAGCGCTCGCGGTCGCGCCCCTTCTCGTCGGCGACGACGAGCGACCCGTTCCGGTTCATCACAATCAGCTGCCCGCCGCCGCCCGCGGCGCCCTTGTGGGTCTCCACCACCTGCAGGCTCTGATAGCGGACGGTGCCGGCATGCTTGGCGTCGAGCGTGTTCTGCTCGGAGACGCGCGAGGCCGTGCCGCCGATGTGGAAGGTCCGCATCGTCAGCTGCGTGCCCGGCTCGCCAATCGACTGCGCGGCAATGACGCCCACCGCCTGGCCCAGCTCGACGAGCCGGCCGGTGGCGAGGTCGCGGCCGTAGCAGCGCGCGCACACGCCGCGGCGCGCCGAGCAGGTCAGCACCGATCGGATCTTCACCTTCTCGATGCCGCCCTCCTGCACCGCCGACGCCTTGTCCTCGTCAATCACCTCGTTGACGTCAACGATGACGTCGGTGCTGAACGGATCGACGATCTTCTCCAGCGTCACGCGGCCGACGATGCGGTCGCGCAGCGGCTCGATGATCTCGCCGCTCTCGACGATGGCGCGCGCCTCGATGCCGTCGAGCGTCCCGCAGTCGTGCTCGGAGATGATGACGTCCTGCGCGACGTCCACGAGCCGGCGCGTCAGGTAGCCCGAGTCGGCGGTCTTGAGCGCCGTGTCCGCCAGCCCCTTGCGCGCGCCGTGCGTCGAGATGAAGTACTGCAGCACGGTCAGCCCTTCGCGGAAGTTCGACGTGATCGGCGTCTCGATGATCTCGCCCGACGGCTTGGCCATCAGGCCGCGCATGCCGGCGAGCTGCCGGATCTGCTGCTTCGAGCCGCGGGCGCCCGAGTCGGCCATGATGTAGACCGGGTTGAAGAACTTGCCCGTGTGGTCCATTTCGGCCATGGCGCCGAACATCTCGTCGGCAATCTTCTCGGTGACCTCCGACCAGATGGCGATGATCTTGTTGTAGCGCTCGCCGTTGGTGATGGCGCCCTCGAGGTACTGCTGCTCGACCTTGATGACCTCGTTGCGCGCGTCCTGCACCAGCTGCTGCTTGTTGCCGGGGATCACCAGGTCGTCGATGCCGATCGACAGGCCCGACTTGGTGGCGTAGGTGAACCCGAGGTTCTTGAGCGCGTCGAGCATGTCGACGGTGCGCTCGAGGCCCAGGTCCAGGTAGCACTTCTGCACGAGCTGCTGCAGCCCCTTCTTCTTCAGCAGGCCGTTCACGTAGGGCATCGCGGCCGGCAGCTCCTCGTTGAGGATGACGCGCCCGACGGTGGTGTTGATGATCTTGTTCGCGACATCCTGCGACTCGGTGTGCAGGACGTCCTGATCGTCACGCGCCGTCGTCAGATCCATGATCTGGCCGGTGTAGCGCAGCCGGATGGGCGAGAGCGTCTCGAGCTCGCCGGCCTCGAGCGCCAGCAGCACGTCCTCGACGGTGCCGAACGCGCGGCCTTCGCCCTTGGCGCCCGCCTTCGACTTGGTCAGGTAGTAGCACCCGAGGACGATGTCCTGCGACGGAATCGCGATCGGCGCGCCGCTGGCCGGCGAGAGGATGTTGTTCGACGACATCATCAGCACCGACGCCTCGATCTGCGCCTCGGGGGAGAGCGGGATGTGCACCGCCATCTGGTCGCCGTCGAAGTCGGCGTTGAACGCCGTGCAGACGAGCGGGTGGATGCGGATCGCCTTGCCTTCCACCAGCACCGGTTCGAACGCCTGGATGCCGAGACGGTGCAGGGTCGGCGCGCGGTTCAGCAGCACCGGGTGCTCGCGGATCACCTCCTCGAGGATGTCCCACACTTCGGGCCGCTGCTGCTCCACCATCTCCTTGGCCTGCTTGATGGTGGCCACCAGCTGCCGCTCCTCGAGCTTGTTGTAGATGAACGGCTTGAAGAGCTCGAGCGCCATCTTCTTCGGCAGGCCGCACTGATGCAGCTTCAGCTCGGGCCCGACCACGATGACCGAGCGGCCCGAGTAGTCGACGCGCTTGCCGAGCAGGTTCTGGCGGAACCGCCCCTGCTTGCCCTTGAGCGTGTCGGACAGCGACTTGAGCGGCCGGTTGTTGGCGCCGCGGAGCACGCGGCCGCGCCGGCCGTTGTCAAAGAGCGCGTCCACGGCCTCCTGCAGCATCCGCTTCTCGTTGCGGATGATGACGTCGGGCGCCTTCAGCTCCATCAGCTTCTTCAGCCGGTTGTTGCGGTTGATGACGCGCCGGT
>JACQZV010000165.1 GCA_016213695.1 Acidobacteriota bacterium | reverse complement strand
GAGGCAAGAACCGTCAGCGGCGCGAGCGACGACTTCGCGGCTACGCGGGCACGAGGTGGTGCCAGCGAGGTGTTAACATCCGCCGGTCAACGACGTGAGGCCGGAGCCGGCACCGTTCGGGCGGTGCGGCATTAGCCGCATACGGAGGGGGTGTTTCGAGGCGTCAATACTGGTTGGACTGACATCCCAAACGACCTGAATTCACTCCAGCAGGCGAAGGTCAGCGAATTCGCGCCATTCTCCTGGGCGCGAGGAGATTCCATATCTTGTGGACTTTTTGCATTGTGCCGAAATCGGCGCTTTCGCCACAAGATGTTGTGGTTTCGCCCAGCCCGATGGCGTTTGCGTGCACGACTAAGAACCGCCACGATCCAAGTCTGGCGAGCACGAGGTTGTGCCGCTCGCCTGAAAGGATGCTCATCGTGCCGATGACGATGAAATGCTTTTGTTCAACGCTGTGGTGCTTCAAATGCCGCCGCGAGGGACGGCACATTCTCGTCAGAAGTCGACCAGGAGACTTTGTGAGTTGGGCGAAGCTTGTGGCAGTCCACGATACGTGCGCCGGAGCGGTTCATGTTTGGGCAGGCATTCTTGTTTCCACCGCCGGAACACGACCATACCTATGGAGTGCTTCTTCCGGGGATGGCGAAAGTGGTTCGTGACGTAGAAAAGCGGTTTCAGCTGAACCGAGGTGCTCTCGGTCGGATTACTCGATACCATGCCGGATAATCCCAGGTCCACCGATGACAATACTTGCCTCAATTCGAACGTCCGCATACCTGCAACGTTGTCTTGACGAACCGTCCGGTGACCCGCTTCCCGGAGCGGTGTCCCGCCGAACAGAAGGCCAGTCGTGGTTTGATCCGGATTCGCTCGGGGAAGTCCTCCTCTATCAGTACGAGGGTGTACATCACGTCCTCGATGGCGGACCCATCTCTGAGGTCCAGAAGGGCGGGCTCGCAGAAGAACTGGACGACCATCTGTGCAGGATGTTTTATTCGGACGGTTCCTGCGATGGTCAAGCGGCTACTACAGTTCGATCATCGCATTGTTACCGAACAGCAGCCCAGCGAGGACGTTCAAGTCTATTTTCAGCAGGCGATGCACTGCTACACGCTTGGACTACCGACTGCCGCTGTGGCGCTTGGGAGGGCGTGCCTAGAACAAGCGCTTCGCGAAACGATTCCCCTCCCGCGCATCACCGAACTGGACCTCGATGGTCTGATCAGGTCGGCTGGTCAATCCTGAGTTCTGGACCCCGGTCTCATGCAAATGGCCCGAGAGGTGCAGCGAGTTGGCAACCGGGTCCTCCACCGAAAGCATTGCACTGACACCGACGCCCTTGATTCGATGGTGAACGTGCGGGCGGTTGTGGAGAAACTGTACGGCCCAGCGCCCGATGAATAGGCATGGGTCCGCTTCCAAGTATCTCTTTCAATGTGAGTCGACTGCGGGCTACTCCAAGCGGAGCCGTCGCATCCGGCGCTCCGTGCGATCATGTCGCTGCGGTCCACGGTGAAATTCGATGAGAACGTTCCCGATTCAGTTGGAGCAATTCTCGACAGCAACGGGTCGATTGTCGGCCCGTTCTCCAAGGTGAATCGTTCGCGCCACTGCGGGACTTGAAGCTCCAGAAAAGCGCAACACTCCGTTGGGTCCGGCTGAAGCCGGACACTACAGTGCTAGGTCTCCGTGTCTCCGTGTCTCCGTGGCCCCGGATTCGTGAGGGTTGCGGGGTCCATCAGCTCCGCCGCCCGCTTCACCGCCTCGATGATGTCCGGATAGGCCGCGCACCGGCACAGGTTCCCCGACAGGTAATGCCGAATCTCCTCGTCGGTGGGGTGGGGATAACGGCCCAGGAGTTCCTTCGTCATCAGGATGACGCCCGGCGTGCAGAAGCCGCACTGGAACCCGGTCTTCTCGACGAACGCGCGCTGGATCGGGTGCAGCTCGGCGCCGCGTGACAGTCCTTCGACCGTGACGATGTCGGCGTCGTCTACGAAGGCGGCGAGGTAGAGACACCCCGAGACCGCCGTGCCGTCCACGAGCACGGTGCAGCAGCCGCACAGTCCCTGCCCGCAGCTCTCGCGCGCGCCGAACAGGCCGAAGTCGCGCTGCAGCACTTCGAGAATGGTCTCGTGCGTGGCCACGCTCGCGCGCACGCGGCGGCCGTTGAGCGTAAAGGCAATGGTTCGCTGGTGTCGGTCGCTCACGTCAGTCCTTCTCCAGCGGCCGGTTCTCCGACTCGCGCAGCGCGCGCAGCACGCGCTCCGGCGTCAGCGGCATCTCGAAGATCGTGATCCCGACCGCGTCGTACAGCGCGTTGGCGATCGCGGGCGCGGGACTGAAGACGCCCGTCTCCCCGACGCCCTTGGCCCCGAACGGTCCGTCGCGGTGCGGCACCTCCACAAACGATCCCGTCAGGTCGCGCGGCAGGTCCAGCAGTCCCGGAATCTTGTAGTCCGCGAGGCTGGCATTCAGCACCTGGCCGTCGCTGAAGACCATCTCCTCGAAGAGCGTGAAGCCGAGCTGCATGATCGCGGCGCTGGTGAGCTGCCGCTCGACCGAGGCCGGATTGATGGCGCGGCCGACATCGGCGACGTTCACCAGCTTCGTCACCTCGATGCGCCCGGTCTCGCAGTCGACCGCGATCTCGGCCCCGGCGCCCCCGAGCATCCAGAACGGCGTGATGTCGGGCGACTGGCCGGTTTCGCCGTCCGGCTTCGTGTAGTGCGGCGTGTACGAGCCGACACCGACGAGGGTGCCTGCCTGCATGGCGAAGCGCGCGCGCATGGCGTCGCCAAACGTCAGACGCGCCCCGCCGCGGGACACGATCGCCTGGTCCCGGCATTCGAGCTCGGCGAGGTCGACGCGGAGCGCGGCGGCGGCGATGCGCAGCAACTGGTCGCGCACGTCCTCGGCCGCGCGCACCACCGCGTTCCCCATGTGGAACGTCGATCGCGATCCGAGCGTCGCCATGTCGTAGGGCGTGACGTCGGTATCCGGACGGATCAGCCGGATCGCGGTCGTGGGCAGCCCCAGCACTTCGGCGGCCATCTGCGCGAGCGTCGTATCGGAGGCCTGGCCCATGTCGACGGTGCTGCAGTGAATCGCGCAGCTCCCGTCGCCATGGACGTGCACGGCCGCCGTGGAGGTGGTGGGCGAGACGCACGCCTTGACGCCGATGGCGAGGCCGCGTCCGCGCCGGATCGTGCCCGCGCCGCGGTCGAACGGCCGATGCCACGCCATGCGCTCGGCCAGCCGGTCGAGCACCGCGTCGACCTCCATGCCGTAGACGGTCGTCCCGGTCGCGTGCGTGCCGCCGCTGCGCAGCGCATTGCGCCGCCGGAACTCCAGCGGGTCGATCCCGAGCGCGCGGGCGATGAGGTCCGCCTGACGCTCGTACGCCCACACCAGCTGCGAGATGCCGAACCCGCGCAGCGCGCCGGCCGGCGGGTCGTTGGTGTAGACGGCGTAGTTGTCGAGCGCGACGGACTCGATGTCGTAGGGCCCCGCCGCCGTAAATCCCGATTTCTGCGTGACGCGCGGGCCGATGTCGGCGTACGCGCCGCCGTTCCAGTATGTCTCGACCTTCCGCGACGTCATCCGGCCGTCGCTCGTGACGCCGGTCTTGATGCGGACCGTCGCGCCGTGTTTGGTGATCGTGTAGAACTGCTCGTCCATCGTGAGCGCGATCCGCACGGGCCGCCGCACGAGCAGCGCGCAGACGGCCACCATCGCCTCGAGCTTGATGTACAGCTTCGCGCCGAAGCCGCCGCCCAGAAACGCGGTGCGGACGCGCACGCGATTCTCCGGCCATCCGAGCAGGCGGCCGATCTCGCTGCGCACGAACGAAGGGCTCTGCGAGGCGGTGTGGATCGTCAGGCCGTCGGCGCCGTGCAGCTCCGCGAGCGAGACCATCGGCTCGAACGCGGCGTGCATCACCTTGCCGGTGCGGAAGGTGTGTTCGAAGACACGGTCGGCCCGCGCGAAGCCCGCGTCGGCATCGCCGCGGCGGACGCGGGTCTCGAGCGCAACGTTGGTGCCCTTCCGGCCGGCCAGATGTTTCAGATCCGTGAAGGTGCCGGCCGGCCTGAGCTCGTCGTGACTGACCGGCGCCCCGGGCGCCGCGGCCGCCACCTCGTCGAAGACCGCCTCGAGCGGCTCGTACTCGACCGACACGAGGTCGGCGGCCTCCTCGGCGATGTGCGGATCGGCCGCCAGGACGATGGCCACCGGCTCGCCCACGTGACGCACCTTGCCGAGCGCCAGAATCGGCTGGTCGTGAAACGCCGGCCCGTAATACGGATTCGGACAGATCCCGAGCACGTCCTCCGCGGTGACCACCGCATGCACCCCTTCCACCGCAAGCGCCGCGCCGGCGTCGATCCGGACGATGCGGCCGTGGGCGATGGCGCTGCGATGGATCTTGCCGTGCAGCATGCCGGGCAGGCGGAGGTTGTGGATGTACTCGACGCTCCCATTTACTTTGGCCCTGCTTTCCAGGCGCGGCAGGGACCGGCCGATTTCGCGCAGGGTGGGGTGGCTGTCGGCCATGGCTACCGGCCCTTGTCCAGCGCGCGGCGTACGTGCACGCGGACCATCTCGCGTTTGTAGGCGGCGCTGCCGCGGATGTCCGCGAGCGGCTCAATCGCGTCCGCGGCGGCGTCGGCGGCGCGGGCGAAGCTGGCGGGGTCGGCGGCCGCGCCAATCAGGCTGGCCTCCGCGGCGGCAAGCCGCATGGGTCGTTCGGTGGCGGCGCCGACAGCGAGACGCGCGTCCGTGATCCGGCCCGCCCCCGTCCGGTACCACACGGCGACGCCTACCGTCGGCCAGTCGTCGGCCGACAGCGCCGTGAACTTCTCGTACCAGGTGTGCGCGTCGGCAGGTTGTGCCGGCAGGTGGACGTCCGCAATCAGCTCGTCGTTGGCGATCGACGTCACGTAGTAGCCGCGCACGAGATCCTGCATCTCGATCCAGCGGTCGCCCCGGCGGCTGACGACGCGCACGCGGGCGCCGAGCGTCATCAGGATGGGCGGCAGGTCCATGTGCGGATCGCCGTGCGCGAGGTGGCCACCGAGGGTCGCCACGTTGCGGACGCGGACATTCGACAGGGTGCGCAGCGCGCGGCTCACGACGGGAGCGGCGGCGCGAACGCGGTCCGATCGCTCGAGATCGGTGAGCGTCGTCAGCGCCCCGATGCGAAGACCGCCGGCGGGCTCGTCATGCACGCCGCGGAGCGTGCCCTGGAGGCGGCGCAGGCTGACGAGGCGGCTCGGCCGGAACAGCCGCGCCTTCATCATCAGGATGAGCGCCGTCGCGCCCGCCACCGCCCGGACCGCCGAATCGTCCGGATCGAGCAGCGCGACCGCCTCGTCGAGCGTTGCCGGTTCGACCAGCTCGAAGCGGTTCACGCCGGAGCCCCCGTCCTCTGCCCCTCGAGCGCGTGCTTCAGGTTGGCGCCGAACTGCCGCGCCAGCTCGGCGCTCGTGGACCTGAAGACGGGCTGTCCCAGGCCGCCGAGCTTTCCGGTCAACGCGATGTCGGTTGTGTAGCTGATCGTCGTGCGGTGCTCGCCCTCATCCGACAGCCGCACGGCGGCGGTTGCCGCGACGTGCGCGGGGAGGCCGACGGCGTCGCCCGAGATGGTCGCGTCAATCGCCTGCGGAGGGTCGAGCGCCACGATCTCGATCGCCACCCTGAAGCTGATCGTCATGAACGCGACGCGACTGGTGAGGATCGCCGAGTAGCGGCCCGGCGCAATCTCCTGGAGTTCGCTGCATCCCGGGATGCAGGCGGCGAGGCGGTGCGGATCCTCGAGGAACGTGAACGCGACGCGCCGCGGGACGTCGACGGAAATGTCTCCGGAGGTGTGAAGGGCCACCGCGGTGGCCATCGTACATCATCGGCGCGCGCGCGTGACGGCCGATGGGACTGCTGGGCGAGCGGTTCCCGTCCCTGATACCCTGTGACGCCCGTCGCGGCCCGAACAGCGGGAGGAGAGGATGCATGTCAGACACGGCGCGCCCATGGTGGACCGCGATCGAACGCTACCAGTGGACCGTCCTGCTGATGACATGGCTCGGCTTCCTGTTCGACCTGATGGACTCCACGCTCTACACCCTGGTGATGGGGCCCGCGCTCATGGACCTGCTCGGGGCCGAGGGGTCCGTGCAGAACATCGGCTGGTACGGCGGCCTGATTTTTTCGATCTTCCTCGTCGGCTGGGCGCTTGGCGGCATCGTGTTCGGGGTGGCGGCCGACTACCTCGGGCGCAAGCGCACGCTGATGCTCACGATCCTGATCTACGCGGTGTTCACCGGGCTGGCCGGCGCCGCCGGCTCGTGGTGGGAGCTCGGTCTCTATCGATTCCTCACCGGTCTCGGCGTCGGCGGGGAATGGGCGGCCGGCGCCGCGCTCGTGGCCGAGACCTGGCCTGAGCACGCGCGCGCGAAAGGCGCGGCCATCCTGCAGACGTCGGCCGGCATGGGCTACTTCGCGGCCGCGTTCATCTACCTGCTCGCGGGCGGGTACAGCTGGCGGCTCGTCTTCGTCGCCGGCGCGCTTCCGGCGGTTCTCGTGTTCGTCATCCGCCGGAAGATGAACGAGTCGGAGCGGTGGCTGGCAACGGTGCGGCGGGACGGCGGTGCGACGGGGCGAGGGGACGGCTCGTCACGTTTCACCCTGGCGCAGATCTTCGGGAGCGACCTGCGGCGCGACACGGTCGTCGGCTCGATGATGGCCAGCGTCGCGAACTTCGGGTTCTGGGGCGTCTCCGCCTGGGTACCCGCGCTGATTCAGAACCGGATTGCCGCGGATCCCTCGCTTGCGGCGGGCGTGAGCGCGAGTGCGTACGTCAGCTACGCCATCATGATTCTCACGCTGGGCTCCCTGCCCGGCTATGCGGTGATTGCCGCGCTGTCGGACCGCTGGGGACGCAAGCCGGCATTCGCCGTGTTCTTCGTGGGTGCCGCGCTGTCCGCTCCCGCGATCTTTCTCGGTCCGTGGACGCTCGGCCAGATGCTCGTGCTGCTGCCGCTGCTCGGGTTCTTCACGCTCGGCATCTACGCCGGCTTTCCCATCTACCTGCCGGAGCTGTACCCGACGCGGCTCCGGACGACGGGCGCGGGCTTCTGCTTCAATATCGGGCGGCTCGTGTCGGCGGCGGGGCCGTTCCTGACCGGCGCGGTCGTGCTCTACACCGGCTCGTTCGAGCAGGCGATCAGCGTGCTGAGTCTGGCGTACCTGCTTGGACCTGTGGCGCTCCTCTTCGCGCGCGAAACGCGAGGGAAGCGGCTGGCGTGATCGTCGCGGGAGCGGTTACCCCGGAGGGATGATCGTCACCTTCGCGCGGCGGCACCCTGGCCGAAGCGACTCGGGCTCCGGCGGCCGATCGCCCGCGTAGCAACCCGGAATCACGTAGAAGGTCTTCGGCGTGCCCGGCGCCAGTGGGGGAAGGGACGCGGTGGCGGGAGGCAGAATCCGCTCCGCGTACGGCAGATCCCGGCGCCCGGTCTCCGATCGCGGCGTCGCCCTGTGTCCCGCGCGCGGCCTGTAACCCTCGACAGGCGGGACGTACCAGTACGGCGCCGGCACGGCGTAGGGGACTGGGACGAACAACCGGTTCGCGCGGGGGTCCGGGAGCCGCTGGTAGAAGTCGGGATCGACGCGGAACAAGTCGACTCCACTTTCGCGCAGCGACGCGCTCCGCAGCCCGTCCTGCGCCGCCGCGGCGCCGGAGAGCCCGCACACCAGCGCCGCCGCCATCGTCCACGCGATGCGCGTCCGCATTGTCGTCTCGCACTATCATAAGCGCTCCTCGCATGAGCACCGCACTGCGACTCGGCCTGTCCATCCTGGTGGCCATCGTGTGCGCCGTCGTGGATGTGGCGGCGCAGAGCCTCGCGATCACCAACGCCCGGATCATCGTGGGCAACGGCCAGGTGATCGAGCAAGGCGCCGTCGTTGTCAGGAACGGCCGGATTGCCTCGGTGACCGCCGGCGCCGCCGGCACGCAGAGCGGGCCCGCGATCGACGCGCGCGGCATGACGGTGATGGCCGGCTTCATCGACGCCCACCGGCACATCATCAACGGCGACCCGGACCGCTGGATGCGGGACGAGGCCGCGGCGCGGATGCAGGAGTTTCTCGAGAGCGGCTACACGACGCTGATGTCGGGCGGCGGCCCCGTGCCCGGGATCGTTCAGCTCAAGGAGAAGATCGACAGAGGCGAAATCAAGGGACCGCGCATCATCACGTCGGGCCGCGCGGATCCGGCCAATTTTCCGACACCGGAAAAGGCGCGGGCACAGGTGCAGTTACTTGCGAAGGCGGGCGTCGAGATCGTCAAGGCGGCGATTTCTCCGGCTGCCGTGCCCGACGAGACGGCCATTCTCGCCGTGGTCGCGGAGGAATCGCGCCGGCAGAAGCTCGATCTCATGGTGCACGCGGTCAGCCCGAAAGCGATGCTGGCGGCGGTCAAGGCGGGCGCCACGAAACTCGTG
>JACQZV010000166.1 GCA_016213695.1 Acidobacteriota bacterium | reverse complement strand
GGCGTGCGGCACTTCTACGTCAGCAACCTGCCGCTCGCACGGGCGTCATCCACGCTCAACGCCATCCTCGAACGCGTCGGCACCCCGGCCTGAAGCCCCGACCGCGCCGGCGACCGGCGCAGCGCCCGCCGTCTACTTCTTCGCGAGCGCCGGATTCACGTACCCGCGCCGCAGCACGTTCTTGAGATCCGGCCGGACGCTCAGGTACGTAATGTGGTCGGGGATCGCGGAGAACCCGTGCGGCACGCGTTCGGGAATCACGATGACGTCGCCTTCCTTGATCTGACGGGTCGTATAGCCCACCATCGTGCCGCCGCACGACGGCCCGTTCAGAATCGTCGTCACTTCGCCGTCGGCGGGCGAGCGCCGCCCGTTGACGATCGTGCCGCCGGTGATGAGCGTGCCGGCGCCCGAAGTGACGATGTAGGTTTCGGCGGTGTCGTCGTGCGCGATGCCGTTCGGGCCCTTCGCGCCCGCGCGCTGCTCGCCGCAGGCCGGCTGGGGATTGGGCGCCGGCACCGCGGCTTGACCCCGACCCGCATTGCCCGCCGCCGGCGCGCCGCCGAGCGCCCCGCGGTGCACGATTCCGACCGCCAGCTGATAGGCGCCCATGTCGATGACCCGGATCGAGTTGTCGGGCACGGTGCGCTTGGTATCGGCCGCGTACTTCAGCACCGCCTTGATGTCGTCACCGCTGATGGCGATCGCGTCCTTCGGCGCCTGGGCCGATCCGGCCACAGGCCACGTCGCGCACACGACCGTCAGCACCCACAGGATGTTCTTCTTCGGCATGACCGCCTCCCTTATTTCACCTCGACGAGCTCGATGGCGACCCGATCGGGCCCCTCGATCATCGCCGCCCGCATCCCACGCCACGCATGAATGTCTTCGAGGATCGTGACCCCTTCACGTCTCAGGCGCGCGATTTCCGCGGTGACATCCGACACGCTGAGCGCCCAGTGATCGACGATATGCCCCCGCGTGCCGACCAGGCCGCCGCCCGGCCACGGGCGGATGGAAATCGAGACGTCGTCGAAGAACACGGCGCCCGACGGCTCGCGGACAAAGCCGGGAAACTTCGCAAACGACGGCCACGTCGGCGGCGCGTATGGCTGCTTGCACTCGCCTCCGGGCGCCGCGCCGCCGGGGCCAGGCGGAATCCTGGCGCCCAGGTGCCGGGCGTACCACTGCATCGCGCACAGCGGATGCTCGTGGTACATGTGAATGTGATTGAAGCGCTCGACCTGGCCGGCCTGCGCGTTCTCGATCAGCGCGCCGTCCGGGCCCCTGAGATAACCGAAGCCGCCCTGCCGCGTGGGCTTCACGCCCCTGGCCCGCAGCTCCAGAATCTGCTCCTGCGTGGGAAGCCCGGGAAGCGTGTCGCTCGACATGTCCACCAGTGTGCCGTCGGCCGCGTCCCACATCTGGGCAATCTCGAGGCCCATGGCGCGGAACCGCTCGTTGTACTTCCGCGAATCGGGCGTGTTCCAGCCGAAGTGCCAGACCGCCGTCTGCGGACCTGTCAGCTCGGTTGGCGGCGGCGTGCCCACCGGCGTGAAGAGCAGATACAGGTTGCCGGTCCTGACCGCTTCCTCGCCGTTGAACGTGGTCGTCGATGCCGACGCCGGAAACGGTCTCGGATAATACGCGGCCGCGGCCTTCGGATTGACCGAGTTGAGATGCACGTGATGCACGTGCATCGGCGCGACCGCGGGCGGGGCTTGCGCGAGCAGCAGGCGGCGGGGCGGCGACAGCAGCGGCGCCGCCGCGAGCAGCGCGACGACGACCACGACGCGTGATCTCATAGGGGCGCTCCCTGGAAAGGTCACAGCCTACACCAAAGAGCGTCGGGACGGCCGCCGGCTACCGGAGATGCCGGCCGCCGTCCACGCGGATCGTTTCGCCGGTGACGAAGTCGCTGTCGACGAGCGCCAGGACGACCTTGGCAATTTCGATCTCGCCGCCCCAGCGGCCAAGCGGTGTCGCCTGTTCCACTCTGGCGAATTCCTCGTCGGGCGTGCCTTCGGGAGCCACGATCGGCCCGGGCGCCACAGCGTTCACCAGGATCTGATCCGGCGCGAGCTCCAGCGCGAGCGCCTGGGTCAGGGCAATCACGCCGGCCTTGGCCACGTAGTACGGCGCGTACCCGCGGTAGCGCGGCCGGCCGCTGGCCGCCACCCAGTCGGCCATGTTGACGATGCGGCCGCCGCGCACGCGGCGCATGTGCGGCACCGCCGCCCGCGCGCACAGCCACGTGGCGCGCAGGTCGACCGCAAGCTGGTCGTCCCAGTCCTCCGGCGTCAGGTCGTCAAATGCCAGCGACTGATAGCGCGACGCCATGTTCACGAGCACGTCGAGCCGGCCCAGGTCGCGAACCGCCTCCGCGGCGATGCGCTCGCAGGCGTCGGCGGAGGTCAGATCGGCCTGGATGACGAGGGCTCGCCGGCCGAGACTCCGCACCGCGTCGGCCGTGTCGTCCGCTTCGGTGCGCGACGTCCGGTAGACGAGCGCCACGTCCGCGCCGCCGCGCGCCAGTTCGGTCGCCACCACTGCCCCGATGCGTTTGCCCCCCGTGACGAGGGCAACACGGCCCGTCAGCTCCATATCCGCGTCAAAGGTAGATCAGCTGCCACAAATGCCGAAAGGGCTTTCGGCGGCCGTAAGTGCTCCGGGTGGGTGATCCAGCGTATCTTGTTGAGCCGGCGGGCCGGGGCGGTGGCCTGCTTCATGCCTCTCCTGCACCTCTTCACCGCCATTCAAGGAGACGTCGAATGAGGAAGAGATCCTTCAACGTGCTGATGCTCGCCGCGATGTGGGCCGCCATGGCACAGGTCGGCCATGCGCAGACCGCGAATACCCTGGTCCTGTTCGGCAGCGGGTCGGGCGCGTTTGAAACCCCGGCCATCGCCTCGGCCGGCGTCGCGACGGCCACCTGCACGCTCAATCGCACCACGGTCGAGATGGCCTGCTCGGCGCGCGTGCACAACATCGTCGACCTGATGGCCGGACATGTCCACGTGGGCGGGCCGGGTGCAGCTGGACCGGTCGTGCTGGCCATCCCCGGACTGCCGACGCGTACGTCGGATGACTTCACCCTGTCGTGGACATGGAAGGAAAGCGACCTGACGCTGCGGCCCGCTCAGGGTGTGCTGAAGATGGCCGATGTGTTCGAGTCGTGCGCGAGCGGCAACTGCTACATGAACTTTCACACGGCCGCGAACCCCGGCGGCGAGATCCGCATCAACCTGTGCCCGCAGGGCGAAGACAACCGGTACGCGAACTCGTTCTACCAGATCAACGTCTGCGCGCCCGGACGGTAGCTCCCGCTTCCGGGCTGCCGTGTGCGCTACGATCCTCTCCGTGACGCACACGGCCGTTCCGGTCGCCTTGGTCCTTCTCCTGACCGGGGCCGCCGCCGCGTACGAACCGACGCTCGATCCGCGGGCAATCGACGAGGCGATCGCGGCCGGCCAGTCACGCGCCGACGCCGCGCGCAACCGGTTTCACCAGGCCTATCGGGTCCATGTCGGGCGCCCGCCCGTCGACGACATCGAGCTCGTCACGCCGTTCCGCCGCGTGGTGCTCGACGCAGAGGCGCGCGCCCGCACCGGGGATCGGCTGTACCGCCAGCGCGACGCACTGGCCGTGGCCGCGGGATTCGGGAACCGGATGCAGGTGTTCGTCGAGCTCACGTTTCACCCGCTGAACACGTACGTGGGCGTGCCCTCCTATGCCGTCTCGCTCGCGCGGCCCGGCACGGCCGTGCGGCTCAACGCCTCCGATCTGCAGCGGATTCCGCGCGTGGAGCGCCGCGTCGCCGGCCTGCCCCCGCTGCCGTACCCGGTACCCCCAGCCATCGCCGCGGGAGGGCCGCTCGTCGGCGGCACCGTCATCGCGACGTTCGACGGCGGCCGCCTCGATCCTCGGGGCGCCTACGACGTGATCATTGAGGAGACCGGAACGGAGCTGGCAAGGGTGGGCGTGAACCTGGGGGCAATCCGATAGCAAGGCACAAGGCCTTGAGCCTTGTGCCTTGTGACTTGTGCCTTGTGACTTGTGACTTGTGACTTGCTAGGACAAGACCTTCACCACGACGCGCCGGTTCTGCGCGCGGCCGTCGCGGGTGGTGTTGGGCGACACCGGCTTCTCCTCACCGAAGCTGATGACGTTCATCTTGTGCAGCGGAATCTGGTGCTGCTCGTACAGATACCGCTTCACCGCTTCGGCGCGCTCGAGGCCGAGGCGCTCGTTCAGCTCCACCGATCCGACGTTGTCGGTATGTCCTTCGATCTCGAGGTACACGTTCTGCGACGCGCCCTTCAGCCTGGCAATGACCTCGTCCAGCCGCGCCTTGGCCATGTCGGGGAGCTCGGCCGCGCCGAACTTGAAGTTGCCCTGCGCCTCGCTGAGAGTCACTTCGTACACCAGACGCCGTGACGCCGCCGCCTCAGCGGCAACCTGCGCGGCGACGGTGTCGACACGCCCGCCCACCGCGGTGGCGGACGCCTGGGCTTTGTCGGCCGCGCTGCGGGCATCGGTCGCCGCCGCGCGCGCGTCGGTCGCAGCCTTGCCTGCCGCCTCGGCCTTCTGATCGACCACGCCAATCCGCTGCTCGGTCTGCCCGACGCGCGACTGCGTCTGCTCGACGGTCCCGCCGAGCGTGTCGACCTTCGTGTTCACGGCGCCAACTTCCTCCCGCACGAACCCTTTCGTGGCGCACGCGGGAACAATCGCCACGCTGAGTGCGACGATCGATGCTGTTATCAACGTATTCCGCATGTTGCGTTCTCCTCTGCTGGGTGACTCGTCTGTCATCATCGCTCTTCCTGTCGCGCCGGGCCGGACAGGTATCCGCCACGCGCGTGGACGGTCAGGTTCTTGTTGTGGGTACGCACGTCGAGCGGGTGCCAGCCGGGCGTCAGGTCGGGCTCGAACGTGATGAGGTACTGGTAGCGCAGTTCCTCGAACAGGTCGCGGACGGCCTCCTGCGTGTGCGACGGCAGGCTGGCCACGCGCATGTCGCCGCCGGTCCAGCGGGCGAGGTCCGCCAGCGTCGCCACGCTGGTGGAGACGCCGTCGGCGCCAAGCACCGACAGCGCGCCGCCGGGATGATCGAGCGGGCTGACCACGGTCAGCAGGTACACCGGCACGTCGATCGAGGCGGCAAGGCCCGAGACTTCCGGCGCGGTCAGCGTGCTGCCGGTATCCACGCCGTCGGTGATCACGAGCAGCGCGCGGTGCCGGTTCCCACGCGCCGCCACTGTCTTCGCCGCGGCGCCCACCGCGTCGTAGAGCGAGGTCAGGCCCCACGGCCGCCCCTCAAGGTTGACACGCCGAAGCCGGTCGAGGTCGCGAGTGAACGCCACCACTTCCCGCAGCGTCGTGTCGAAAGTAAAGAACGCCGCCTCATCCTGGGCCTGGCCCAGCTGACCCATCGCCAGCCCGACGGCGGCGCGCGCCCGGTCCATGTTCCCGGCGACGGCCATGCTCCCGCTGATGTCGAGCAGGACGGCCAGGCTGATCGGCGCCTCGCCGGCATAGAACTCGCGAATCTCTCTGGAATGTCCGGTGTCGACAATCTCGAAGTCGTTCCGCGTCAGATTTCGGACGACCCGACCGCGCCGGTCGCGGACGGCGGCAGTGATGCCAACCAGTTCGACGCCGGCTCTGAAGGTGACGGTTGGCCGCTGATTCGCGGGCTGCGACGCACGCTCCTGCGCGGACGGCGAGGCGCCAAATGCCGTCATCACCGCCACGGTCAGCAGAGGGAGAGCCATGACACGCCGGTCCACAGTTGTACTGACCTTCAATCGTCTTGCCAGCACGCTTAGCTCTGTAGATTCAATGAGTAAGCAGAATTCACGATACCCTGCCATGGTGGTGGATCGCGATGGCATGTAAATTTTACGTGAATTCGCCGGAATTCACGTAAATCGATAAGATGGACCCAAAATGCTGACGTCCAGGGCAGCGCAGCCCCTGCCGGTGGCGGCGCGCGTCAATCGATTTTCCTACGCCATTCGCAATATCGTCGCGGAAGCGCGCGCTGTCGAAGCGCGGGGCATGCGGGTCCGGTACCTCAACATCGGGGACCCGGTGGCGTTTGGATTTCAAACACCGCCCCATCTGATCGAGGCGGCCACCCGCGCGATGCGCGACGGCCACAACGGCTATCTCCCGTCGGCCGGCATTCCCGCCGCGCGTGAAGCCGTGGCGGCCGATGCGACAGCGCGGGGGATGGCGGTGTCCGCCGATCGGGTGCTGATGACGACGGGCACGTCCGAGGGTATCGACCTGGCCCTCAACGCGCTGGTTGATGAAGGCGACGAGGTCCTCGTCCCGATGCCGACGTATCCGCTGTACACGGCGGTGCTGGCAACGATCAACGCGCGGCCGCGCTACTACCGGACCGACCCGAGCCGCGACTGGCTGCCCGACCTGGATCATCTGCGGACGCTGGTCACGCCGCGCACCCGCGTGCTCGTCACCATCGATCCGAACAACCCGACCGGCGCCGTGTATCCGGCGTCGGTGCGGCGGTCGCTCATCGAGTTTGCCGAGCGCCACAACCTCACGATCCTGGCCGACGAGGTGTACGCGGAACTCGGCTTCGACGGACCGGTGCCGCTGCTCGCCACGCTCGACCCGGACGCGCCGATCATTTCGCTCTCGAGCCTCTCGAAAGCCTATCTGGCGCCGGGGTGGCGCACCGGGTGGCTGGTCGTCGGCGCGACGCCGCGCCTCGACCACGCCCTCGCCGCGATGAAGAAGCTCGCCGACGGGCGGCTGTGCAGCCCGGGGCCGATGCAGTATGCGGTGGCGGCCGCGGTAACCGGCGACCGCTCGCACCAGGCGACGTTCCGCCGGGCGCTGGCCGCGCGCGCGCGCGTGACGACCGAGGCGCTCAACGCCATTCCGGGCATGCGCTGCGTGGCGCCGCGCGCGGCCTTCTACGCGATGCCCGCCCTCACGCTACCCCCCGGACGCACAGACGAGGAGTACGTCCTCGGCCTGCTGCGGGCCACCGGCATTCTCTGCGTCTACGGGTCGGGCTTCGGCATGCCGGCGGACCAGGGGACGTTCCGGATCGTGTTTCTCGCCGACCCGGCCGAGCTCGCGTCGATCTACGCCGACATCGCCGCGTTCACGCGGGACTATCTCGAACACGCCGGCTGACGCAGCGTTAGGGATGAAGACGGCCACGGAGGCGCGGAGCCGGTGGCAATGACGCGCGACGATCCGCGCGCGCTCATCCGATACGCCATCGCCGCCGCCGCGCTCACGGTCGTTCTCCTCTGGACGGCGTACCTGGTTCGCGGCGCGCTCCTGCTGATCTACGTCAGCGCCCTGTTCGCGATCGGTATCGCGCCGCTCGCGACCGTCCTGGAGCGGCAGCGCCTCATCCGCAGCCGCATGCCGCGCTGGGCGGTCATCCTCATCATGTACCTGCTGGCGCTCATCGCGATCGTGGGCCTCGGCCGCCTCGTCGTCCCCCCGCTCGTCACGCAGGCGCGCGAACTCTGGACGACGCTCCCGCAGATCGTGCAGCAGGGGCAGCAGTGGCTGATCGATCGCGGCCTCCTCGCGCGCGAGCTGTCGCTGCGCGACGCCGTCGCGCAGTCGCCGGTCGGCGGCTCCGACGCGGTCGGCACACTCGTGGCCGCCGTGTGGGGATTCGTCGGCGGCGTCTTCGGCCTCGTCACGATCCTGATCCTGGCCTTCTACTTCCTGCTCGACGCGGAGCGGCTGGTCCGTGCGTTCGTCCTGCTTTTTCCGCGCCCGGAACAAACGCGCGTCGAACACGCCTGCCGGCGCGCCTCCGGCAAGGTGAGTGCGTGGCTCGGCGGCCAGCTCCTGCTCGGCGCGGTCATCGGCACGACGGCGGCCGTCGGCCTGTTCCTGCTCGGCATCCCGTATTTCTACGTGCTGGCGCTCATCGCGGGAATCGGCGAGATGATTCCGATTGTCGGCCCGCTGCTCGCCGCCGTGCCGGCGATTGCGGTGGCCCGGGCCGTGTCGCCGGCCGCGGCGGCCGGCGTGGCGGTGTTCTTCTTCCTCCAGCAGCAGTTCGAGAACCACGTGCTCGTCCCGAAGGTGATGGAGCGACAGGTCGGTGTCAGCGCGGCCGGGGTGATCGCGGCGCTGCTGGTCGGCGGCACGCTGCTCGGCGTCGTCGGCGCCGTGCTGGCCGTGCCGACGGTCGCGATCCTCCAGGTCGTCTTCGCAGAACTCTTCCCCGAGGCCTCACCCGATTGAGCAGGCGCGCGTCGTACGCGCTCGCGTTCTACGTCGCGGCGGCCTTCGTCGCCACCTGGCCGCTTGCGCGCGGCCTGGGGCGGGACGTGCCGTGGGATCTCGGCGACTCGGTCCTCAACATGTGGATCCTCTCCTGGGACTGCGAGCAGATCGCGCGCATCCTCGGCGGCGAGTTCTCCCGCATCGCGACCTTCTTCGACGCCAACATCTTCTACCCGGCACCGCTCGCGCTGGCGTACTCGGAGCATCTGGTCCCGCAGGCGCTCCAGATTCTTCCGGTGTACGTGATGACCGGGAACCCGATCCTCTGCTACAACCTGCTGTTCCTCTCGACGTTCGCGCTGAGCGGGCTCGGCATGTACCTGCTGGTGCGCGAGCTGACCGGCAACGGGGCCGCCGGGCTCGTGGCCGGGCTGCTGTTCGCGTTTGCGCCGTACCGGCTGGCGCAGTCCGGGCACCTCCAGTTGCTGTCATCGCAGTGGATGCCGTTCTGCCTGTTCGGGCTGGCGCGGTACTTCCGCACCGGCCGCCGCCTCCCCCTCGGCGGCGCCGCGGCGGCCCTGGCCGCGCAGAGCCTGTCGTCTGGGTACTACCTGCTTTTCTTCACGCCGTTCGCGGTGGGGTTCGCGCTGTGGCAGCTCGCGCAGGAGGCGCGGTGGCGGAGCCGGCGCGTCTGGATGGACCTGACGGGCGCCGCGCTGCTCGTGGCGCTCGTCACGGTGCCGTTCCTGCTGCCCTACGCCGCGTTGCGGCGACAGACGCCCGCCGTCCGCACGCTGACCGAGGCGTACCGCTTCTCGGCGGACGTCTACGCGTACGCGACCGTGTCAGCCGAGCAGGGGATCTGGGGACGCCTGATGCAGGCGTACCCGAAGGCAGAGGGAGAGCTGTTCCCCGGGATGGCGCCGGTGCTCCTCGCGCTGGTCGGCCTGATCCTGTGGCGGGGATCCCGTCGGGAGCCCGTCGCGAGCACGCCCGGGTCCGCCCCACGGGCGCGCACCTGGCTGGCCTGGCTCTGTGGCGCGCTCGCGGTCGCGCACGGCGTGGCCGCCGTCGCCACGCTCCTGCTGCGCCGCATCGTCATCGACACCGGCCTGTTCTCTGTCCGGATGAGCAACGTCACCCAGTTGCTGCTGCGCGCGGGCGTCGCGTTCGTGCTTCTGCTCGCCGTCTCGCCCGTTGCACGCGCGCGCACGGCGGCGTTCATGCGCGAGCGGGGGTTCTTCCTGGTCGGCCTGCTGCTGGCGGTGTGGCTGTCGTTCGGGCCGATCCCGCAGTCGCTCGGGCGCCCCGTCGAGATCGCCGCGCCGTACCGGCTGCTCTTCGAGTACGTGCCAGGATTCGACGGCCTCCGCGTGCCGGCGCGGTTCGCGATGGTGGCGCTCTGCATGCTGGCGGTGCTCGCCGGGTACGGGGCCGCGGTGCTGTCACGCGGGCGGCTCGGCCGCGCGGCCCTGGCGGCCACGGCCGCCTTTGGACTGCTCGAGTCCACGCGCGTGCCGTACATCGTCAACGGCATGTTTCCCCTGCGCGATTTCAATACGCCGGAGGCGCGCGTCTATCCTCCGTCGCGGGCGCCGGCCGTCTATCACGAGCTCGCCCGTCAGCCGGCGAACACCGTCGTCATCGAGCTGCCGCTCGGCCCGCCCGACTTCGATCTCCGCGCGATGTACTACTCGACGGTTCATTGGCGGCCGGTGGTCAACGGCTACAGCGGCTTCTATCCGCCGCACTACAGCCGGCTGATGACCGCGCTGTCGGAGGTGCCGCGCCATCCCGGCCTCTCGCTGCAGGCGCTCGCCGCGATTGGCGCCACGCACCTCGTCCTGCACGCAGGCGCCTACCGCGACGATGAGGGGGCCGCGACCGCGGCGGTGCTGCGGAACGCCGGCGCCGTCGAGCTGTTCCGCGACGGATCCGACGTGCTGTTTCGCCTGCCGCGCTGACGCCGGTTTGGGGTGCCCGGGGTGCGACGCCCCACATATACTGGCCCGATGCGCCCGGATCCGCTCGCCTATCTGGCCGCCGACCTGCAGGCGCTGCGCGACGAAGGGCTGTACCGGCATCTGCGCGTGCTCGACGGCGAGCAGGCGGCGCGCACCTCGATCGATCACCGCCTCGTCGTCAATCTCTCGTCGAACAACTACCTGGGCCTGACGACGCATCCGACGCTGCGGGAGCGCGCGGTGGAGGCGACGCGAACGCTTGGCGTCGGCGCCGGGTCGGTCCGCACGATCGCCGGCACGATGGACATCCACCTGCAGCTCGAGCGCAGGCTGGCCGAGTTCAAGCGCACCGAAGCGGTGGTCGTGTTCCAGAGCGGGTTCGCCGCCAACGCCGGAACCGTCTCGGCCCTGCTCGGCCCCGACGACGTCATCGTGTCGGACGAACTCAACCACGCGAGCATCATCGACGGCGCCCGGCTGAGCCGCGCCGCCATCAAGGTCTTCCCGCACCGCGACGTCGCCGCGGCGCGCCGGATTCTCGAGGGTGTGCCGCGCACGCACCGGACGCTTCTCATCAGCGACGGCGTGTTCAGCATGGACGGCGACCTGGGCGCGCTGCCGGCGCTCTGCGATCTCGCGGAGGAATTCGGCTGCATTCTGATGGTGGACGACGCACACGCCAGCGGCGTGTTCGGACGGCAGGGCCGGGGCACGATCGATCATTTCGGGCTCCACGGGCGCGTCGACGTGCAGGTCGGCACGCTCTCGAAGGCCTTCGGAGTGCTGGGCGGCTACGTCGCCGGGTCGCGGGCGCTCGTCGAGATTCTGTATCACCGCGCGCGGCCGTTTCTGTTTTCCACGTCGCATCCCCCGGCGGTCGCGGCCGCGTGCCTGGCGGCGATCGAGGTTCTCGAGAGCGAGCCCGAGCTCCTCGATCGACTCTGGGACAACACGCGCTTCTTCAAGGCCGGCCTAGGTGCCCTCGGCTTCAACACCGGCGCCAGCGAGAGCCCGATCACGCCGGTCATCGTCGGGGACGCGGGGCTGGCGATGACGCTCTCCGATCGCCTCTTCGAGAAAGGGGTCTTCGCGCAGGGCATCGGGTTCCCGACGGTCCCGAGGGGGAAGGCGCGCGTCCGCACGATTGTGACCGCGACGCACACGCGCGATCAGTTACAGTTTGCGCTGGACTGTTTCAAGACAGTCGGGACCGGCCTCGGAGTGATATGACCGCCCGCCTCCACGCCCTTCTGCTGGCCGGCGCGCTTGCGTGCGCGCCGTCCGCCTCGGCGCAGACGCCGCCGGCCGACGGCATCACGGCGCTCCTCGATCGCCTGCAGACGCTGCTGCAGGACGGCAACGCCGGCGACCTGGGGTCGCTGCTCTCTCCGGCGTTTCCCGCCGACGACCTCGCCCCGTTCAGCGAGTATCTGTTCCAGCCCGACACGCGCCGGGCCATCGTCGCCGAGCGCGACCGCGCGCCGCTCGCGGGCGCGCTTCCAGGCGACGGCTACCGGCTGGTCACCGAGCTGTACACGGAAACGCCGCTGCGGGCGCGCATCGTCACCGCGCTCGTCGACGTGCGGCGGCCCGCCGGCGACGCCGCCGACAGCTGGCGGATCGTCGGCGCGCAGGCGGTGACGTCCATCGACGGCCTCTTCCGTCTGCGCGTGAACGCCTCCACGCAGTTTACGGCGCGGAATCTGACCGTGACGGCCGAAGACCTCCGGGTCACGCTGAGCGACGGCTCCGTGTTCCTGATTGAGAGCGAAGCGGGCGTGACGGGACTCGTCCTGCTCGGGCGCGGGGTGATGCATTTCGCGCCGGGGCCCGAGACCGAGCGCGGCCAGCTGCGCATCTTCTCGGGCAGCGACACGCTCGACACGCCGTTCGAGTCGGCGTTCGTGCGCCTGAATCCGTTCGAATACGAGGCCCGGGTGACCACGGCGAGCCTGACGCCGGCCGCGGTCAATCCGCGCGACCTCCGCCGGGCGCAGGACGTGCTCGCACGCGACGGCCCGAAGTCGTTCAGCCTGGATCTGCGCGACCTGAGCAGCGACGTGTGGTACCTCCTGCCGCCTTCCGGTGATTTCCTCGCCGAAGTCCGGACGCGCCGCTACGGGACGCTCACCTATCTGCGGTCGGCCACGCAGGCCGAAGACATCACGGTGTTCGACCGCGACGACCGCCACACGATTGCCCTCTACCCGTCGGCGCAGCGGCGCGTCGGGCACGGGCTGTCGTTCAACGAGGACGACCGCCGCGATTACGATGTGCTCGACTACGACATCGAGGCGAACGTCTCGCCCGATACCGCGTTCATCGACGGCCGCGTGCGGATGCGCATCCGCATGCAGTCGGCGGACGTGTCCTCGCTCACGCTGCGGCTCGCCGACGAACTGGCGGTGCGCAGCATCGGGAGCGTGGAGTACGGCCGCCTGCTCTATCTGCGCGTCCGCGACCAGAACAACGTGATCGTCAATTTTCCGGTGGCGCTCAGGCGCGGCGCGGAGCTGACGCTGCTGGTGACGTACGCGGGGCGCGTGACGCCGCAGGACATCAGCGACGAAGGCGTCCAGGAGGGCGAGTCGCGCCCGAACGAACCGCTGCTCACGATTCCGCCGGAGCCGAACCTGCTGCTGAGCAGCCGCACGTTCTGGTACCCGCAGAACCCGGTCACCGACTACGCCACCGGCACGCTGCGCATCATTCTGCCGGAGGGTTACGGCTGCGCCGCCAGCGGGCAGCTGAGAGCCGACGACGACGTGACGCTGCGCGATCTGCTGACGCTGACCGAAGGCCGGTCGTTCGTGTTCTCCGCGCGGGACCCGGTTCGCTACTTCGCCGTGGTCGTGAGCAAGTTCGCCCGTGTCGCGGACCGGACGATCGAGGTGGCGCCCGACCGGAACAACCCGACGGCCTCGAGGACCCTTCGCATCGCTGTGGAAGCCAACCCCCGCCAGCAGCGCCTCGGGCGAGGGCTCGTCGACACGCTCGACGCGATGATGCGCTTCTACGCGGACCTGGCCGGCGATGTCCCGTACGGGTCGATGACCATGGCACTCGTCGAGGATGAACTGCCGGGCGGGCACAGTCCGGCGTACATGGCGGTACTGAACAACCAGATGCCCACGTCGCGCCTCACGTGGCGCGGCGACCCCGCGGCGTTCTCGGGCTTTCCTGAATTCTTCGCGGCGCACGAACTCGCACACCAGTGGTGGGGCCAGGCGGTCGGCTGGCGCAATTATCACGAACAGTGGCTGAGCGAAGGATTTGCGCAGTACTTCGCCGCGCTCTACGCGCAGCACGCGCGCGGCGAACGGACCTTTGTCGACATGCTTCGCCAGTTCCGGCGCTGGGCGATCGCCGAATCGGATCAGGGCCCGATCGCCCTGGGCTCGAGGCTGGGCCACATCCGGGACGAGCGCCGCGTCTTCCGCGCGCTCGTCTACAACAAAGGGGCGGCCGTCCTGCACATGCTGCGGCGCCTGGTCGGCGACGAGCATTTCTTCAACGGGATGCGGCGGTTTTATCGGGAACAGAAGTTCAGGAAGGCCGGCACCGACGATTTGCGCGCCGTGTTTGAGGCCGAGTCGGGCCGGCCGCTCGATCGCTTTTTCGATCGGTGGATTTACGGCGTCGATATTCCCCGCCTGCGGTACACCGCCACGGTGGCGCCGGGCCGGGTCGGCGTTCGCTTCACCCAGATCGGCGACCAGCTCTTCGACGTGCCGGTGACGGTCACCGTCGTCTATGCCGACGGGCGGGCCGAAGACTCGGTCGTATCCGTCACCGAGCAGCGCGTGGACTGGACGCTGCCGACGCGGGCGCCGGTGAGGCGGGTGCTCGTCAACCGTGATTTCGCCGCCGTGGCGGTGTTCGAACGCTACTGACGATCCGGCCGTGCGCCCCGGGCGTCCGCGAACCGCTTTGATAAGATGATCCGGGTATGGACACGGTCACGCTGACAATCGATGGGCGCCCGGTCACGGTGGCGAAGGGCACGACCGTGCTGCAGGCGGCCATCGGCGCCGGCGTTTCGGTGCCCTACTACTGCTATCACCCCGGCATCAGCATCGACGGCTCCTGCCGCGTGTGCGTGGTCAAGATCGAGAAGATGCCGAAGCTGCAGACCTCGTGCTCGACCCTCTGCACCGACGCCATGGTCGTGCACACCCGCGAGCCCGAGGTGGTGGAGGCGCGCGCGGGCGTCTTCGAGTTCCTCCTGATCAATCACCCGCTCGACTGTCCGGTCTGCGACAAGGGCGGCGAGTGCCCGCTGCAGGATTTCTCGTACGCGTTCGGCCCGGCGGAGAGCCGGATGGATTTTCCGCGCCGTGTCTTCGACGGCGAAGGCGTCCGGGGCGACGTCGACTTCGGCCCGACGCTGATGCTGAACCGCCAGCGCTGCATCCTGTGCACGCGGTGCGTCCGCTTCATGAAGGAAATCGACGGCGACGCGCAGATCGGGGTCGTCGACCGCGGCTCCGGCAGCGAAATCGCGACCTTCGAGGAAGCGGGCGTGCACTCGCTTCTCTCCGGCAACCTGATGGATGTCTGCCCCGTCGGCGCGATTCTGACGAAGGACTACCGCTTCAAGAGCCGGCCGTGGGACAACCCCGGTGTCGTCGATACGACCTGCACCCTGTGCTCGAAGGGCTGCAGCACGAGCGCGTGGCTGAAGGGCAAGCCGGAATGG
>JACQZV010000161.1 GCA_016213695.1 Acidobacteriota bacterium | reverse complement strand
GCCGACACCGGCCGGTCCACGCTGGCGCCGCTCGGCTTCAACAACACGTTCGCGATCCTGGTTCGCGCCGCCGACGCGCGGGCGCTGGGCCTGACGCGGCTCTCGCAGCTTGGCGGGCACGCGCCGGCCTGGCGCGCCGCGTTCGGGTACGAGTTCCTCGAACGGCCCGACGGCTACAACGGGCTGGCGGAGGTGTACGGCCTGCGTTTTCGCGAGGCGCCGCGATCCATGGACCTGACGCTGACGTACCGGGCGCTGGCCGACCGGCAGGTGGACGTCATCGCCGGTGATTCGACGGCCGGCCTGATCGATGCGCTGGACCTCTTCATGCTCGAAGACGACCGCCGGTATTTCCCGCCCTACGACGCGATCCCGGTCGTGCACGCGGCCACGCTGCTGCGGCATCCGGACATCGGCGCGGCGATCGCGCGCGTGAGCGGACGGGTCACCGCCGAGGTGATGCGCCGGATGAATGCGGCGGTCGACGCCGGCCGAGAGGATCCGTCCGCGGTGGTCTCCGCGTTTCTCGACACGCTCGACCGCGGGGTATGATCGACAGGCGATCTGTCCCTGGTCTTGAGTCTCTGGTCTCTGGTCGCGGTGTGGACCGGAGCTGAAGACCGGACACCAACACCAAAGACCAAAGACCAAAGACCAAAGACTGCAGAATGTCCACATTGAACACCTTCGGAACCCGCACCGAGATCCGCAGCGGCGGACAGCCGGTGCAGATGTACAGTCTCCCCGCGCTCGAGAAGGCCGGCTTTCCCGGCGTCTCGCGGCTCCCGTACTCGCTCAAGATCCTGCTCGAGAACCTGCTGCGCCGCGAGGACAACGCGTTCGTCAAGGCCGACGACATCCGCGCGCTCGCCCGGTGGGATGCCGCGGCGGCGCCCTCGAAGGAAATCTCGTTCATGCCGGCGCGCGTGCTGCTGCAGGACTTCACCGGCGTGCCGTGCGTGGTCGATCTGGCGGCGATGCGCGATGCGATCGTCGCCCTCGGCGGCAACCCGGATCGTGTGAACCCGCTGCAGCCGGTGGAACTCGTCATCGACCACTCGGTGCAGGTCGATTATTTCGGCCGCGCCGATGCGTTTGCGCTGAATGCGGGGCTGGAACTGTCGCGCAACCGCGAGCGCTACGCGTTCCTGCGATGGGGGCAGCGCGCGTTTCGCAATTTCAAGGTCGTGCCGCCCGACACCGGCATCGTTCATCAGGTCAACCTCGAATACCTCGCGCGTGTCGTCTTTTCGGAGACGGTTGACGGCAGGACCGTCGCGTACCCCGACACGCTCGTCGGCACCGATTCGCACACGACGATGGTGAACGGGCTTGGCGTCGTCGGCTGGGGCGTCGGCGGGATCGAAGCCGAGGCCGCCATGCTCGGCCAGCCGTCGTCGATGCTGATCCCGCAGGTGATCGGCTTCCGTCTGAAAGGCGTGTTGCCGCGCGGCACGACCGCCACCGACCTCGTGCTCACGATTACCGAGGCCCTCCGCAAGGAGGGCGTTGTCGGCACCTTCGTCGAGTTCTTCGGCGAAGGACTCCGGCACCTGACGATTGCCGACCGGGCCACGCTCGGCAACATGTGCCCGGAGTACGGCGCCACGGTCGCGATCTTTCCAATCGACGAGATGACGCTCGCCTACCTGCGGCTCACCGGCCGTGACGAGGCGCAGGTGCGGCTCGTCGAAGACTACGCGCGGGCGCAGGGTCTCTTCCGCACCGACACGAGTCCCGAGGCGATCTACACGCGCGTGACCGAACTGGACCTGGCGACGGTGGAGCCGAGCCTGGCCGGTCCGAAGCGGCCGCAGGATCGCGTGTCGCTGGCCCGCGCGAAGGCTGCGTTCCGGACTGCGCTGCCGGCGATGCAGGTCGGGGCGAAGGGGGTCAAGTCGGCCGCCGCAGTGGCGGTGGCCGACCCGGTGCTCGACGAGCTGGATCACGGCGCCGTCGTCATTGCGGCGATTACGAGCTGCACGAACACGTCGAATCCGAGCGTGATGATCGGCGCCGGCCTCCTCGCGAAGAAGGCGGTCGAGCGCGGCCTCACGCGGAAGCCGTGGGTCAAGAGCTCGCTCGCGCCCGGCTCCAAGGTGGTCACCGAGTACCTCCAGGCCGCCGGCCTGACGCGCTACCTCGACGAGCTGGGGTTCAACCTCGTCGGCTACGGCTGCACGACGTGCATCGGCAACAGCGGTCCGCTGCCCGAGGACGTGTCGGCCGTCATTCGTGAGAAGAATCTGGTCGTCTGTTCGGTGCTGAGCGGGAACCGCAACTTCGAGGGGCGCGTCCAGCAGGAGGTGCGCGCCAACTACCTCGCGTCGCCGCCGCTGGTGGTCGCCTACGCGCTGGCGGGATGGATCACGGCCGACCTGACGACCGAACCGCTCGGCACGGATCGGAGCGGCGCGCCTGTGTATCTCAAGGACATCTGGCCGAGCGAGCAGGAACTGCAGGACACGATGCTCAAGGCGGTGACCTCGGAGATGTTCCGGAAGAGTTATGCGGACGTCTTCACCGGCGACCAGCACTGGCAGCAGTTGCCCGTGCCGGAGGGAAACCGGTTTGCGTGGGACCCTGACTCGACCTACGTGCGGCAGCCGACGTTCCTCGAGGGGATGACGATGACGCCGCCGGTGGCGAAAGACATCACGGGCGCGCGCGTGCTGGCGCTGCTCGGCGACAGCATCACGACCGACCATATCTCGCCGGCCGGCTCGATCAAGGCCGACAGCCCGGCGGGGAAGTACCTCATCGAGCGCGGCGTGAAGCCGGATGATTTCAACTCGTACGGCGCCCGCCGCGGCAACCACGAAGTGATGGTCCGCGGCACGTTCGCCAACGTGCGGCTGCGCAACCAGATGGCGCCCGGGACCGAGGGCGGCTGGACGCAGTACCAGCCGGGCGGCGACGTGATGACGATCTACGACGCCTCGGTGCGGTACATCCAGGCGGGTGTCCCGCTGCTCGTCATCGCGGGCAAGGAATACGGGTCGGGCTCGTCGCGCGACTGGGCCGCCAAGGGGACGCAGTTGCTCGGCGTGCGGGCCGTGATTGCCGAATCGTTCGAGCGCATCCACCGCAGCAACCTCGTGAACATGGGCGTCGTTCCGCTCGAGTTCAAGGCGGGGGAGAGCGCGGCGTCGCTGGGGCTTTCCGGCACGGAGTCATTCGACCTGGTCGGTATCGCTGACGGCCTGAAGCCGCGCGGCGAGGTGCGCGTCCGCGCCAGATCGGCCGACGGCAGGACGCGCGAGTTCGTGGCAACCGCGCGCATCGACACGCCCGAGGAGCTCGTGGCCTTCCGCCACGGCGGCATCCTGCCGTACGTCGTCCGGCAGCTCATGAGTCACTAAACTACGAAGACACGAAGGTCGCGCGTCTCCTTGCCGGACGGCGCTCGACGTCCACCTTTGACTTTTCCCTTTTGACCTTCGACCTCGTTATGATCCACTTATGCCCGGCGGCGCCGCACCGTTGCTCCTGATTTCCATGCCCCAGATGGCGGATCCCAATTTCGCCCGTGCCGTCGTGCTGCTGTGTGATTACACGGCCCAGGGCGCCTTCGGCCTCGTCGTCAACCGGCAGATCGACGATCCGGCGTGGCAGCTCATCAAGACCACGCCGGAGATCCGCGTCGACCCCGACGTGCGGCTCTGGATGGGTGGACCGGTGGATCTGCAGCGCGCCTGGGTGCTCATGTCCGAGGCGCAGGGTCCCGAGGACGAACAGCGCGAGGTCGCGCCAGGCGTGCTGCTGTCGGTCTCGCACGAGCTGACGCTGCGGCTGCTGCAGGCGCCGCCCTCGTCGCGGGCCCGCGTCATCGTCGGCTACGCCGGCTGGACTGCCGGGCAGCTCGAGAAGGAGCTGGCCGCTTCCGCGTGGCTGACCGCCGAGGTCGATCCCGGTCTCATCTTCGGCGTGCCGCCCGAGGAGATGTGGGAAACGGCTCTGAGGAGACTCGGTGCCGATCCGGCTGCGCTGCAGACGAGCTCGGGCGTGCACTGACACGGGCCACGGAGACACGGAGCCAGGGAGGCCAGGATTTGTTTTCCCGATTCGCGTCCATGATTCGCGTAATCATCACGGTCGTCCTGGCGCTCACGCTGGCCGGGTGCCGCAGTCAGCAGTCACCTTCAACCGGCTCACCGCCGCAGGCCGATCCCATGTTGCAGCAGCTTCAGACGATGACGGCGCGCTTTGCGCCGGTTGACCTCACCGCCGATGTCTCGTCGCTCCCTGCCAGCGAGCGGCAGGTGCTTGCCAAGCTCGTCGAGGCCGCGAAGGTCTTTGATGCGCTCTTCCTGCGACAGGTCTGGGCCGGCAACGAGGCGATGCTCCTGACGCTGGCCGGCGATCCGTCGCCGCTCGGCCAGGCGCGCCTGCATTACTTCCTGATCAACAAGGGGCCCTGGTCGCGCCTCGATCGCAACGAGCCGTTCATTCCGGGCGCGCCGCCCAAGCCGCCGCAGGCGAACTTCTATCCCGCCGGCGCAACCAAAGAGGAGGTCGAGGCGTGGATGAAGGGCCTGCCGGCGGCCGAACACGCGCGGGCGTCCGGCTTCTTCACCACGATTCGGCGCGACGCCGGCGGACGGCTCACGGCGGTTCCGTACACGCTCGAGTACCAGGGCGAGCTGGGGCAGGTGGCCGCGCTGCTGCGCGAGGCGGCGGCGCTCACCACGCAGCCGACGCTGAAGCGGTTTCTCGAGACGCGCGCCGCGGCGCTGCTGTCCAACGACTACTACGAGAGCGACCTGGCGTGGATGGCGCTCGATGCCAGTATCGAGCCGACCATCGGTCCCTACGAAGTGTACGAAGACGAGTGGTTCAACTACAAGGCGGCGTTCGAGGCGTTCATCACGGTGCGCGACCAGGCGGAATCGGAGAAGCTGGCGCGATTCGGATCCGAGCTGCAGGAGATCGAGAACAACCTGCCGATCGACCCGAAGTACCGGAATCCGAAGCTCGGAGCGATGGCCCCCATCCGCGTGGTCAACACCGTGTTCTCGTCGGGCGACGCCAACCGCGGCGTGCAGACCGCGGCTTTCAACCTCCCGAACGACGAGCGCATCGTCGCGGCCAAGGGCAGCAAGCGGGTGATGTTGAAAAACAACCAGGAGGCGAAGTTTCGCGTGGTGCTGCAGCCGATCGCGAAGGTCGCGCTCGGCGCCGCCGACCAGGCGAACGTCTCGTTCGACGCCTTCTTCACGCACATCCTGATGCACGAATTGATGCACGGGCTCGGTCCGCACAACATCACGGTGGGCGGCCGCGCCACGACGGTGCGCCAGGAGCTGAAGGACACCTACAGCGCCATCGAAGAGGCCAAGGCGGACATCTCGGGGCTGTTCGCGCTGCAGTACCTCGTGGACCACGGCAAGCTCGACAAGGTGCTAGGCCAGACGATGTACATGACGTATCTGGCGTCGATGTTCCGGTCGATCCGGTTCGGCATCAACGAGGCCCACGGCCGCGGCGTGGCAATCCAGCTCAACTATTTTCTCGACAACGGCGGCGTCGCGGTGGCGCCGGACGGCACCTTTACGGTGAACCCCGGCCGCATCCGCCAGAACGTGGTGGATCTGACGCGCGACCTGCTGACTCTGGAAGCGGTCGGCGGGTACGGGGAGGCCGTGCAGATGATTCAGACGCTGGCGGTCATCCGGCCGCCGGTGCAGACGGTGCTCGACCGGCTGAAGGACGTGCCGGTGGACATCGAGCCGCGCTTTGTGACCGCGCAGCAGCTGGCAGGAAACTGACATCCTCGAACGTTACCCGACGACGCGAGGCCGGGAGACACGGGCGCGCCCCGGCTCGACCACGATAAAGGCGCCAGCAATGCGGTCGCCAAGGTCGGCAACGACACTCACGACAGCTTCACCAAGAGCCCTTCGCGCATCACCTGGAAAGCGAATCAGGATGACCCCCGCCGTCTCTTGTCTGGGTACGCGTATGCGAGCAGTCCAAAGTCTTTGTCTTCGGTCAAGAGGACGCGCGTTTCAGAACGGGCAAGCCGCGAGAACGACCGGGTCCTTTGCGCCTGGACTGATTTCTCCGACCGCGGAGACATTGTGGCCGGCGGTACGGAGCGCAGTGACGGCCGTGAAGTCGCAGCTCTCGTCGGCCAGAAACCGCACCGGCTAGTCTCGATCGGTGGCGGTAATCCGTTCCTCAGGATAGGGTGGCGTCACCGGGAGGACCCTCCAGGAGACGATGAGCAGACATCTCTCTGGAAGTCGCCAGCGACTGCTGCCTGCGGCCACGCCATCCTGTTGTCCTTTCTGAGGGCAGCGGAAAGCGGCATTGCCTCAAGAAGGAGTCGCGCGGGAAGTAGCGGCCAGCAAGGCCGCCTGACGGTGATTTGAGAGTACAACGTCGCCCTCGCTGAAAGCGACGAAGACAAGCCGGGCGTGATCCTCGATTACGACGCGAAGGGCGAGCTGGTCTCCCTGGAGATCCTCGATGCCTCGCGTCGCGTCAGCGAAGCACGCAAGGTTGAGTTTCAGATGGCGTAGAAGGAAG
>JACQZV010000160.1 GCA_016213695.1 Acidobacteriota bacterium | reverse complement strand
CGGCACGCGTGGGCACAATGACCGGCGTGGCACCCACCAGTTTCACCTGCTCCGGGATGGTCGGCCAGTACGGGGCGTGCGTGATGACCTCGTCGCCGGGGTCGTAGAGCGCGAGCGCCGTGTTGAAGAGCGCCTGCTTGCCGCCGGCCGTGAGCAGGACTTCGGCGGACGTGATGTCGACGCCGTACTGCCCCTTGTACCGCGCGCAGACGGCTTCGCGCAGCTCGGGAATCCCTGCCGCGGCCGTGTAGCGCGTGAAGTTGGCGTCGATGGCCGCCTTCCCCGCCGCCTTGACGTGCTCCGGCGTCGGAAAATCGGGCTCGCCCGCGGTGAAATCCACGACATCGAACCCGGCGCGACGCAACCGCTCGGCTTCCGCCGCTGCCTTGAGCGTGGCCGACCCCGACACCTGCGCGAGACGCTGTGCGAACATGCGAACGACTCTCCCTGCCTGCTGCCGACTGCCTACTGCCGACTGCCCACTGCCGACTTCTCCCTCAGCCACCGCTCCACGGCCGGCGGCACCAGCCCGTGCACCTCGCCGCCGAGGTGGAACACCTCCTTGATCAGCCGCGAGCTGAGATACGTGTACTGCTCGGCCGGCATCATGAACACCGTTTCGAGCGCGGGCTCGAGGTGGCGGTTCATCAGCGCCATCTGGAACTCGTATTCGAAATCGGAGACGGCGCGCAGGCCGCGGACGATCGCGCTGGCGCGCCGCTGCCGCGCGTATTCGACGAGCAGGCCGTCGAAGGTGTCGACCTCGACGTTCGGGTACTCGCGGAAGACTTCCCGGACGATGGCGATGCGCTCGTCGGCCGTAAACAGCGGCTGCTTCTCCGTATTGACGAGCACGGCCACGATCACGCGCTCGAACAGGTGCGCGCTGCGCAGGATGATGTCCACGTGACCGTTGGTCAGCGGATCGAACGATCCGGGAAACACGGCGAGGCGGCCGTTGGGCGCAGCGGGTGGAGTCATGTCGATGCCATGAAGGTCAGCGTGCTGTCTCCCGACGCCACGTCGCGCACGTGCCGCAGCGCGGCTGGAAGCACGGGAGCGCGGCGGCTCGCGCGCTCGAGCACGAGGACGGCACCTGGCGCCATGCGGCGGGCCGCCTCCTCGAGCGTCTGCAGGACGGTGTCCGGGTCAGCATCGTACGGGGGATCCAGCAGGACCAGATCAAACCGACTGTCCGCCGGCAGACGCCGCAGCACGCCCGCAACGTCGCCGGTCTCGATAGTATAGCCCCGCTCCACGCGGCAGAGCCCGAGGTTGGCGTCGATGAGGGCGGTCCCGCGCCGATCCCGCTCGACGAATGTGACATGCGACGCGCCGCGGCTCAGCGCCTCGATGCCGACGGCGCCCGTGCCGGCGTAGCCGTCGAGCACGCGCGAGCCGGCCACACGCGTCGCCAGGATGTTGAACAGCGTCTCGCGCAGCTTGTCCGACGTGGGCCGAAGCCCTTCCCAGGAAGGCGCCTTCAGGCGACGGCCCTTGAACGCGCCGGCAATCACGCGCACCTATCCCACCTCGATCAGGCCGAACTGCCGTTCCCAGCGCTCCTGCACGAACTGCAGCAGCTCGCCAACGAGGCCGCCCTCGGCGACCAGCCGCCGCGCCTCGCGGTGCGCCTGTTCCATCAGGTCGCGGTCGCGCACCAGGTCGCCCGTGCGCAGCCGCGGCAGGCCCGACTGCCGCGTGCCGAAGAAGTCGCCGGGGCCGCGCAGCTCCAGGTCCTTCTCCGCAATCGCGAACCCGTCGCCCGTGCTCGCCAGCGCCTTCAGCCGCTCGCGCGCCTCGTCGGTCCACGGCGCCTGGTACAGCAGGATGCAGTGCGACTCCCACGCCCCGCGGCCGACGCGCCCGCGCAGCTGATGCAGCTGCGAGAGGCCGAACCGCTCGGCGTGCTCGACCACCATGACCGACGCATTCGGCACATCGACGCCCACCTCGACAACGGTGGTGGACACGAGGATGTGAATCTGCCCCGCCGCAAACGCCTGCATCACGCGCCCCTTCGCGTCGGGCTTCATCCGCCCGTGGAGAAGCGCTACGCGGTAGGCCGGAAAGATCTCCGCCTGGAGATGATCGGCCATGTCCGTGGCCGATTTCAGATCGATCTTCTCGGAGCCCTCGACGAGCGGATAGATCACGTACGCCTGCCGCCCGCGATCGAGCTCGTGGCGCAGGAGCTGATAGATCTCGTCGCGCCGCGACTCCGGCGTGACCGCCGTCCGCACGGGAGTGCGCCCCGGAGGCAGATCGGGGATCTTCGAGACGTCGAGCTCGCTGTAGTCGGTCAGGGCGAGCGTCCGCGGGATGGGCGTCGCGGTCATCAGCAGCACGTCGGGCCGCAGCCCCTTGGCGCGCAGCGCGGCGCGCTGCTCCACGCCGAAGCGGTGCTGCTCGTCGATGACGACCAGCCCGAGCCGGTGAAACCGGATGTTCTCCTGCACGAGCGCGTGCGTGCCGACGACGAGGTTCGTCGTGCCGCGTTCGATGTGGGAGCAGACCGTGTGCTTGCTGAGCCCCGGCGTGCTGCCGGTCAGCAGGTCCACCCGGAACCGTGACTGCGCGAGCAGGCGCGCGATGGTCCCGTAGTGCTGGACGGCGAGGATCTCGGTGGGCGCCATGAACGCCACCTGCAGGCCGTTCTCCATCGCGACGAGCGCGGCCAGCAGCGCCACAATCGTCTTGCCCGCGCCCACGTCTCCCTGCAGCAGCCGGTGCATGGGCTGCCCCCGCTGCATGTCGTCGACGATCTCCTTGATCGCCTGCCGCTGCCCGGGCGTGAGCCTGAACGGCAGGATCTGCGCCGCGGCTGCGCGGATGCGGTCGTCCACCGTCGGAACGAACGCCTTGCGCTCGGTGCCCGCGGCGTGCCGCCGCCACGCGTGGCCGATCTGAAAGAGAAAGAACTCCTCGAAGATCAGCCGCCGCTGCGCCGGCGTCCGGAAGGCGTTCAGCTCGTCGAGCGACGCCTCGTTCGGTGGAAAGTGCGACGCCTCGATGGCCGCGCGCCGCGGCGCCAGATCGAGGCGCGTCCGCAGCTCCGCCGGCAGCAGGTCGGGAATCGCCGCCGGGAGCTGGTCGAGCGCCGCGCGCACGAGCTTCCGCTGCATGTTCGGCGTCACGGTGCCGGCCTTCTCGTAGAACGGCACGATCCGTCCCGTGTGCACGCCGGTCACATCGTCGGTGACACGCTCGTATTCCGGATTGAGGAAGTGCAGCCCCGTGGAGTCGAGCTTCACGTCGCCGAAGACGACCACCATCAGGTGCGGGTGCAGAATGTCGGCGAGAAACGCCTGGTTCATCCAGGTGCAGCGAATCGCCCCGCTCGCGTCGCTCACCACTGCATTGAAGATCCTGAAGCCGCGGCGGCGCGTGATCGCCAGACGCGCGCTCTTGATCTCGCCGAGCACCGCCGCGCGCATCCCGGGGCGCAGCGAGGCGATCGGCGTCATCCGGCTGCGGTCTTCGTAGCGGAACGGCAGGCGGTAGAACAGGTCTTCAACGGTCACGAGCCCCGCGCGTGTGAGATCGGCGGCTTTCCGCGGCCCGACACCCTTGAGGAACTGGAGGGGGGTTGGCAGGAAGTCGGACGGCACTGCTTACTGCACGACGACCGCCTGTCCCTGACCGACCTCGATCTGCCGGATGCCGGCGGGCAGCGGGAAGGTGTCGTCGAGCCGGACGCCCTGGGGACGCTCGGGCGTCCGCGAATAGTACGTGATCAGCTCCTGCAGGAACGCCGGGGGGACCGGCAGCCCGGAAATGTCGGCGGACTGGACTTCCAGGCGCCCCATGCCGTCGCGCGTGTGAAGAATGCCGGCGACCGAGACCGGGACGCGTCCGCCGACCAGTTTCCACGGATCCAGGCCCCCGCCCGACGATCGCCGCTTTGCCATCGCCTCGAGATCGACCACCGCCTGCCCCGCCACCCGGCCGTCTCCGACGATGGTGACCTGGGGCGAGGTGACGCCGGCTGGAAAGTACGTCTGCCCGTCGAAGGCGAACCACGAGTTGAGTTCGTCCTGGGACAGCGCCGTCCGGCGCCCGGAGGAGGACCCGCCGGCCTCGCCCTGGCGCCGGATCTGGGCGACCTTCTGGGCGAAGGTCTCGGCATTCTGGCGTGAGACGATGGCCGCCTCGAGCGAGGCCAGCGCCAGCACCGTCAGAACGATCGCGGCAATCCAGCGTGAGCGGCAGCGCATGAGTCCCCCTGGGGGTCAGTTTCTGGAGTGTAGCACCCGTCCCATTGATCTTCGCCTTCTATTCGCGTTATAGTCTGCCCACTTCCGCCGCGCGGGGCCAATGACACGGGCCGCGACTCGGCGGCCCGCAGGGAGGAGCCAACGTGCTTCCGCTCACGAAACGTCAGCGCGAGAT
>JACQZV010000159.1 GCA_016213695.1 Acidobacteriota bacterium | reverse complement strand
GCGGCGGTCCGGTCGCCAGCATCGCGCAGGGGCTGAAGAAGGGCGAGACGCTGCCGCTGCTGCCGGCGGCCAAAGCCCTGATGGACGACCGCGCGAAGCGCGAGACCGACGACCCGCATCTCTGGTGCATGCCGATGGGCGTGCCGCGCTCGACGCCCTATCCGTTCCGCTTCGTGCAGAACTACACGCATCGCAAGCCGACGCACATGTTCATCGTGCACGAGGGGAACATCCACAGCTTCCGGCAGATCTTCATGGACGGGCGGACGCACCCCGCCGAACTGGATCCAACCTGGTTCGGCCACTCGATCGGCTCGTACGACAAGGACACGCTCGTCATCGACACGAGGGGTTTCAACGACAAGTTCTGGTTCGACCGGCAGGGGACCCCGCACACCGAGCAGCTGCACACGATCGAGCGCTGGACGCGCGTCACGATGGGCACGCTGGTGAACGAGGTCACGATCGACGATCCGGGCGCCTTCTCGCGGCCGTTTACCGTGACGTTCAACGCGCGGCTGCAGGCGGCCGGCGACGAGATCATGGAATACATCTGCCAGGAGAACAATCAGTACGGCATCGCGGGCGGGCACGCGAACCCGTTCACGAAGTAGGCAGTCGGCAGTAGGCAGTGGGCAGTTGTCAGTGGAGGTTTCGCAAATGAGCAGGAAGCTTGGAGTGCTGGCGGCCGGGGTCGCGCTGCTGTGCGTGGCGGCGCCCGCCCGTGCCCACCATGGGTTCGACACGGAGTACGACGCCAAGAAGAAAGTGAAGTTCGAGGGCGTCGTCAAGCAGGTCGCGTGGACCAATCCGCACATGCGCGTCTACGTCGATGTGACCGATGCGAGCGGCAAGGTCACGACGTGGAACCTCGAGCTGACCAGCCCGAATTCGGTGCAGCGCCAGGGGTGGGGACGCAACAGCCTGCTGCCCGGTGAGAAGGTCGTGTTCGAGGGCTTCGGCGGCAAGGTGGTCGAGGAGCGGGGCTCGCTCGCGCGGATTGCGAAGCTCGACGCGCCGGACAAGCCGCTGTTCGTCCAGGGCGGACCCGAAGCGGCCGCGCAGGGCTATCCCGGACAGTAGCTCGCGACGATCGCGGGTCCGGCGGCCCGCGTTCGTGGACGCATGTCGGTGTTGATGAGGAGGGCGGGCGTGAGAAAAACACTGCTGGTCCCGATCGCGCTGGTGGGCCTGACGCTCGGCCTGATGGCGCAGGGACGGGAAGGGACGGCGTCGGTTCCCGTCGGCGGGACTCCGCTGATTTCCGCGGCCGATGCCATCAAGCCGGTGCCGCGCATGCCCGACGGCCGCGTCGATCTGACCGGCCCGTGGGTCGGCGGCGGATCGAATGCCGACATCGAGCGCGAAGGCGGGCTCAAACCGGGCGAGCTGCCGCTGCTCCCCTGGGCGAAGGAGCTGCGCGACCGGCGCCGGGTCCAGGACGAACCCTATACCCTCTGCCTGCCGATGAGCGTGCCGCGGATGAATCCGTACCCGTGGAAGTTCGCGATGACCTATTCGTCGCGCGGGCTGACGCACATCTACGTGCTGCACGAGCTGGGCGACGCCGGCGCCCACCGCGTGGTCTACATGGACGGCCGCTCGCACCCCCCCGACACGCTCCCGACCTGGTGGGGCCACTCGATCGGGCGGTTCGAAGGGGACACGCTCGTGATTGACACCGTCGGCTACAACGACAAGTTCTGGTTCGACAGCCGCGGGACGCCGCACACCGAGCAGCTGCATACGATCGAGCGGTGGACCCGGGTCAACTACGGCACGCTCGTCAACGACTTCACGCTCGATGATCCCGGGGCGTACGCGCGGCCGGTCCCGCTGCACTTCACGGCGAGGCACATCCGGCCCGATCTCGACCTGATGGAGTTCATCTGCGCCGAAGACAATCAGTACGGTCTTGCGGGCGGCTTCAAGCCGGCGCAGCCGGATCGCTAGTTGGCAGCTGGTGAGCGGTGGTCGTGGCGTGTTGAGGTTCTGAACTGCAAGGAGGACGCTGCGTGAGAAAGCTGCTGGTCGTTTCAACGGCGCTGCTGGCCCTGATGGTCGCGCTGCACGCGCAACAGACCACGACTGACGGCGGCGGGATCCCACAGGTCAACGTCGGCGGCACGCCCCGGATCGCGCCGGCCGACGCCGTCAAGCCGGTGCCGCGGTTGCCCGACGGCACCGTCGATCTGACCGGCCCGTGGCTCGCCGGCGGCTCCAACGCGGACATCGAGCGCGAGGGCGGACTCAAGCCGGGCGGGCTGCCGCTGCTGCCCTGGGCGAAGAAGCTCCGCGACTCCCGGCGGGCGCAGGACGAGCCGTACACCGCGTGCCTGCCGATGAGCGTGCCGCGCATGAACCCGTACCCCTGGAAATTCGCCATGTCGTATACGGCGAAGGGGCTGTCGCACATCTACGTGCTGCACGAGACGGGGGACGCCGGGGCGCACCGGGTCATCTATATGGACGGCCGCGGCCACCCGGCCGAACCGATCCCGACCTGGTGGGGCCATTCGATCGGCTGGTGGGAAGGCGACACGCTCGTCGTCGACACCGTCGGCTACAACGACAAGTTCTGGTTCGACAGCCGGGGCACGCCGCACACCGATCAGCTGCACACGATCGAACGGTGGACGCGCCTCAACTTCGGCACGATGGTCGACGAGTTCACGCTCGACGATCCGGGCGCGTTTTCGCGGCCGGTGTATTTGAACTTCACGGCGACGCATATCCGTGCGGACATCCCCGATCTGATGGAGTTCATCTGCCTCGAGGACAACGAATACGGGCAGGCGGGCGGCTTCAAGCCGGGGCAGGACGGGAAATAGCTGGTGGTTGGTGGTTGGTAGTTGGTAGCCGGAGCATCGAAATGAAGCACCTTCTTATCGCTGTGACCCTGGCAGGAACCTCGGCTCTGTCGCTGCTCGCGCAGGGGCAGACCGCGGGCGCCCGCCTCGGCAAGCTGTCGGGCGAGTTCACACCGCTGGCGCCGCCCGAGATCGCGTCGCGGCCCGTGCCCCGGCTGCATGACGGGCGGCCGGATCTCTCGGGCCCCTGGGTGGGCGGCGGATCCAACGACGACATCGAGCGCGAGGGCGGACTCAAGCCTGGCGAACTGCCGTTGCTGCCGTGGGCCAGGAAGGTCCGGGAGTCCCGCCGGGAAGAGGACGAGCCGTACCTGTACTGCACGCCGATGAGCGTGCCGCGAATCAATCCCTATCCGTGGCGGTTCGTGCAGGCGTACACGGCCAGCGGCCCGACGCACATCTTCGTGCTGCACGAAAACGGCGACGCCGGCTTCAGCCGCCACATCTTCATGGACGGCCGCGGCCATCCCGAGGATCCGCTCCCGACCTGGTGGGGCCATTCGATCGGCGCGTGGGAAGGCGACACTCTCGTCATCGACACCGTCGGCTACAACGACAAGTTCTGGTTCGACAGCCACGGCACGCCGCACACCGAGCAGCTGCACACCATCGAGCGCTGGACGCGGATCAACTACGGCACGATGACCAACGACTTCACGCTGGACGATCCCGGCGCGTTCTCGCGGCCCGTCGAGCTCCACTTCACGGCCCGCGCCGTGCCGCCCGGCCACGAGCTGATGGAGGCCATCTGCACGGAGAACAACCAGTACGGGATTGCCGCCGGCATCGAGAACATCTACAGGGACAAGGGCTACGGACTTGAGGTGAAAGAGCCATGAGAGCTTTAGGCGTTCTGATTGCCGTGTTCCTGGCCGCGGCGCCGGCCATCGCGCACCACTCCTTCGAGGTTGAGTACGACGCCAAGAAGCCGATCGAGGGAGAGGGGACCATTGCGAAGGTGGAATGGACGAACCCCCACATGCGCGTCTATATCGACGTGGCGGATCCGCAGGGGGCGATTACCACCTGGAACCTGGAGCTCGGCAGCCCCAACAGCGTGCTGCGCCGCGGATGGACGCGGAAGGATCTGAAAGTGGGGGACAAGGTGTCCTTCAAGGCGTTCGGCGGCAGGAAGATTCTCACCCGGGCCGTCGCCGACGCGATCACGCTGCCGGACGGCCGTGCGTTCACCGGAGCGTCAGGAGCGCCGGATGCGCCGCGCTGAGCCGAACCCGGGCGGGTCGAGGGATGCGATGAAAGGGACACGTGCCGTGGTGGCGTGCATCGGCCTGTGCGTCCTGGCGACGCCACTGGCGGCTCACCACTCGTGGACGGCCGATTACGACGCGGCCAGGCCCGTCACCGTGAAGGGTGTGGTCACGAAGGTTGAGTGGACCAACCCGCACACGCACTTCTACATCGAGAGCAAGGACGAGAAGGGGTCCGTGACGCCTTGGAACTTCGAGATGGCGAGCACGCTGGCGCTCGAGCGCGGCGGCTGGTCGCGCAAGACGCTCTCGGTCGGCGCCGAAGTGACCATTACCGGATTTGGCGGCCGCGGCGTCACCGAACGCGCCATCGCCAGTACCATCACGACCGCCGACGGCCGGTCGCTCTTCGTCGCCAGGCCGGGTAACTGACATGACGAGGCGGCTCGCCGTGGCCGCGGCGCTCCGGGCCGCCGCCGCGCCCATCCTGGCGCAGGCGCCGGATCTGCCGCGCCGCCTCGGCGGCGAGAACGGTCCGCGCAGGGCCCTTCCGGTCAGTCGTCCGGCTCCGAAGCTGCCCGACGGAACAGTGGACCTCTCCGGCGTCTGGACCGGCGGCGGCGACGCCCCGATCGAGCGCCTGCTGAAGCCCGGCGAGCTCGAGAGCCTTCTGCTTCCCTGGGCGAAACAGCGCTATGCGGAGCGGAAGGCGGCCGACGGCTCCGACCCCTATTTCTACTGCATGCCCGGCGGGCCGCTCCGGATTACGGGCGGGTTCGCCTGGCGGCTCGTCCAGCACCCGACCACCAGTTCCACCCACATCTTCATGCTGCAGGAAGGCAACGCGCACACCTTCCGGCAGATCTTCATGGACGGCCGCGCGCATCCCGAGGATCCGAGCCCCACCTGGTACGGGCACTCCACCGGACGATGGGAGGGTGGGACGCTGGTGGTGGATACGATCGGCGTCAACGATCGGTTCTGGCTCGACAGCGAGGGGACGCCGCACACCGAGCAACTGCACATGGTGGAGCGCTTCACGCGTACCGACTTCACGACGCTGCGGCGCGAGGTCACGCTCGCCGACCCGGGCGCGTTCACCCGGCCGTTCACGGTCACCTACACGGCGCGGCTCGGCACGCCGGACAGCGAGATCCTCGAGTACTTCTGCATCGAGAACAACCAGTACGGCCTGCCCCAGGGCCTGGCGGCGCCGGGCGCACCGAAGCCGTAGGCACTCCCGGGGTCAGCGCTTCTGGTACGGCGCCGGCCGCGCGAACCGCGCGGCGGGGATCGCCGCGTTCGGCTGGATGTCGCTCAGCACGATCGTGTTCTGGCCGTCGGTCCACGTGTTGACGATCCGGAACGGCATCTTGACGCCCGCCACGTCGCGGTAATCGGCGTATTCGAACTGCATCGGGATGGTGCCGACCGGCGTGCGGTTCCAGCGGACGATCCGCACGAGCAGGCCCGACTCATCGAAATAGAAATTGACCGGCAGCTGGTTCGGGTTGCTGCCCTGCAGCAGCTGGACGATCCGGTTGTCGATCGTCGTGCTGCTGATCGCCCACTGGCTGAACGCCTGCCGGAGGCCGGCGGGGAAGGCGACCGTCGCCTCGAGCCGCGCGGCCTCGAGATTGCCGCGTGTGAGCGCGAGCAGCGGCATCGGGCGCCATCCCTCGGCCGCCCACGCACTGGTGCCGTCGAAGGTCTTGACGGCGTCCCCCTCGGAGGTGCGCACCACCTGCGTCCGCTGGCCGGGCGCTCGGGCGACAATCTCGATCGGGAACTGGTTGCCCCCGGTGTTGAAGCCTTCGTAGCTGCCGCGCGCGACCCAGCCGGTGAGCGCGGCCAGCCGTCCGGCGCCGCCGAGCGCCTGCACGTATTTCGCGAACACCTGGTCGACGGTCGTGCGCGTGTCCGGGAAGATCGCCATCGCGTTGGGATCGTCCATGAGCTCGCCGTACTGCAGCGCCAGGCTCGGAATGAAGTCCGGCCGGTTTTTCGCGTGATGGCAGGTGAAGCAGCTCACGCGCGCCTGGCCGGCGAAATAGTTCTTGTTGATCGTGTTCACCATGACGATCATCTGGCGCGCCCGCTGGACGAGCGGGGTCGTCTCGGCGTACGCGGTCGCGCGCTGCTCATAGATATTCGGGGAATGACAGCTGACGCAGTCATAGCCGAGCGAGGCTGCGAACATCCCCATCGTGTCCATGAACTCGTCCACCGGAATGCCCTTGAGGACCTGGACGTTCTTGAAGAAGGCCTCCGACATGGGCGGCTCGGTGCCCGCCTGGCCCGCGACCGAGACGAGGCTTACGAGCCAGACGGCGGCGGTCGCCGCGGCAGCACCGGTCGCGCGTGTCCATCCACACCTCATGTCGTTGTCTCCCTTCCTGTGCGAGTCCTTGAAAGTTAACCATGCGATCGGGTCTGTCAAGGAGAAAGATTCCCTGTATACTGCGCGCGACTTCGCACGGGGCGCGGCGCTCGCCCGCCAAGGAGGCGAACGTGAAGAGGCTGCTCGTCGTCGTTGTGATGATTCTGGCGGTGCCGCTCGTCGCGCCGTTGCTCGCGCAAGGGGCCGGCGGCAATCCCAAGGGCGTGCTGGGACCGGTCGACGCGCTGGGCCAGGAGGTCCGGCGTCCGCCGGCGCCGACGGGTCCGCCGCCACGGCTGCCTGACGGCACGGTCGACCTCGGCGACGGCCTCTGGGTGAGCGAGCCGTCGTTTGGCCCCGACATCGCGCTCGGCCTGAACACGGGCGAGACGCTGCCGCTGCTCCCGTCCGCCAGGACGATCCTCGGCTCGCGCAAGCCGGCCGAGGATCCGATGGTCCAGTGCCTGCCGCTCGGCCTGCTGCGCTACAGTCCGTACCCGTTCCGGTTCATCCAGAACTACACGCACAAGAGGCCGACCCACCTGTACATCCTGTCGGAACTGATGCACACGTTCCGGCAGGTCTTCATGGACGGCCGGACGCATCCGAAGGAACTCGACCCGACATGGTTCGGCCATTCCATCGGTTCGTACGAGAAGGACACGCTCGTCATCGACACCGTCGGGTTCAACGACAAGGCCTGGTTCGACCGGAAAGGGACGCCGCACACCGAGCAGCTCCACACGGTCGAACGGTGGACGCGGGCCGATGCCGGCCATCTCGTGCAGGCGGTCACGGTCGACGATCCGGGGACGTTCTCGCGGCCGTTCACCGTGACGTTTCACGCCACGCTGAGCAATCCAGGCGACGATCTGATCGAGTACGTCTGCCAGGAGAACAACCAGTTCGGGATCGCCAGCGGCGTGAGATAGCGGCGAGGAAGAACGACACCACCGGCGGGTTTTTTGTCATAATGCGCCACCCGGGAGAACACTTTCTTCCTTCATACGAGGTCACCAATGAGAGGACGCTACGCTTTCCGTTCGTTGATAGTCGTCGGGGCGCTGCTCGTCGCGACGCTGCCGGCGTTCGCGCAGCAGACCGCCGCGCAGAAGCCGTTCGAGCCGCAGGTCGGCCAGGCGGGCAAGGACGTCGTGTGGGTGCCGACCCCGCAGGCGCTGGTCGACAAGATGCTCGACATGGCGAAGGTCACGCCGCAGGACTTCCTGATGGATCTCGGCTCCGGCGACGGGCGGACGGTCATCACGGCCGCCAAACGGGGCGCGCGCGCGCTCGGCATCGAATTCAACCCGAACATGGTGGCGCTCTCGCAGAAGAACGCCGCGGCTGCGGGGATGACCGCTCGTGCCGCGTTCCAGAACGCCGACCTGTTCGAGGCCGACCTGTCGAAGGCCCAGGTCATCACCATGTTCCTGCTGCCCTCGATCAACATGAAGCTGCGGCCCAAGCTGCTCGACCTCCGGCCCGGGACGCGGGTCGTCTCGAACACGTTCACGATGGAGGACTGGGAGGCGGACGAGACGCAGACGATCAGCGGCGACTGCACGAGCTGGTGCACGGCGCTGCTCTGGATCGTGCCCGCCAAGGTCGAGGGGACGTGGAAGGTGGGGCAGAACCCGCTCGTGCTGAAGCAGCGGTTCCAGATGCTGTCGGGCACGCTCGGCTCGACCGCGATCGCCAGCGGCCGGGTGCGCGGCGACGAGGTCACCTTCACGGCCGGCAACGCGACCTACACCGGGCGCGTCGCCGGCAACGCGATCACGGGCGCCATCAAGGGCGGCAGCGGCGGAACGTTCACCGCGACGAAGTAGCGCAAGGAGGGAGGCTGTCATGAGCCGGTTCCTGAAAGGGTTGTCGGCGGGCGCACTGACCGTGTGGCTGGCCGCGACGCCAGCGTGGGCGCAGGCGACCGCCGCCCTCAACGGACGGGTGACCGACGAGAGCGGAGCGGTGCTGCCCGGCGTCACCGTGACGGCCACCCAGACCGACACCGGCTTCAGCCGATCGGTCGTCACAGACGGCGGTGGCGCCTACGTGATGCCGAACCTGCCCGTCGGCCCGTACCAGCTCGAGATCTCGCTGCCGGGGTTCCGCACCTACATGCGGACCGGCATCGTCCTGCAGGTCGCCGCGACGCCGACGATCAACGCGGTGCTCGCGGTGGGCAGCCTCGAGGAGACCGTGGCCGTCGAAGCGGCGGCGCCGCTCGTCGACGTCCGGAGCACCGGCATCAGCGAGGTGATCGAGCAGCAGCGGATCCTCGAGCTGCCCCTCCAGGGCCGCCAGGTCACCGACCTGATCGTGCTCGCGGGCGCGGCCGTGCAGGACGCGCCGAACAACAAGAGCATGCCGGGTTCGGTCTTCACCGGCGTGGCCGGAAGCCTCCCGTTCGGCGTCGCGTACCTGCTCGACGGCGCCGCACACAACAACCCGTATGACAACCTGAACATGCCGCTGCCGTTTCCCGACGCGCTGCAGGAATTCCGCGTCGCGACGAGCGGGCTCTCCGCCGACAACGGCGTCCACTCGGGCGGGACGGTGAGCGCGGTGACGAAGTCGGGCACGAATGTATTCCACGGCACGCTCTTCGAGTTCCTGCGCGACAAGCGCTTCAACTCGAAGGCGGTCTTCGCGCCGATCGGTCCCGACGGCAAGAAGCGCGATGATGGGCTCAAGCGAAACCAGCCCGGCGGCGTGCTGGGCGGTCCGATCCTGGCCGATCGCCTCTTCTTCTTCGGCGCGTATCAGGGGACGTTCCTCCGCGTGACGCCGGCCGACGCGATCACGCGGATCCCGACTCCGGCGACGCTGGCCGGCGACTTCACCGCCTTTGCCTCGCCGGCGTGCAACCGGGGCCAGCAGGTGAACCTGCGCGCACCCTTCGTCAACAACCGGATCGATCCGGGCCTGCTCAGCCCGGCCGCGACGGCCATCGCGCGGCAGCTCCCGACCACGGCCGATCCGTGCGGCGACGTCAGGTTCTCCGCGCCCCAGCACTACGACCAGCACCAGGTTGTCGCCAAGGTCGACTATCAGGGCAGCGGGGCCCATTCGATCTTCGGCCGCTACATGCTGACCTCGGACGTGCAGCTCCCGGGCTGGCCCGCCTCGGGCAACGTGCTGACCACGCGGCCCGAGGACGCCTCCCAGAACCACCGGGCCCAGTCGCTGACGCTCGGCGATACGAAGGTCTTCGGCGCCAACACGGTCAACGCGTTCCGCGTGGTATGGAACCGCACGAGGGCCCACTACAACCTCGAGCCGTTCTTCGGCGCCGACACGCTCGGCATCAAGGACTTCTACAACTACGTGCCGGGCATCATCGGCATCGAGATCAGCGGCGGGTTCATGACGGCCTCGGGCGGCTCGGTGCTGTTCCAGGGCGACACCGACGCCTATCAGATCTCCGACGATGTCACGCTCGTGCGGGGCAGCCACCAGATCGCGCTCGGCGGCAATGTCGCCCACTGGACGCACTACACGGTCGACGGCCAGCGCGGCGTCGGCCTCTGGACGTTCGACGGGTCGTCCAGCGGCCTGGGGATGGCGGACTTCCTGACCGGCCGGCTGGCGCGTCTCGAGCATGCCAGGCCCGGGGTCCTCGATCTGGCCCAGGAGTACCTGGGCCTCTACGCCCAGGACACCTGGCGCGTCGGCACGCGCGTGACGCTGAACGGCGGCCTGCGCTGGGAGCCGTTCTTCGGGCAGGACATCAAGAACAAAGCCATCTCCAACTTCAATCTCGACAACTTCCGCCGCGGCGTGACGAGCACGGTTTTTCGCAACGCACCGCCCGGATTCCTGTATCCCGGCGACCCCGATTTTCCGTCCGGCAAGTCGGGTCTGAACAACAAGTGGACGAACTTCGCGCCGCGCGTCGGAGCGGCGTGGGACGTGACGGGCGACGGCCGCATGGCGGTGCGATCCTCCTACAGCCTTGGCTACGACTTCCAGGGCGCGTCGTATCTCTTCATCAGCGCCACGGCGCCGCCGTTCGGCGGCCGGCTGCGTGTGACCCAGCTGCCCGGCGGTCTCGACGATCCGTATCGCGGTTTCCCGGGCGGGCCGCCGCATCCGTATCCGGAAAATCCTGGCCCGGATGCCCAGTTTCCGGCGTACGGCGCGCTCGCGTCGGTCGATCCCGACAACAATTCCACCCGCGTCCAGTCGTGGAACGTCATCGTCGAACGGCAGGTGGGTGCGGCGTGGCAGGTGTCGGCCAGCTATCTCGGCAGCTACACCGATCGCATCTGGGCGCAGGTGCAGCGCAACGCCGGCGTCTTTCTTGGCACCGGCCCCTGCACGCTGGCCGGCGTCTCCTACCCGACGTGCACCACGCCGGCGAACCTGAATCAGCGGCGCAAGCTGTCGATCGAGAACCCGCAGGCGTCGCGGCTGATTGGCTCGATCGAGCGCCACGAAGCGATCGGCACGCAGACCTATCACGCGCTGCGGCTGTCCACGCAGCGGCGGGCGGCGAGCGGCGTGAGCCTCAGCGCCAATTACACCCGCTCCTACTGTGTCGGGAACTTCGCGCAGACGACGTTCTTCACGGGCGGACAGAGCGTGCAGGACCCTGACAACCCCGACTGGGACCTTGGCAACTGCACGTTCTCCAGACGCCACATCGCCAACGCGACCGTGACGGTCGCGACGCCGCAATTCGCGAACCGCGCGCTGCATGTCCTGGCGTCGGACTGGAACGTGGCGGGGATTCTTTCGGCGCGCTCGGGCGCCTGGCTCACCGTGATGACGCTCCGCGACATCACCGCGACGGGCATTTTGCAGCAGCGGGTCGACCAGGTGGCCGCCAACCCGTACGGCGACAAGACGCTGGGCAACTACCTGAATCGCGCCGCGTTTGCCTACCCGGCGCCGGGGCAGCTCGGCACCCACACACGCAACAGCATCGAAGGACCCGCCTACTGGAGCATCGACCTCGCCCTTTCACGCCGGATTCCGCTTGGCGCCACGCAGGACCTGGAACTCCGCCTGGAGACGTTCAATCTGTTGAATCACTTCAACTGGGGCAATCCGGGACCGCCGCTGGGCGGCGGGGGCAATGCCAATACGGTCAATCTCGACGCCGGCAACTTCGGCCAGATCACGACGCAGGCGGGCACGCCGCGCATCTTCCAGTTCGGGATCAGGTATGGGTTCTGAGTCGATTGTCGTTTCGACAGGCCACGGAGACACGGTGACACGGAGGGTTCGTCCACTACTGGTCTCCGTGGCTTCGTGCCTCCGTGGCCCGTGGAGATCGTCGTTGGCTGTCGTACCGTTACTGGTGTTGCTGCTCGTGCAGCCGGCGCTCGCGCAGGTCGACCTCAGCGGGAAATGGCGGCCGCTGGCGCGCAACGAGGACGGCGACGGCATGACCGGGGATGCCGCCGGTCTCCCGCTGAGCGCGGAGGGCCGGTGGCGGGGCGACAGCTGGTCGCCGGCCGACTTCGACGTGGCCGAATGGGTGTGCCGGCCGCACCCGTGGGATTTCTCGCTCGAAGGGGTGCTGTCGGCGCTGCAGTTCTGGCCGGAGATCGACCCCGCCACGCAGAAAGTCGTCGCCTACCACGGGCACATCAACCAGGAGGAGCAGGAAGTCACGATCTGGATGGACGGCCGCGCCCGTCCTCCCGAGCATGCGCTGCACACCTGGAGCGGGTTCTCCACCGGCGAATGGGACGGCGACACGCTCGTCGTCACGACCACGCATTTGAAGGAGTCGTACATCAGGCGATCGGGCCTGATGCGCAGCGACCGGTCGACGATCCGGACGCGGTGGAAGCGCATGGGGGATCGCCTCCAGGCCACCGTGATCATCTACGACCCGGTGTATCTGGACGCGCCCTACATCCGGACCACGATGATGTGGGCGTTCGATCCGGCCATGCCGATGGATCCGTATCCCTGCGAAGAGGCCACCGAAACCGCCGTGCCTCGCGGCAACGTCCCCCACTTCCTGCCGGGCACGAGCCCGCTGCCCGGGTTGAACCCGAAGCTGGCCGATCCGTTCGGCACGCCGATCGAGGCGCGCCTGGGCGGGGCGGCGACGATGTTCCCGGAGTACATCGGGAGGATGAAAGGAATGCCGCGGCCGGCGGTGGCCGCGCCCCGCGGATCCACCGAGCGCGACTCGTCACAGCAGCTGCGGGAGGTGCCCCGGTGAGTCACCGCGCAGGCTGAAGCCTGCGCGCTACTGCGACCCCGCCGATTTCTGCACATCCGCGTCGGTGCAGTTGCCGGTCCGGCACCGGTCGTTGTCGTCGCAGATGAACTCGAGGATCTTCCACGTCGGCTTGATCTGCATCGCCCACCGCTCGACCCACGGCTTCTCGAAGATCGCCGGATCGTCAATCGTCACGTCGTACGACGCATTCGTGCTATCCGTGTAGCGCAGCCGCTCGACCACGTGCAGCCGGTCGCTGTGCCACCGCGATCCGCCGTCGTCGGGATGAAACGCGTCGAGCATCCACTCGTTGAGCCCGACGGTGTCGATGACGAGCGTGTCGTCCTCCCACCAGGCGATCGAGTCACCCATGTAGGTCGGTTCGATGTCGTCCGCGTGCGGCCGGTTGGGCGCGCCGAACGGGATCACGCGGAAGAAGTGCATGTACTCGTAGAGAATCACGAGCTGCGTCGGCGTCTGGATCCACTGCTGCGCGTACGGTGAGGGGATCTGCCGCGTCAGTCCGTTCGGCAGGCAGATCGCGGTCGGGTCGTCCACGCGGACGTTGCCGGCGTGCTTCCGGTAGAGCCGCTCCCGGCCGCCCGGCGTGAAAGGCGCCATGTTCGCGTTCGTGTAGAGGCGGACGTTCGCCGTGTCGGTGTCCTTGCCCGTATGGACGAACCCGGGGCCGGCCCAGATGCCGGTGAAGTCCGGCTTGCCGCCGGCGGCCCGCGGCGCCCCCTGCGGCGCCGGTGGCGCCGGCTGAGCGGCGGTGCAGGCCGACAGCAGGGCGGTGGCGGTGACAACGAGCGCCGTATGCTGCCAGGACATGGTCAGTTCGGTCGGGGGTCTTCGGCCGACGCCGTGAACACGCTGCGGCCGTCGGCAAACGTCACCTTGCCGCCGGAGGCGTTGTGCGATCCGTCCCTCGCCCTGAAGCCGTCGACCTTAATCACATCGCCCGTCTTCATCGCGTCCTTGGCGATGCCCTGCCGCATCAGGAAGCTCGGCGGCGCCCCGGAAAAGCCCCACGTCGTGACCTCGCCGCGTGTGTCCTTGACGTCGACGTAGAACCAGATGTGAGGATTTTTCCACTCGACCTTCCGAACGACGCCGGTGACCGACACCGGCTTGCCACGGTCGTATTCGGTGGCGAACGAGTGGTGGGCGAGGGCAGGGGACCCCGCGACGAGCACGAACAGGGCCGCGCAAAACACACCCGCTGTCTTCATCGGATGTCTCCTTCCAGTCACGACAGTCGGCACAACGTAGCACAAAACCTGAGCCGAAGCGACGCTACAACCTCCATGCGTACTGCACCTTGACGAGCAGCTGGTTCGACTCGAGCTGCCAGCGGTCCACGAGCGAGCGCACGTTGTGGTTGTACACGACGAAGAGCTCCGCCACCGGGAGCAGCGTCCAGCGGATTCGCGAGTTGACGCCGATCGAGTCGCTGTCGGTGTCGTACTGGGCGTAGCTCGAGATTGACAGGTCGGGCGACACGTTCATCCGCAGGCGCGTCCCGACCAGCGTCTGCGTGAAGCGTCCCGCCGTCAGGCGTCCGAGATTCCGCTCGCCATCGATCTCCACCGTGAAGAGCGGCGCCGGGTTCCAGACGGCGCTCGCCTCGTACTGCGCCAGATCGCCGTCGTAGAAGCTGCCCGACGTCCACGAGAGCGTCGTGGAGAAGCGGCGCTTCTGCGCCGTCGTGACGCTGAGGGCGCGGCGGAACCACTGATACGGCGCCGGCGCAATGATCACGCCGGGCGAAATCTCGAACGGCCGGCGGGGACGGTCGCCGGCCGGATCGAGCATGACCTGCACGCGGTCGCCGCTGCGGAAGCGCCAGGTGAGCGCCTGGATCTGCCCGTTGTAGGTCTCCCACTGGCCGGCGAGATCGGTTCCGATGTACGGGTTGAGGCCGTAGCTCATCTCCTGAATCGGGCCGCGGGCGAACCGGGTCCGGTTCGACAGCGACGGGTTCCAGAGCTGCGCCGCGCGCCGCGGCACGAAGCCGAGCGACGGGTCGAAGTCGCGCCCGATGCGCTTGTACCAGAGCCGGGCGTCCCACTTGTCGTTCGGATAATCGACCTTGAACGCGTACGACGCGGTGTCGCCGCGCAGCGCGTCGCGGCGGGTCACGAGCCCCCACGCGCTCGTCGAGAAGTTCTTGTCGCCGAGGAAGGTGGTGGTGGAATACGTGAAGTCGACGCCGCCCAGCCAGCTCCCCGGCCGGCCCAGCGGATCGCCGGCCGTCAGGAGCGCACCGATGTACGACTCGTGCCACAGGGTCTGCGTCACGCGCGCGACGGCCATCGTCGCGCGCTCGGCGGCCACGCCCGTCTTCGTGTTGGTGCCGATCACGAGCCCGCCGAAGTTGGTATTGGCCATGCGTCCGTTGACCTTCGCGCCCGCCAGCACGGGCACGTCGTGTCCGTCGATGAGGCCGACGCGCCGGCTGAAGTACGGGATCACGTCGCGGTTGACGAGGGGGCCGAACTGGAAGATGTCGAGCCCTTCCAGGAAGAAGGTGCGCTTCTCGGGGAAG
>JACQZV010000164.1 GCA_016213695.1 Acidobacteriota bacterium | reverse complement strand
GGGCACGTAGTCGGCGCGGTTGTTGTTGGCGATCGCTCCCGGGTTGCTGCCGAGGGCCGCTATGCCCGGCATGGCGAACGGACCTCCGGAGCTGGCATAGAAGATCCCGCTGACCTGCCAGCCTTCGACGACCCCGTTTCCCGTGAACGGCAGGCTGTAGACAGCGTTGGCCGACAGATTGTGTGTGAGCTGGAACGTGCAGGGGCCGCGGTCGTCCTCGACATCGTAGGGGTTCAGGATCATGGTCCCGCCCTCCTGGCCCCAGTTGCCCGAGCTGATGTCCGTGCACTTCGAATACGTGTAGGACAGTTGCGCCGAGAGGTTGTTGCTCACCCGGCGATTGATCCCGGCCTGCAGCGCGTCGTACCGCGAATCGAGGTCGGTCACGCCGGACGTGAAATTTCCGAAGTTCGGGTTCCAGCGGCTGTTCGCCAGCGCGGCGAACGTCGCCCCCGTCTTCACGAGATGCGTGTACGACATCTCGCCGGTCGCAGGATTGACGATGGGCTGCCCGTCCGCCGTCGCGAGCGTGCATCTGGCGGCCTGGCATTCGAGGCCGTCGGGCGTCCGGACGCCCGAGCCTGTCACGAACACGAGGCGATCCAGGAATCCGGGGAAGTTGGGCGCCAGCGTCTGGTTCTGCGAGAGCGCGATGGCGCCGGTATTGACAGACGGCGCCAGCACGCCGCTCGCCAGTGGGGGATTCACGTCGCGTTGTCCGACCATGCGCACGCCGCTCGAGCCGACGTACGCCAGTACGACGACCGTGTTGGCCATGATCTCCTGCTGGAGGCTGACATTCCACTGCTGCATCCACGGCGTGGTCTGGTAGGGATTGGTCCCCCACGACGCGCTGGTCGTCGCGGCGGTCGCCGTCTGAAACGGCCGCGGGAAGGTGGTCAGCGCGGCGGGATCGAGCACCGTCCGAACCGTCCATGGCTGCGTGAACCATGCCCCGTAGCAGTAGTCGCGGCACTGCATGATGGCGTGAAAGATGCCGTAGCCGCCCCGGATGGCGGTCCGTCCGTTGCCCGACGGATCCCACGCGAAGCCGACGCGGGGATCGAAGGTCCGCAGCGACGGATTCCTGAGGAAGAAGTGATCCATTTTCGATAACTGTGCCGCAGGCGCCGGCGGCGCCGTTCCGGGCTGCCGGTCGTCGCCATTCGGTCCAAACGGCACCGGCAGGAGCCCGTAGGTCTGATCCGTGGCGTCGTACGGATTGGTCGTGGGCGCGTACCGCAATCCCAGGTTCAGGGTGAGAGTGGACGCAATCTTCCAATCGTCCTGCGCGTACATCGTGACATCCCACGTCCGCGCGATGCGCCGCTGCGTCGGAAAGAGGAGCGGCGAGCCGTCGGCGAACACGCACCCGGGGCTGCCGTTGGCGTAGTTGCACGCCCCCTGATACTGCGTGGGCACGACGCGCAGGAAGTTCGTCAGGTTCGCGAACGTCCACGTGCCGCCGCCCGGGAACGCGTGGATGCCGTCGGTCTGGTTCTTCGTGACGCTGCCGCCGAAGCGGAGGCTGTGTCCGCCCCGAATCCAGAAGAGGTCTTCGGTGATGCTGTGCCGGACCTGGTTCTTTCTGATCGGCGAGATCTGTCCCGGCCCGATGGCGTGGATGCCGGAGCCCGGGGCGAGCGTCCCGTCCATCACCGGCAGATCCAATCCCGCATACTGCCCACCCGCCACGCCGCCCGTGAACAGATCTCCCGACCAGTTCAGGGAACCGGGCGGCAGCACGCCCGGCGTCACGGTCGGATTGATGCTCTGGCTGCGAATGTTGAAATACGTGCGGGTGCGGCCATATTGGAGCGAGTTGATCAGCGTGCCCGAGAACACGCGCTTGGCGCCGACGGTGAAGTACTGGTTGTTGGAATCCTCCAGCTCCGGCCACGCCGGAAAGTTGCCGTAAAACGGCTCCGTCGTATAGGCGTCGTCAACCAGATACCGCGCAAAGAGCGAGTCGGCGTTTGACATGTTCCAGTCGAGACGGCCCACGCCGAAATACTCCGTGCCGGGCGATTCGGCGTTGACGAGAACCTGCGCCGTGCCGTTGCCACGATCCTGGGGCTCGCCGAACGTCGCGCTCTCGTACCCGGTAATGGCTCCTGTCGCCGGGACGTTGCCCGGCTGATTGGGACCGAGCGGGAACAAATCCAGGTACGGTTTCACCCGCAGGAAGTTGGCCTGGTTCGGGCTGCCCATCCCGCAGTTCTGGTGGCCGGGGACGCTGGCCACGAGACACCCGGGGGCGGGCACGCCGTTCGGCGGCAGCGGCACGATACCCTCGCGCGCGAGCGCGTTGGGTACGACCCTGACATTGCTTTGCGTCTCCCTCTGCCGGAGGTACTCGAAATTCGCGAAGAGGAACATCCGGTCGGTACGGATCGGGCCGCCGAGGGTGCCGCCGCTCTGGTTCTTCCAGAACGGCTGCTTCGTGGCGGCCGGCCACTGCACGGCATCGAACGTCGAGTTGCGGGCAAACTCGTACAGCGAGCCGTGGAAGGTGTTCGTGCCCGACCGGGTCACCGAGTTCAGGACCGAGCCATTGCCCCCGTACTGGGCGCCGTAGGTGTTGGTCAGGATCTGGAATTCGCCGATCGCGTCCACACCCAGACTGGTGCCGAGGATGCCCGTGCCCGTGCCGCGATTCTGATACGTCTGGATGTTGGTGCCGTCCATCAGAATCTCCTGCCCGTTCGGACGGGAGCCGGACACGGTCCAGTACTCCTGCTTGCCGGTGAAGGCGTTTCTGAGCGAGCCGGCGCCCCTCGACACGTTCACGCCCGGGGCCAGCAGCACCAGTTCCTCGAAGTTGCGGCCGTTGAGCGGCAGCTCGCGGATCTGTGTCGGGTCGATCACGGTGCCGAGCGCGGACGAGGTCGTGTTGACGAGCGGCGCGGCCGCCGTGACCGTCAGCGTTTCGGCGATTTCTCCAACCGGCAGACGAAAGTCCACCACCACGTCGGCGCCGACGCTCAGTCGGATGCCGGGACGAACGACCGTCTGAAAGCCCTGGAGCTCGGCGTGGACCTCGTAATCGCCGACCGGCAGCGCCGGAATCGTGTAGCGTCCCTGCGAGTCGGTGACGGTGGGCTGCACGGCGCTCGTGCCGGTGTTTCTCGCCGTCACGGTGACGCCGGGGACGACCGACCCCGACGAGTCCGTCACCGTGCCGAGAATAGTCCCGATCGTGCCCTGCGCGGCCAGACGTGCTTCAGCGGCTGCTACCACGAGGGTGGTGGCCATGACGAGCGGGAGAACGACGCGACGGTTCGAGCGACGTGGCATTGGAATGTCCCTCCTCGTCTCTCCGACGCGCGTCAGGCGCGGCCTAACGCGGACTGGTGTTCTGGACCCCTGCCGCCGGCTCCGCGAATTCCCTGGTGTACCGTGCGAATTCGCTCGGCGAGCAGTCCATCTCCCTGATGTCGAACGTATCCGGCTGCAGCCGCAGCGGCAGCCGGTCGAGCGCGATCCATGGCCGCGAATAGTACGTCGGGTCGTCGATGGTGATCGTGACCTCGATGTGCGTGGCATTCCTGCGGACGTACCGCTCTTCGACCCGCAGGTCGAAGCTGTGCGGGCGGCCGACGTTGTCGAGCCACGTGCGCTCGTCGAGGCCGACCGTCTCGGCCACGAATGTGTAGTCGTCCTGCCAGCGCCCGATCGAATAGCCCCACCACCGCGGCTCGAGGGCGTCGTCAATCTTCGGGAGCGGCCGGCCGTCGGTCCAGATATTCCGCCACTTCCTGTTGAACTGGTAGAGGACGAGCACCTGCTTCGGGGTCTGCGCGATCTGCGCGGTCCGGTAGTTGTGCAGGATGAGGCGCGGCCATCCCTGCGGCTCGCAGGTCGGCTGCGGATCGTTGGACTCCGCCGAGGCGACCGCTCGGGGTCCCCAGGCCGGCTTGTTGGCGAGATTGGCCTTCAGGCCGGCGGGCGTGAAGGGCAGCTGGTGCTCCGGACGGCCCGTGTCCGGAAAATTCTTGGCGCCCTGGGCCCCGATGGCGTCGCCAGGGCCGCGGGCTGGCTCCCAGATCCCGGAGAGATCGCGGCGTGGCGCGGGCCCCGGCTTTTCATTCGGCACATCCGAGTCGTAGACCGCACCGGGCACGCGGACCACCGGTTCCTGATTGAACGCGACGGCAGT
>JACQZV010000163.1 GCA_016213695.1 Acidobacteriota bacterium | reverse complement strand
CGCGGAACCGCCCTCCGCGGCGGGCCGATTCGTGCCGCCCACGCTGCGCTTGCGGATCGAAGAGCCCGGGGAGCCGGTCAAGCCCGCGCGCCCGCTGATGCCGGCCAAACGCCCGGCGCAGGGACAGCCGACCATGGTGCAGCGGCCGTCGGCGACGCCGCCGGCCGGCGCGCGCCCGGCAGCGCCGCGGTCGTCCGCGTCGCCTGCCCCTCGCGGACCCTACCCGCCGCGCCCGACCACGCCGGCGATGCTCGGAGGTCCCCGGCCGCTGCCCGCGCAGCCGGTCCGGCAGCAGACGCAGCCGGCGCGGCCCGGCATGCCCGCCCCGCGCCCGCCGTATGTGCCGCAGCGGCCGCCGGGTATGCAGCAGCGCCCTGGCCAGCGGCCCGTGCACACCCGGCGCGAGCGGCCGTCCGCCCCGGCCGCCTCGGCCATGCCCGCGGCGCCACCGCCGATCACGCGCACCATCACGCTGGCGGAGGGCATGACGGTAAAGGACCTCTCGGAGAAGCTCGACGTCCGCGTCAAGGACGTGCTGGCCAAGCTGTTGATGAAGCGCATGATGATGACCATCAACAGCACGCTCGACATGGAGGCCGCCAAGGACATCGCCCGTGAGTTCGGCGCCGAAATCGAGATGCGGAGCTTCGAGGAAGAGCTCGTGTCGGCCGAAGTCGCCGAGTCGAGGCCGGAGGACGTGCAGACGCGCGCGCCGGTCGTTACCGTCATGGGGCACGTCGACCACGGCAAGACCTCGCTGCTCGACGCCATCCGCGAAACGCGGGTCGCCGAGCGCGAGGCGGGTGGCATCACGCAGCACATCGGCGCCTACCACGTCGATGTGGGCGGCCGCAGCGTCGTATTCCTCGACACGCCCGGCCACGAGGCCTTCACGCTGATGCGCGCGCGGGGAGCGAAGGTCACCGACGTCGTCGTGCTGGTCGTCGCCGCCGACGACGGCGTGATGCCGCAGACGCGGGAGGCGATCGACCACGCCCGGGCCGCGAAGGTGCCGATCGTCGTTGCCATCAACAAGATCGACAAGGCCGGCGCCAACCCGGACAACGTGAAGCGCGAGCTTGCCGAAGTCGGACTCGTTCCCGAGGACTGGGGCGGCCAGACGGTCATGGTGCCGGTGTCGGCCAAGAAGCGGCAGAACCTCGATCAGCTCCTTGAGATGGTCCTGCTGTCGAGCGACATCCTCGAACTCAAGGCCAACCCGCGGCGGCCCGCCTCGGGCACGGTGCTCGAGGCCAAGCTGGATCGCGGCCGCGGCCCCGTGGCGACCGTGCTCGTGCAGGACGGCTCGCTCAGCGTCGGCGACAACTTCATCGCCGGTCCGGTCGTCGGGCGGGTCCGTGCGCTCATCGACGACCGCGGGCGCCCGGTCAAGACGGCCGGGCCCGCCACGCCGGTCGAGGTGCTCGGGCTGACCAGCCTGCCGCAGCCGGGCGATCCGTTCCAGACCGTGGCCGACGCAGCCAAAGCCCGCCAGATTGCCACCTTCCGCCAGACGCGGGCGAAAGAGCAGGCGCTCGGCGCCAAGGGCGGCCGCCTCACCCTCGAATCGCTGAAAGAACAGATCGCGGAAGGCGGCGTCAAGGACCTGCCGATCATCGTCAAGGCCGACGTGCAGGGCTCGGCCGAAGTGCTCGCCGACACGCTCGCGAAGCTGTCCGACGACAAGGTCAAGATCAACATCATCCGGTCCGGCGTCGGCGCCATCAATGAATCGGACGTACTGCTCGCCTCCGCGTCGAACGCCATCGTCGTCGGCTTCAACGTGCGGCCGGACCGCAACGCGGCCGACGTGGCCGAACGCGAGCAGGTGGACATCCGCCTCCACTCGGTCATCTACAACGTGACCGACGAGATCAAGAAGGGCATGACGGGGCTGCTCGAGCCGACCTTCAAGGAAGTGCGCATCGGCACGGCGCAAATCCGTGAAGTATTCAAGGTGCCCAAGGTCGGCGCCATCGCCGGCTGCATCGTCACCGACGGCCGTATCACGCGCGCGGGCGAGACCCAGGCCCGGTTGCTGCGCGACAACGTCGTCGTCCACGAAGGGAAGATCGGATCCCTGCGCCGCTTCAAGGATGACGTCTCGGAGGTCAAGACGGGTATCGAGTGCGGTATCAGCCTCGAGCGCTACAACGACATCAAGGTCGGCGACATGATCGAAGTCTTCACGATGGAGCGCGTCGCAGCGACAGCGTAAACGGCGTCTTTGGGCTCCAGGCGGCGGGCGTCGGACTGTGGGCTTCAGGCGGGCCCCAGCCGGACGGGCGCAGCATGGGACCGACGTGCATGTCCCCAGGCTACCGACCCGATCGCGTCGCCGACCAGATCCGGCAGGAGATCAGCGAGCTGCTGACGCGCGGCGCCGTGCACGATCCGGGAATCGGGTTCATCACGCTGACGCGCGTGCAGGTCTCCCCCGATCTGCAGGTGGCGCGCGTCTTCTACACGACGCTGGGCGATCCGAAGGCGCGCCGCGAGACGGCGCTGGCGCTCGAGCGCGCGACACCCTTCTTCCGCCGTCAGATCGGCAGCCGCCTGCGGCTGCGGCGCGTCCCCGAGCTGACGTTCCGCTTCGACCAGTCGGTCGAGCAGCAGGATCGCATCGAACAGATCCTCCGCGACCTCCACGAGGAAGAACGGCAGCGCGGACCCCGGCATGACGACGAGGACTGAGCCGCAGACGCTCGCGCGGGTGGCCGCCGAGATCCGGGCGCGACAGCGGTTTGTGATCGCCTCGCACGTCCGTCCAGACGGCGACGCGATCGGATCGCAGCTCGCGATGGCCTACGCGCTTCGCGCGCTCGGCAAGCAGGCGCGCGTCGTGAACCGCGACCCGGCGCCCCCTCCCTTTTTCGTCTTCCCCGGCGTGCCGGACATCGAAGTGGCCGAGCGGGTCGACGACGCGGCGGACGCCGTCATCGTGATGGAATCGGGCGACCTGTCGCGTACCGGCGTGGCCGGTCTCGACCGCGGCTTCGTCATCAACATCGACCACCACCTCGGCAATGCGCTGTACGGCGCGGTCAACTGGTTCGACGTGTCGGCCGCCGCGTGCGGCGAGATGGTCTTCGACCTGGTGCGCGAGCTCGGCGTCCCGCTGACCTACGAGATCGCGGTTCACCTCTACATTGCCATCCTGACCGATACCGGGTCGTTTCATTATTCGAACATTTCGCCGCGGACCTTCGACATCTGCCGTCAGTGCGTGGAGGCGGGCGTGCATCCGCCGACCGTCGCGCGCGCCATCTTTGACAGCAATACGCTCGGACGCCTGAAGCTGTTCGGCGCGGTGCTGAGTCGGATGGCGCTCGACGCGAGCGGCCGGCTGGCGACGCTCACGGTCGATCGTCAGCTGGCGGCCGACTGCGGCGCGACCTACGAGGACAGCGAGGGGCTGATCAACCTGCCCCTGACGGTCGCGGACATCCAGGCCGTCGTATTCTTCAAGGAGCACGGGCCGGACGACTGGCGCGTCAGCATGCGGTCGAAGGGAGGGATCGACATCAATGCGGTGGCGCGGGAATTCGGCGGCGGCGGCCACAAGAACGCCTCCGGCTGCAGCGCGGCCGGGCGCATCGAAGAGCTGGCGGTGCTGTTTCGCGGGAAGATTCTGGAGCAGATTCATCGGGCAGTTGTGAGTTGACCGCTGCCAACCACCGATCCCTGATCCCTGATCCCTGACCCCTGATCCCTGACATGGATGGCGTTCTCGTCGTCGACAAACCAGAGGGCCTGACCTCGCACGACGTGGTGGCGGCGGCCCGGCGCGCGCTGGGCGAGAGCCGAATCGGACACACCGGCACGCTCGACCCGCTGGCCACGGGGGTGCTGCCGCTCGCCGTCGGCCGCGCCACGCGCCTCATCCGCTTTTTCGTCGCCGCTGACAAAGAGTACGACGCGACGATCCGGTTCGGCCTCGCCACCGACACCTACGACATCACAGGCGCGCCGACCAGCCGCAGCGACGTCGTCCCGCCCGAGGACGCGGTGCGTCGGGCCATGGAGAGCCTCACGGGCGACTATCTGCAGGTGCCGCCGGCCTATTCGGCCAAGAAAGTCGCCGGACGCCGCGCCTACGCGCTCGCACGCAGCCAGACGCCGGTGACGCTGGCGCCTGCGCCTGTGCGCGTGACGCGCGCCACGCTTGTCGATGTCAGCGGCGGCCGCGCGCGCGTCACCCTCAGCTGCTCGGCCGGCTTCTACGTACGGTCGTTCGCGCACGCTCTGGGTGAGCTCGTGGACACCGGCGCCTGCCTGGAAGCGCTGCGCCGGACGCGCAGCGGCGATTTCACGCTCGCAATGGCCGTCCGGCTGGAAGAGCTGCACGATCCGGCACGGACGGAGGCGTGTCTGGTCCCGCTGGCGGCACTGCTCCCCCACCTGCCGGCCGTCATCGTGACCGACCAGGGCCGCGCCTGCGTTGCGCACGGTCGGGAGCTGGCCGAAGGCGATTACGCGCCCCCGTCGGACTCGCCGCCGTGGGTTCGGCTCCTGGACGCCACGGGGGCACTCCTCGGGATCGCCACGCCGGGAGGCCGTCCAGGCTCGTTGCATCCCGCGCTGGTGCTGATGTAGTAGAATAATAAGTCTTTTGGGGACTCGCATTTAGCAACAGTACGGCGGTCTGGTGGACTCGCGTCGTGGGTCTTTCTGGGCCGTTCGTGGAGGAAGCCGACGTGGCGTTTACCAAGGACCGCAAGAACGGGGTCATCAGTACCTACCGGACGCACGACAGCGATACCGGGTCACCTGAAGTGCAGGTGGCCCTGCTCAGCGAGCGCATCAACTACCTCACCGAGCATTTCAAGGTCCACGCGAAGGACCATCATTCACGCCGCGGCCTGTTGAAGCTGGTCGGCCAGCGCCGTCGATTGCTCGACTATCTGAAGAGCAAGGACTCGGAACGCTACGCCGATCTCATCCGCCGTCTCGGCATCAGAAAGTAGCGCCCACCACTTATGCACAACGTCAATCTGCAGCGGCGCGAGATCCAGATCGGATCGCGCACCATCAGCCTCGAAACCGGAAAACTCGCCAAGCAGGCCGACGGCGCCGTCATCGTGCGATCGGGCGACACCGTCGTGCTCGTGACCGCGTGCCGTGCCCAGAACGCGCGCGAAGGCATCGACTTTCTGCCCCTGACGGTCGACTACCGCGAATACACCTACGCCTCGGGGCGCATCCCGGGCGGGTTCTTCAAGCGCGAGGGGAAGCCGAGCGAAAAGGAAGTCCTCACGAGCCGCCTGATCGACCGCCCGATCCGGCCGCTCTTCCCGTCGGGCTGGCGGTACGAGACGCAGGTCATCGCGCTCGTCCTCTCCGCCGATACGGACAATGACTCGGACGTGCTGGCGATCACCGGCGCATCCGCCGCCCTCGCCACTTCGACGATCCCGTTCCAGAAGACGATTGCCGGCGTCCGCGTCGGCCTGGTCAACGGCCAGTTCATCGTCAACCCGACGTTTGCCGAGCGCAAGGAGAGCACGCTCGATCTCATCGTCGCCGGGAGCGCCGATGGGATCGTGATGGTCGAAGCGGGCGCGCGGGAAGTCTCGGAAGCCGACGTCGTCACGGCGCTCGAGGTGGCGCACGCCGCCATCAAGCAGATCGTCGCGGCGATTGACGCGCTCGCCGCCGCCGCGGGCCGGAAGAAGACGGTGGTGCAGAAGAAGGACATCGGACACGACTTCTACCGCGAGGTCGAAGAGAAGGTGTACGCGCCTCTGAGCGAGGCGATGCGCATCCGCGGCAAACTGGAGAACTACGACCGCGTCGACCAGGTGCTCGACGAGTTCGTCGCGTCGATTCCCGAAGGCGAAATCCAGCGGCGCACCGAAGCCAAGCACATCTTCCACGAGTTGAAGGAAAAGGTGCTGCGCGACGAGGTGCTCGATCGCGGCGTCCGGCTCGATGGCCGCCGGTTCGACGAGATCCGGCCGATCTGGAGCGAGGCGAGCGTGCTGCCGCGGGCGCACGGCTCGGTCGTCTTCACGCGCGGCGAGACGCAGGCGCTCGTCACGTGCACGCTCGGCACCGCCGACGACGAACAGAAGATCGAGCACGTGAGCGGCGAATTCTACAAGCGGTTCATGCTGCACTACAACTTCCCGCCCTTCTCGGTCGGCGAAGTCGCGTTCCTGCGCGGCCCGGGACGGCGCGAGATCGGCCACGGCGCACTGGCCGAACGTGCGCTGACGCCGGTGGTGCCCGGCGAGGACAAGTTCGCCTACACCGTCCGCATCGTCTCCGACATTCTCGAGTCGAACGGATCCTCCTCGATGGCATCGGTCTGCGGCGGGTCGATGGCGATGATGGACGCCGGCGTGCCGCTCAAGGCGGCGGTGGCCGGCATCGCGATGGGCCTCATCATGGACGAGAAGACCGGGAAATACGCCGTGCTCTCGGACATCGCGGGCGCCGAAGATCACTACGGCGACATGGACTTCAAAGTCGCCGGAACAACGGGCGGCATCACGGCGCTGCAGATGGACATCAAGGTGTCCGGGGTCACCGCCGAGGTGATGCGCAAAGCGCTCGAGCAGGCGCGGCAGGGCCGCCTGCACATCCTCGCCGCGATGGCGACCACCCTGGGCGCGCCGCGCACGTCGATGTCGGTCTTCGCGCCGCGGATCGTCACGATCAGGATTCCGGTGGACAAGATCCGGGACGTCATCGGTCCCGGCGGCAAGATGATTCGCAGCATCATCGAACGTACCGGCGTCAAGATCGATGTCGAGGACGACGGCCGCGTGAACGTGGCGTCCTCCGACGGGGACTCGGCGCAGAAGGCGATCGGCATCATCCAGGAACTGACGGCCACGCCCGAACTGAACAAGACGTACATGGGCAAGGTGCAGCGGATCACCGACTTCGGCGCCTTCGTCGAAATCATGCCGGGCACCGACGGCCTGCTGCACGTCTCGGAAATCTCGACCCATCGCGTCAAGGACGTCCGCGACGAGCTCAAGGAGGGCCAGCAGATCATGGTGAAGGTCATCAACATCGACCCCACCGGCAAGATCCGTCTGAGCCGCAAGGCGCTGCTGCAGGACGAGGCGGCCAAGGCCGGCGCCGAGGCCGCCACGCCTGCCGCCAAGGACTGACGTGAGCCTGACCCGCCGGCGCGCGGGACTGCTGCTGATGGGGGCCGCGCTGCTGCTGGCGCACCCGGACGCCCAGGAACAGGCGCCGCCCAACCGCCCGGCCTTCACCCTGGTCGGGCGGAACTACCGCTACACGCCCGACCGCATCGGCGTGACGCAGGACGACCTCGTCACGCTCACGATCCGCAGCGAGGACGTCGCCTACAGCTTCGCCATCGACGAGTACCGGATCGTCCGGCGCGTCCCGGCCGGCGGCAGCACGACGTTCGAGTTCCGCGCGGATCGACCCGGGACCTTCCGCTTCTACAGCAGTCTCACCAGCGACAGCGCCCACGCCGACATGCAGGGGCAACTCGTCGTCCGGCCGCGCTAAAGCAGTTTGCAGATGGCTGTGGCAGGCCAGGCACGGGCCCGGGATGCGGCTGCGGTCCTCGCTCGCATCCCGGGCCCGCGCCCGCCGGAGCGTGAGCCGCCGCGTTCGAGAGAGGCGACTGTCGGCGTCGTGACACGCGGCAGGGGTAAACCGGGCCCGAACCGTGACGGCCGCGCAGCTCACGGAGCTGCGCGGGTCAGCGAGCGGGAGGTG
>JACQZV010000162.1 GCA_016213695.1 Acidobacteriota bacterium | reverse complement strand
GCCCGTCCACCACCTCGGACGGGATGCCGATGTCCGCGATGACGACGTCGCCGGCATGCGCCTCGCCGGGCGGCAGCACGAGCGGCAGCTTGGGCGCTCCCAGCGTGACGGTCATCGAGGCGTCGATGCAGTCCCCGATCAGGTGGGGCGTGTCGGCCGAAAGCCCGCTCGGCAGGTCGATGGACACGATGGGAATACCCGATGCATTGACGTCGGCCACGACCGTTTCCATCATGCCGCCGAGCGGCGCCTTCAGGCCGGTGCCGACAATCGCATCGACGATAAGCGAGCACTGCGAGATTTCGGAGAAGTGGAGCTCCCAGGTCTGCTCGTCGCCGACTTCGACCACGGTGGCGCCGAGGCGGCCCAGAATGTCGAGGTTCAGGCGGGCGTCGCCGCGGACCTCGGCGACCGCGCCGATGAGGACGACGGCGGCATCGATCCCCCGCTGCATCAGGGTACGTGCCACGACGAAGCCGTCGCCGCCGTTATTACCCCGCCCGCAGAGCACCGCCACGCGCCCCTCGAGCCGCGACTCGTACGCCGCCTCCATGGCGGAGACGACCTGGCGGCCGGCGTTCTCCATCAGCACGAGCGACGGAATGCCGATCTCCTCGATGGTGTAGCGGTCGGCTTCGCGCATCTGCGCGGCGTTGAGGATCCGCATCGGCCTCTGGGCAGTATACTGCCCACTGCCCACTGCCCACTGCCTACTGCCCACTTATGTCATCGACAGTCAGTGTCAACGGACGAATCACGCCCGAGCGCGAAGCGGTCGTCTCGGTCTTCGACCACGGGTTCCTCTACGGCGAGGGGATCTACGAAACGATGCGGACGTACAACGGGCGCCCGTTCTTGTACGACCGGCACATGCGGCGGCTGCGCAACTCGGCGCGCATGATCGCACTGGACGTCCCCTGGACCGACGAGGCGATGGCGGCGCAGATCCGCGACACGATGGCGGCTGCCGGGCTGAAAGGCGCCGAAGCCTACATCCGCCTTCTCGTCACGCGCGGCGTCGGCGATCTCACCTACGATCCCCATGCCACCCCGGTTCCGTCGATCGTGATCATCGTGAAGCCGCAGATCGATCCGCCCCCGGAGGTCTACCAGCTCGGCGTCCGGGCCGTCATCGTCGACGTGGTGCGCAACCACCCGGCCACCGTCAACCCGATGATCAAGAGCAACAACCTGCTCAACTGCGCGCTGGCAGCCCAGGAGGCGCTCCGCCGCGGCGGCTACGAAGGGATTCTCCGGAATTATCGCGGCGAGCTGAGCGAGTGCTCGACCGCCAATCTCTTCATCGTCAAGGCCGGCGCGGCGCTGACTCCCCCGCTCGACGCGGGGCTGCTGCCGGGCATCACGCGCGAATTCCTCTTCGAGGTGGGGGCGGAGGCCGGGATCGCCGTTCGCGAGCAGGTGCTGCGCGACGGAGATCTGTTCGGGGCCGATGAGGCCTTTCTCACCAGCACGACGCGGGAGGCGCTGCCCATCACCACGGTCGACGACCGGAGAATCGGCACCGGGACGCCCGGACCGGTCACGACGACGCTGCTCGAAGGGTTCCGCCGCCGCGCGTGGTCCGCCTAAAGGCGGACACTACGTACCTCGCATACGTAGTGTCCGGCTTCAGCCGGACCTAGGGAAACGTCGTCTCGACCGGCGGGCACGAACAGAACAGATTCCGGTCGCCGTACGGATTGTCGATCCGGCCGACCGGCGGCCAGAACTTCCGCTCCCGGACAAACGGCAGCGGAAAGGCCGCCTCCTCGCGTGAATACGGGTGGGTCCACTCCGAGGCGGTCACGGCGGCCGCCGTGTGCGGCGCGTTCTTCAACGGGTTGTCGCGCCTGTCCGCCCGCCCGCTCACCACCTGGTCGATCTCGGCGCGGATCTGAATCAACGCGTCGCAGAACCGGTCGAGCTCGCCTTTGTCTTCGCTCTCGGTCGGTTCGACCATCAGCGTACCGGCGACCGGAAACGACACGGTCGGCGCGTGAAAGCCGTAGTCCATCAGCCGCTTGGCGACGTCCATCTCGTCGATCCCCGCCGGCTTGAACTGGCGCAGATCGAAGATCAGTTCGTGCGCCACGCGACCGTTGGGCCTGGCGTACAGCACCGGATAGTGCGGCTCGAGGCGCGCCTTCAGGTAATTCGCGTTGAGGATGGCGTGCCTGGTGGCGCTGGCAACCCCCTCGGCGCCGAGCATCCGGATGTAGCCGTACGAAATCAGGAGGATGCTGGCGCTGCCCCAGGGCGCGGCTGCAACCGCGTGGATCGCGCGCTCCCCGCCCGTCCTCACGAGCGGGTGTCCTGGCAGAAACGGCGCCAGGTGAGCCGCCACGCCGATCGGCCCCATGCCGGGCCCTCCCCCGCCGTGCGGAATGGCGAAGGTCTTGTGCAGGTTCAGGTGGCACACGTCGGCGCCGATCGACGCGGGGCTCGTCAGGCCAACCTGCGCGTTCATGTTGGCGCCGTCCATGTACACCTGGCCGCCGTGCTCATGGACGATGCCGCAGATGAGGCGGATGTCATCCTCGAAGACGCCGTGCGTCGAGGGATACGTGATCATCAGGCACGCGAGCCGGTCGCGGTGCGCGGCGGCTTTGGCCCGGAGGTCCGCCACGTCCACGTTGCCCGCGGGTGTCGAGGCGACCACGACGACCTGCATGCCGGCCATCGCGGCGCTCGCCGGATTCGTGCCGTGGGCCGATGCCGG
>JACQZV010000156.1 GCA_016213695.1 Acidobacteriota bacterium | reverse complement strand
GCATGCCGCGACTCTCGATAATCATCGTCACGTACAACTCGATCGGAGAGATCGACGCGTGCCTCGCCTCTCTCGCCCGCTCGCTGCCTCCGCTCGACGCCGAGACGATCGTGGTCGACAACGCGTCGGGGGACGGGACGGCCGACGCCGTGCGAGGGCGCTGGCCGGCCGTGCGCGTCATCGATGCGGGCGCGAACACCGGGTTTGCCCGCGCGACAAACCTCGGCATCCGGCGCTCGTCGGCCCCGCTCCTCCTCTTCCTGAACCCGGATACCGAAGCGGCCTCGGGCGCGATCGAGCGCCTGGTTCACGCACTCGACAGCAGCCCTGACGCCGCGGTCGCGGGGCCGCGTCTGCTCGACGAGCGCGGACGCGTGGAGTTGTCCTTCGGGAGGATGATCGCTCCGCTGGCCGAACTGCGGCAGAAGCTGCTTGTGCGCGGACACGATCGGGGGCTGCCGGTCGTCTCCTCGTACGTGGAGCGCCTGACGCGCAGGGCCCGCGCGGTGGACTGGGTCAGCGGCGCCTGTCTGCTGGCACGCCGCTCTGACACCGAGGCGGTCGGGCTGTTCGACGAGCGCTATTTCATGTACGCGGAAGATGTCGACTTCTGCGCCGCCATCCGGGCCCGCGGGCGCAAGGTGCTCTTCGTACCGGAGGCCGAGGTACGCCACATGCGCGGCCGATCGGCGGCCTCGCGCCCGCTCGCAACCGAGGCGGCCTACCGCCGCAGCCAGCTGGCGTTCTACGAGAAGCACCATCCACGGTGGGCGCCGCTCGTCCGCGCCTATCTGGCGCTGCGGGGCCGGCTGCCCGATCGGCCGTCCCGATGAGGGCTGAGATGGCGGGACCGGTCATCGGCCGCCCGTGGGATCGCCCCGATATAATTGCCGTACATGCGAGTCGCGATCGACGCGCGCAAGCTGCACGACTTCGGGATCGGCACCTACACGCGCAACCTGCTCCGGCATCTTGCCCGCATCGATCGCGAGAGCGAGTACGTCCTGCTGTGCCACGCGCCTGACCTGGCGGTGGGCCGCCAGCTCGGGCCGAACTTCCGGACGGTGCTCGAGCCGTCGCCGAGCTATTCCCTGCGCGAGCAGATCCATGTCCCGTGGGTGCTCCACCGCGAGCATCCTGACGTGTTTCACGCTCCGCATTACGTCCTGCCGCCGGCGACGCGCTGCCGGTCGCTCGTCACGATTCACGACTGCATCCACCTGATGTTTCCGCAGTATCTGCCGAGCCGCGCGGCGTACGTGTATGCCCGGGCGTCGATGTGGATGGCAGTGCACCGCTCCCACCGGATTCTCACGGTCTCGGAAGCGTCCAAACGCGACATCATCCATTTCTTCAACGTGCCGCCGGAGAAGATCGTGGTCGTGTACAACGCCATCGACGAGCGCTTCCGCACCGCACCGTCGGAGGACGACGTGGCCCGTGTGCGCGAGCGGTACCAGCTCGCGCACCGCTTCGTCCTGTACGTCGGCAACATCAAGCCGCATAAGAACCTGGTGCGGCTGATCGAGGCGTACGACCTCCTGCGCCGGCGCGGCTTCGACGATCTCACGCTTCTCATCATCGGCGACGAAATCTCGAAGTGGCCGGCGCTGCGGCGGGCGGTGCACCGGCACAAGCTCCACAAGCACGTCCGGTTTCTCGGATACCTGCCGGACGAGACGCTCTCGGTGCTGTACCGGCTCGCCGCGGTGTTCGTGTTCCCGTCCCTCTACGAAGGGTTCGGCCTGCCTCCGCTCGAGGCGATGGCGTGCGGCACACCGGTGGTGACCTCCAATGTGTCGTCGCTGCCCGAGGTCACCGGCGATGCCGCGGTACTGGTGGATCCCTACGAGGTCGAGTCGATCGCCGAAGGGATGGAACGGGTCCTCACCAGCCCGACGCTCAGCGCGGAGCTTCGCGCGAAGGGCATCGCGCGGGCGCGCGAGTTCTCGTGGGAGCGGTCGGTGGCCCGCACTCGTGACCTCTACGCGGAGGTCGCAGGCTGACGACCGCGCTGATTCACGACTGGCTGACCGGGATGCGCGGAGGCGAGCGCGTCCTCGACGCGCTGTGCGAGATCTATCCCGACGCGGACATCTTTACGCTGTGCCACATCCGAGGCTCGGTGTCGCCGTCGATCGAGCGCCACCGGATTGCGACCTCGTTCGTGCAGCGGCTGCCGTGGGCCGCCACCCACTACCGGCAGTACCTGCCGCTGTTTCCGCTCGCGATCGAGCAGTTCGATCTCGATCCGTACGACCTGGTCATCAGCTCGAGCCACTGCGCCGCGAAGGCGGTGGTACCGGCCGGCCGGGCGCGCCACCTCTGCTACTGCCATTCGCCGATGCGCTACGCCTGGGATCAGTTCGATGCGTACTTCGGCCCGGCCCGCGTCGGCCGCGTCGCGAGCCGCTGGCTGTACCGGCCGATCATGACGCGCCTGGCGCGGTGGGATGCGGCCACCGCCGTGCGGGTACACCGCTTCGTCGCCAACTCCGCGCACGTTGCGGCCCGGATCCGCCGATACTATAATCGCGAAGCGACGGTCGTGCATCCACCGGTCGACACGATCTTTTTTCATCCCGCCGACGTCACACCGGGCCGCCACTTTCTCATCGTCTCGGCGCTGGTTCCGTACAAGCGAATCGAGCTGGCGATGGAGGCGTGCGACCGGGTCGGTGCGGCGCTCCGCATCATCGGCGACGGACCCGATCGCCGCCGGCTCGAGGCGCGGGCCGGCCGGACGGTCGAGTTTCTCGGGCGGGTCGACGACGAGCGGGTGCGCGACGAGTACCGGCAGGCGCTGGCCGTCATCCTGCCCGGCGAAGAGGACTTCGGGATCGTGCCGGTCGAGGCACAGGCGTGCGGACGCCCGGCCGTGGCGCTCCGGCGCGGCGGCGCGGTGGAAACGGTGACAGATGGAGAGACCGGTGTGTTGTTCGACGACCCCGACGCCGGCGCGCTCGCCCGGGCGCTCGACCGCGCCGCCACGCTCCGCGTCGATCCGTCCCACATTCGCGCGTCGGCCGAGCGCTTCGCGCGCGACCGCCACGTGCAGCGGATGCGTGAGGTGATCGACGACACGACCGCCGCGCCCGTGGGGACTCGATGGTAAGACGGTATAACCGCCTGCTCGTCGCCGTGTACGTGCTCGCCGACGCCGCCGCGGCGATCTGGGCGTTCGTCCTCGCGTACGACATCCGGTTCGAAAGCGGCCTCATTCCGGTGCTGTACGGGTATCCGCCACTCGAACAGTACCTGAACGTCCTGCCGTTCGTCGCGGTGCTCGTCCCCCTCGCCTTTCAGCTCCAGGGCGTCTACCGGCTGCGGCGGGGCCGATCCCGCGTGGACGACTTCTTCGCCGTGCTGATCGGCAGCATCCTCGCGGTCGTGTTCGGCGTCATCTGCACGTTGTACGTCCAGGCCTACTACGCCTCCGAGGAGGCGCGCGCGCGCGGCGCGTACCAGGTGTCGCAGATCGTCTGGGCGCTCTTCCTCGGCCTCAATGTCCTGTTCACCTACTGCTCGCGCGAGGTGGTCCGCGAACTCCTCGAACGCCGGTGGCGCGCGGGGATTGGCCTCAAACGCATTCTCATCGCCGGCGCCGGCGACCTCGGCCGCATGGTGGCCGACCGCATCCTCCAGCACCGCGAGCTCGGCTACCAGGTGATCGGGTTCCTGGACGACCGCGCCGGGGGCGACCACCTCGGCTACCGCGGCCTCCCCCTCCTCGGCACCCTCGCTGAAGTCGGCGACATCGCCCAGCGGGAGCGGATCGACCACCTGTACGTCGCGCTGCCGCTCGAGGAGCACGCCAAACTGCTCGATCTCGTCGAGCAGACCAGCCGCGAGTTCATCGATGTGAAAGTCGTCCCCGACCTCCTGCAGTTCATCGCACTGCGCGCCCGGCTCGAGGACCTCGACGGCCTGCCGATCATCAACCTCAACGACGTGCCGCTCCAGGGATTCAACACGTGGGTGAAGCGCGCCATCGACGTCGTGGTGTCCACGGGAGCCCTCCTGGTGCTCGGCGTGCCGCTGGCGATCATTGCCGCGCTCGTCAAGGCGACATCGAGCGGCCCTGTGTTCTACCGGCAGGAGCGGATGGGCCTCGACGGCAAGGCGTTCAACGTCTACAAGTTCCGATCGATGCCCCAGGGCGCCGAGGACTCGTCCGGACCGGTCTGGGCGCGCGACGACGACCCGCGCGCCACGCCGCTCGGCCGCTGGCTGCGCCGGCTCGATCTCGACGAACTGCCCCAGTTCTGGAACGTGCTCCGCGGCGACATGTCGATCGTCGGTCCGCGCCCCGAGCGCCCCTACTTCGTGGACCAGTTCAAGCACCGCATCCCGCAGTACATGCTCCGCCACAAGGTCAAGGCGGGCATCACGGGCTGGGCGCAGGTCAATGGCTGGCGCGGCAATACGTCGCTCGAAAAGCGGATCGAGTACGACCTCTACTACATCGAGAACTGGTCGGTCACGCTCGACCTCAAGATCATGTGGCTCACGCTGGTCCGCGGTCTCTTCCAGCGCGGCGTGGCCTAATCTTGCTCCGATGAGAGTCGTCGTGACCGGCGCCGCGGGCTTCCTCGGCTCGCATCTCTGCGACGCCCTGCTCGACCGCGGCCACGCCGTCCTCGGCGTCGACAATCTGGTCACGGGCGACCTTGCCAATCTCGAGCATCTCCACGGCCGGGCGTTCCAGTTCGTCCGGCACGACGTCACGCGCTACATCGACGTCCCCGGGGCGGTCGACGCCGTCCTGCACTGGGCGAGCCCGGCCAGCCCGATCGACTACCTCGAACTGCCGATCCAGACGCTGAAGGTCGGATCCCTCGGCACGCACAATGCGCTCGGCCTCGCACTCGCCAAGCGGGCGCGGTTCGTGCTCGCCTCCACCTCGGAGGTCTACGGCGACCCGCTCGAGCACCCGCAGAAGGAAACGTACTGGGGGCACGTCAACCCGATCGGCCCGCGCGGCGTGTACGACGAGGCCAAGCGCTTTGCCGAAGCGCTCACCGGCGCGTACCACCGCGCGCACGGCCTGGACACACGGATCGTCCGGATCTTCAACACCTACGGGCCGCGGATGCGCCTGCGCGACGGCCGCGCCGTGCCGGCGTTCATGTCGCAGGCGCTTGCCGGCGAGGACGTCACCGTGTTCGGCGATGGCACCCAGACGCGCAGCTTCTGTTACGTCAGCGACCTCGTTGACGGCGTGCTCCGGCTGCTCGAGTCCGAGACCACCGACCCGGTCAACATCGGCAACCCGCACGAAGTCACGATCGCAGAGATCGCCCGCACCATCATCCGGCTGATCGCGTCGCCGAGCCGCATCATCTACCGGCCGCTTCCCGTGGACGACCCGAAGCAGCGGCGACCCGACATCACCCGCGCGCGGACGCAGCTCGGCTGGGAGCCAAGGGTCGGCCTCGAGGAGGGACTCCTCCGAACCGTCGAGTACTTCAGGAAGAAGCTGGCGTCTCAACCGCCGGCGGCTCGTTGATCAGCCGGCGGAGCTTGACGAAGTAGTCGGCGCCAGAGACGACGGTGACGGCGAGCGCGACCCAGACGGCCAGATCCACAATCGCCGAGCGCTCGGCACGGTAGTTGTAATACATCACGATGACGCTCGTCAGGATGTAGGTCGCGGTGGCGAGCTTGCCCCACAGCGACGGCCTGAACGTCCGCGGGCCGATGGCCAGGCTGATAATCGCCACCACACCGACGATGACGACATCGCGGCTGATCACGAACACCGTGAGCCAGAGCGGCAGGTGGTTCGTCAGCGGAATCGACGGCAGCGTCAGCACGACGAACGTCGTGACCAGCAGCAGCTTGTCGGCCATCGGATCGAGCCACGCGCCGAGAGTGGTGCGCTGCCGGGCCCGCCGGGCGATCAGGCCGTCGAGGGCGTCGGTGATGCCCGCCACCAGAAACGTGAGGAGCGCCCACCCCAGGTCGCCGTACACCACCAGCAGCACGAACGCCGGGATCAGCATGATCCGCAGGATCGTGAGCTGATTGGCGAGCGTCAGGTTGCCCACGGCCGCTCAACGCCCGGCAGCGGCGAGGCCGCGCAGCCGGCCGACGACGGCGGCGGCCTCGGCGCCCGATACCGCCCGGGCGATATCGAATCGACCGCCCGGCCCGAGCGGCATCACCCCGGAGGCCACCGCCACGGAGGCGGCCGGATAGCTCAGGTGGCCGGCGGGCATGTCGGCGATGGCCGGGCGCGCGGTCAGGTGGGCCCTGAGCGCCGGCTCGCTCGCCGCCAGCAGGGTCACCACGCGGCTCACCGCCCCGGCCAGATCGGCGCGCGTGATTGGCGCCCGCGGCTGGAAGGTATGGTTCGCAAACGGCTCCATGACGCCCGCCCTGGCGACGTCGGTAATCCAGGGCTCCGCCCAATCGCCCGAGACATCGGTCACGACGACTTCCCGTGCAGGTGCCGTGCGGAGGACGCCCTCCAGCTGCACGCCAATCAGCGCCGCCAGATCGCCGCGGGCGACCTGCGGCAGGCCGCCGATGGCGCGGAACTCGGCGGGCAGCCGCGCATCGCGTGCCCGCTCGCCGAGCGCGGCAATCCGGGCGCTGAGATCGGGCCCGGGCTCGACGTCCGCCGCGCGCCGGTACGCCGCCTCCGCGCCCGCGAAGTCCTGCCGTCCCTCGAGCAGGTCGCCCATCTGCACGAGCGACGCCGCGTCCCCGGCGTCGAGCCCGGCGGCGCGCTGGAATAACGTGAGCGCCGCGTCCGCGCGGCCCTGGCGCCGTACCAGCAGGCCGAGTTCGCGATAGAGAAACGCGCTGTCCGGCGACGCGGCCATCGCCTTCTCATAGGCACGAACCGCCTCATCCATCCGGCCGGCCGCCGCCGCCGCCCGCGCGGCGTCGATGAGCTCCTGCAACCCGCGGAACCGCAGCACGTCCACCCGGCGCCGCACCTCAGCCAGCGATCCGTCGACCTCCAGCGCCGCCTCGAAGGCGTCGAGCGCCTCCCCGTCGCGCGTGAGCGCGAGCAGCGTCTGGCCGCGGCCGACGAGCGCCGGCACGTAGGCCGGCGCCGCCCGGAGCGCGGCGTCGTACGATGCGAGCGCCTGATCGAGCCGGCCGCCGCCAAGCGCCACGTACGCGCTGCCGGCCCGCGCCGGATACAGCGCCGGCGAGCGCTTCACGGCAGCGGCAAATTCGCGGTCGGCGCTCGGCAGGTCGCTGCCCTGCAGGAACCGCCAGCCGCGGTCGATGCGGCCGGCATCATCCGCTCCGCCGACGCCCGGCGGAACGGCCGGGTACACGAACTCGGGGAACGCCGGGGCGCCCGGCGGTGGCGGCGTCGTCCGCGCCGCGCACGCGGCCGCCATGCACCCGAGGGCACACGCCAACACGAACCTGCACCTACCCCACATCGACGCCGTCTCCCGCCCTGTCGGGTGTCGTCAGCCGGGCAATGTACCGTCGCGGCACATCGGCCTCAATCACCACGCGCCCGTTGGCGGCCACGTGGCTGACGACGCGGGCCACCCGATACAGCCGCGCGATCTGTTCCCGATCGAACGCCTTCGCACTGTCGAAGGTAATAGTAATGCGTCGCGTGTCGAGCGCCAGCCGCGACGCGACCATCTGCACCAGCTCGTTCACGCCCTTGCCGGTCCGGGCGGAAATCAACGCGGCCGCCGGATCGCGGTCGGCCAGCCGGCGGCCCTCATCGCCCGTGATGGCGTCGGTCTTGTTGTAGACGTCGAGGACAGGCACGTGGGCGGCGCCGACCTCCTCCAGGACGCGCCGCACCGCCGCCATCTGACGCTCCTTCTCGGGCGACGCGGCGTCAATCACGTGGAGGGCGAGGTCGGCCGCCGCCACCTCTTCGAGCGTCGCGCGAAAGGCCGCCACCAGCGTGTGCGGCAGGCGATCGATGAAGCCGACCGTATCCGACAGCAGCAGCTCGCGCCGATCCGGCAGGCGCACCTGCCGCAGCAACGGATCGAGCGTGACGAAGAGCGCGTCGGACGCGGCGGCCCGCTCCCGCGTCATCCGGTTGAACAGGGTCGTCTTGCCGGCGTTGGTATAGCCCACGAGCGCCACGGTCGGCACCGACTGCTTGTGCCGCCGCTCGCGGAGCTGCGCGCGGCGCTGCCGCACCTGGTCGATGTCGCGCTGGATCGTCGCGATGCGCGTGCGGATGCGGCGGCGGTCGGTCTCGAGCTTGGTCTCGCCGGGCCCCCGCGTGCCGATGCCGCCGCCGAGCCGAGACAGCGCGGTCCCGGCGCCGACCAGCCGCGGCAGCAGGTACTTGAGCTGCGCGAGCTCCACCTGCCACTTGCCTTCCCGAGTGCGCGCGCGGCTCGCGAAGATGTCCAGGATGAGCTGCGTGCGGTCGAGCACCTTGCGCTCGACCTTCTCCTCGAGCTGCCGGAGCTGCGCGGGCGTCAGCTCGTTGTCGAAGATCACCACGTCGACATCCGCCTCCGCGCACGCGCCCGCGAGCGCTGTGGCCTTGCCGCTGCCGATGAAGGTCGCCGGATCGGGCCTCGGCCGTTCCTGCAGGACGCGGAGCACGACCTCGGCGCCGGCGGCGTCGGCCAGGCCCGCCAGTTCGTCCAGGGAGGAGGCGGCGTCGACACGTCGCGCCGAGCCGGTGATCAGACCGACCAGCGCCGCGCGTTCGGCTTTCGGTGGAGGCACTTCAGCTTTCTTCCACCGCCGGCGCCGATTCCACCGGCAGCGCGCGCTCGACCATCACCCGTCGCACGACGACCGCGAGAATCGCCAGGATGCTCGCGGCGGTCACGAAGACGCCGGCCAGGGTGTGCGCGGCGAGCAGGCCCGCCAGCACGGGACTGATGGCGACACCGCTCAGCGACGCGAACGTGAGAAACCCGAACGCCGTGGCGTGCACCTCCTCGGGAATGACCGCCCCGCCGGCGGCAAACGCCGTCGTGATCGACGTGCCGATGCACAGGCCGACCACCGCCATCGACGCGCCCATGAGCCAGATGCCGCGGGTGAGCGTGAACAGGCCCAGCGCGACCGCGCCGATGAGCACCGCCCACACGATCACCAGCCGGGGCGTGTGCTTCCCGAGCAGCCGGCCCGACAGATGGTGGCCGAACGCCGCCGTGAGGGCCAGCACCGAGAAGAGGACTCCGGCGACCATCGGCACGTCGGCCGCCGAGTAACCCACCTGCCCGAGGTAGAGGGGCAGCACCGGTCCGAAGCTCCGATCCACGAGCTGCAGGCCGAAGATCACGCCCATGACCAGCAGAAAATTCTCGAAGGCGAAAATTGACGCGAGCGGCGTCTTGGGCCGGTCGCCGGCGCCCCGTGCGACGCGCGGCGGTTCACGATAGAGCACCGTCACCACGACGAACGCGATCGCGTAGAAGCCGGCGGCGACGAAGAACGAATTCCGCAGGCCGAAGAGCGGCGCCAGGATGCCGCCGATGATCGGGCCGACCGCCGGGCCCATCCGCTGCGCCGTCTGGACGGCACCGATGGCGACCGCCAGCTTCTCGCGCGGCGCCGAACGGGCGGCCATCGACAGCGTCAGCGGCCCGTACCCGGCAAAGAACCCCTGCAGCGCGCGAAGCGCGAACAGATGCCATGCCTTGGTGGCATACGCCATCGCGCTCATCGCGAAGATGAAGCTGATGAGCGAGCGCTGCACGAGCAGCTTGCTGCCGAACCGGTCGCCGACGCGGCCCCAGAGCGGTGCCGTCAGCGCCGCGATGGCCGGCGACACGCCGAGCGTCACGCCGGTCCACAGCGCGATCTCCCCGACGTCGGTGACACCGAGCTGCCGGATGTAGAGAGGGAGAAACGGCATCACCAGCGTGAAGCCCGTGAATCCGACGAAGGCGGCGGCGGTGACCGCCGTCTGATTACGCTTCCAGGAATGCACGTCAGAATCGAATCTTGACGTCTTTGCTCGGATCGATCTGGATGCTGTCGATGAACCTGATCTGGTGGGGATGCGTCTGCATGATGAGCGACGTGGTGCGCGTCCCCTCGCCGAAAAAGCGCACGCCCCGCATCAGCGTGCCGTCGGTCACCCCGCAGGCGGCAAAGATGATCCGCTCACCCGAGGCCAAGTCCTTCGACCGGTATACGCGTCTGAAATCCGTGATGCCCATCGCCCGGCACCGCTCCTCGTCCGCCGGCTTGTTGATCACGAGCCGCGCGAAAATCTCGCCGTTCAGGCACCGCATGGCCGCGGCCGTCAGCACCCCTTCGGGCGCCCCCCCGGTCCCCATGACCGCGTGCACGCCGCTGCCGACCACCGCCGCCGCAATCCCGGCCGACAGGTCGCCGTCGCCGATGAGCCGGATGCGGGCGCCGGTGGTGCGGATCTCGTCGATCAGGTCCTTGTGGCGCGGCCGATCGAGCACGATGATGACGAGATCCTCGACGCGGCGGCCCAGCGCCTGCGCAATCGCCCGCAGGTTGAAGCGCACCGGCGCGTCGAGATCGACCACGTCCCTGGAGCTCGGCCCCACTACGAGCTTCTCCATGTAGAGGTCAGGTGCGTGCAGGAGCCCGCCGCGCTCGGAGGCCGCGAGCACGGCAATCGCGTTGGGCGCGCCGGTCGCGCAGAGATTGGTGCCCTCGAGCGGATCGACGGCGATATCGACCTGCGGATACACACGGCCGTTCGGCGCCTTGTGCGCCATGCCGACCTTCTCGCCGATGTAGAGCATCGGCGCCTCGTCGCGTTCCCCCTCGCCGATCACGATCGTACCGTCGATCGGCACTGAGTCCATGACGTGGCGCATGGCTTCGACCGCCACCTGGTCTGATTTGTGCCGGTCGCCCTGGCCCATCGTCTGGGCGCACGCGATGGCCGCCTGCTCCACGACGCGCAGGAAATCGAGCGAAAGGTCGGCGTCCATGGTCTTTCGGGTGGGCGAGCCCTTCGCGCGCGCGTCCGCTGCATCGACGGTCCGTGAAATGGTCATGGCGTCTCCCGTGTCCAGGCCGGCAGCGTGCAGCGGGCCGGGCGATCCGTGCGGTACCCGAGCAGGTAATCGGCCTGCATGATCTTGTGAATTTCGCGCGTGCCCTCGTAGATCACCGCGCCCTTGCAGTTCCGGTAGAAGCGGCCGACCGGATATTCGTCCGAATAGCCGTTCGCCCCGTGGACCTGCACGGCGTCACTGGCCGCGCGCTCCGAGGCGACCGTGGCAAACCACTTGGCCAGGCCCGTCTCCTTCGTATTGCGCCGTCCCAGATTCTTCAGCCAGCCGGCGCGCAGCCACAGGAGCCGCGCCGCCTCGTAGTCCGACTCCATCTGCGCGATCATCTCCTTGACGAGCTGGTGCGAGCCGATCTCGACCCCGAAGGCCTTACGGGTCCCCGCGTAGGCGACGCTCGCGTCACGGCAGGCGCGAATCAGACCGGTCGCGCCGGCGGCCACCGTATAGCGCCCCTGGTCGAGCGCGAACATCGCAATCTTGAACCCTTCGCCTTCGCGCCCCACCAGATTCTCCCGCGGCACCTCGACGTCGTCCATCTTGAAGAAGCCGGTATTACCGGCGAGGATGCCCCACTTCTCGGTGAGCGTCCCGCTCGAGAAGCCCTTGTACGCCCGCTCGACGATGAACGCGCTGATCCCGGTGGGATCCCGCTGCTTCTTCTTTTCGAGGTCGGTCCAGGCAAACACGAGGAACTGGTCCGCGACGTCGGCGAGTGAGATCCACATCTTCTCGCCCGTCAGGACGTAGCGATCGCCGCGGCGAATCGCCACGGTCTGAATGCCGCGCGCGTCGCTGCCCGCCGAGGGCTCCGTCAGGCCGTACGAGGCGAGCCGGGTACCCTGCGCCTGCGGCACCAGATAGCGCTGCTTCTGGTCCTCGGTCCCCCAGGCGAGCAGCGTCAGGGAATTCAGCGCCGTATGGACCGACAGGATGACGCGCAGCGAGGTATCGACGTACTCGAGCTCCTCACAGGCCAGGCCGAGCGCGATGTAATCCATGCCGGCGCCCCCGTACTCGGCGGGCACCGAGATGCCGAGGAGCCCCAGGGACGCCATCTGCGGCACGATCCCCGGATCGAAGCGGTGCGCCCGATCGAGATCGTGAATGCGAGGCGCGACCTCGCGGCCCGCCCACTCGCGGATCGACTGCTCGAGCAGCCGATGATCGTCGGTCAATTCAAAACTGACCATCCGGGCAAACGTACCACATCTAGCGCCGCACAATCGCGATCCGGGCGCCTCGCCCGAGCGCGAGCCGGGCGGCGGCGCTGCCGCCGCTGACGGCGATCTCGAGATGCTCGGTGCTGCCGAACAGCGCACAGAGCGACCCGGCCTCCGCATCGGCGTAGGCGCCCACGACCTTCCCCACCGCCTCGCGTCCCGCGACGATCTCGATGGCGCCGACCCCCGCGAAGCGGTCGAAGGTGCGGCGATCGAGGTTCGTCACGAGGTTGCCGAACCGGTCGACGCGCAGCACGTCGGCGACGATCTGCGTATCGCCAACCGACGGTTCCGGCACCTCCAGCGACTGCCACGACGCGAGCGTGCGGCCGAACGCGGTCAGTTCGATCCCCTTGGCCAGCCACGCCGCCGCCGGACCGAACCGGTCGCGCCCTTCGAACGTCCGGCTGACGCTCGGCCGCGCGTACCGCCGCTCGGTCAGCTCGACGACGCGCTTGGGCGGGACCTCCCTGAATACCAACGTCAGCACGCCGTTATCCGGCGCCACGAACCGATACCCTCCCGCCTCGGCCGCCATGGCCCGCCGCGCCGAGCCCACGCCGGGATCAACGACGACGAGGAACACCGTGCCCGGCGGGAAGTACTTGTAGGCCGCCGCCAGTTCCAGCGCGGCGGCCAGCACGTCATGCGGCGGAATCTCGTGGGTGATGTCGACCACAGCCGCCTCCGGACACACGCCGAGCACGACCCCTTTCACGGTGCCCGCATAGTGATCGATGGTACCGAAGTCGGTCAGCAGGGCGATGACGGGGCGCGCCATCGGGCGGCGTTACTCGGCCGGCGGAGGCGTCGCCGGCGACACGCGGGCCACGGCCGGCTTGCGGAACAGCACCTCGCGCAGGTTGGTCTTGAGCAGAAAATTCTCGGTAATCCTGAGCGGTTCGAACAACCGCTGGATGTCGCGATTGAGGAGCGGCCGCTGCTTGGCGCGCCCCGCCGCGTACGGCCGGTACTGCAGGTGCGTACGGTCGATCACGACGTGCTTGGTGTAGGTCGGCCGGACCGACGAGCGGGGATCGGCCGTGCTGAAAAATGCCAGCAGCGTGCCGTCGGGACGGAGCACGCGCTTCAGCTGCCGCGCGAGCCGCTCGGCCGCGGGCCGATCCAGAAAATCAAAGATATCCCAGCAGAGAATCCCGTCGATCGTCTCCGACTCCTGCGGAAACCGCGTGTCGAAGAACAGCGGCAGCGCGTCCAGGGTCCCCTCGACGACGTGTCGATCGATGTCCTTCGAGAGATCTTCGACGAGGATCTTGCAACCCACCTCCTCGCCGAAGAAGGTCACATTGGACCCGACGACGGGCCCGAGGTCCAGGAGTACGGGCTGGGGACGGCCGCTGAGGCCGGCGAGAAACCTGTCCAGCGCCATGGTCGGCTGGACCGGGTCGTCAGCCTCCTGCTCTTCCTTGCGGCGCCGGGCAAACAGATCGGAAAGGGCCACTGGTGAATTGACGATCCGACGGATTGACGAATTGACGGATTGGCCACGCGTCAATCCGCGGATCCGTCAATCCGTCATGGCTGTACCTCAGCGGGCAGCCGGCTGCGCAACCTGGGCGGCCGGGGCCTGGGCCTGCGGAGCTGCTGCCGCCGCGGCGGGACGCTGCGGCGCCGCCGCCGGCTGCGCGCCAGGCTGCGTCGGCCGGCGCTGCATATCCACGCTGCCGCGGAAGTGCGCGCCATCGGCAATCGCCACGCGCGGCGCCACGATGTCTCCGTCGACCGAGCCGCCGTCGCGAATCTCGACCTTCTCGGTCGCCGTCACGTTGCCGTTGACCTCGCCCAGCACGATGAGCGCTTTGGTGAACACCTGCGCCTTGATCTTGCCGTTCGGGCCGATCGTCAGCACGTGATCCTTCAACTCAATCTTGCCTTCGACCTGTCCCTCGATGGTCAGATCCTCGCTGCCGTTGAGCTCGCCTTTGATGACCACCGATTTCCCGATGTTCACGATGTCCCTCCCGCCAGACCGCGGCTCCGGCTGCGAGACCGACGCCGAACTGGCTGGCGCACTCTGGACGGCCGGCCCGGTGGGGGCTGCCTGACCGCTCGTCGGTTTCACCGCTTCGTCACGTTTCCACATCTTGTCCTCCACCCCTTCACGGGCTTATATGAAGCCCCGGGCCTACCAGAGCCCACAGAGTATATCGGCGCGACGAAATTATTGTCTAGCCCGTTTTATTGCTGGGACTTACGGCGAATGCTACGATGCCGGGACGGACTACCAGGTGCAGCGGATCTACTTCGATCACAACGCCACGACCCCGGTTCATCCGGTGGTGGTCGACGCCATGGCGGCGGCCCTCCGGGACGAGTTCGGCAACCCGTCGAGCGTGCACTACTTCGGCCAGCGGGCCAAGACCGCCATGGATCAGGCCCGCAGCGCCGTCGCCACGCTGATCGGGGGAGATCCCGCCGAGGTGGTGTTTACCAGCGGCGGCACCGAAAGCGACAACCACGCGATCCGCGGCATCGCTGAGGCCCTCGAGCCGACCGGCCGCCGCCACCTGATCGCGACAGCCATCGAACACGAGGCGGTGCTCAATACCCTGAAGGCGCTCGCCCGCCGCGGGTGGACGACATCGCTCCTCCCGGTGGACCAGACGGGCATCGTGTCGCCCGGCGCGCTGCGCGACGCGCTCACCGACCAGACGGCGCTCGTCTCCGTCATGCACGCCAATAACGAGATCGGCACGGTCCAGCCGATCGCGGAGCTCGCGCGAATGGCGCACGAGCGTGGCGCGCTGCTGCACACCGACGCCGTGCAGACGGCCGGCAAGCTGCCGGTCGGCGTCCGGGCGCTCGAGGTCGATCTTCTGTCGATCTCGGCGCACAAATTCTACGGGCCCAAGGGCGTCGGCGCGCTCTGGGTCCGCCGCGGGCTCCGCCTGCTTCCGATCCTCACCGGCGGCAAGCACGAGCGCAACCGCCGCGCGGGCACCGAGAACGTCGCCGGCATCGTCGGCATGGGCGCAGCCGCGGCGCTCGCTGCCGCGAAGATGGACGAGGACGCCGAACGGCTCGGCGCGCTGCGCGACCGGCTTGAAGCGGGCATTCTCCGCGCGGTCCCCGGGACCGCTGTGAACGGCGCCCGGACGCCCCGCGTGCCGAACACGACCAACATCAGCTTCGACCGGGTCGAGGCCGAATCGCTGCTGATTGCGCTCGATCTCGAAGGCGTGGCCGTGTCGACCGGTTCGGCGTGCTCGTCGGGCACGCTCGAGCCCTCGCACGTGCTGAAGGCGATGGGCTTTCCGCCGCACCGGGCCCAGAATTCGATCCGCTTCAGCCTCGGCAGCGCCAACAGCGAGGCCGAAGTCGATCGCGTCATCGCGCTGCTGCCGGCCATCGTCGAGAAGCTGCGCAGCCTCACGCGCGCCCCGGTTCGAGTCTGAGATCGGCCACGCATGCGCGTAGTCGTTGCCATGTCGGGCGGCGTCGATTCATCGGTCGCCGCGGCCCTGCTCGCCGAGCAGGGTCATGACGTCATCGGTCTGTCGATGCAGCTCTATCCCTCGACAGGCCCGGGGCAGGCCGGCGGCGGCGACCGGGCCTTCGGGACGTGCTGCACGCTTGACGACCTGCTCGACGCGCGCCGCGTCGCGGCCGCGATCGGCATCCCTCACTACATCCTCAACTTCGAGCGGCAGTTCCACGACACGGTCATCTCGAACTTCGTCCGGGAGTACGCCGCGGGGCGCACGCCCCTGCCCTGCGCGCACTGCAACAGCGACCTGAAGTTTTCAACGCTGCTCGACCGCGCGCTCGGGCTCGGCGCCGAGCAGGTCGCCACGGGGCATTACGCCCGCGTGGAACAGCTGCGAGACCGACGCTGGGCGCTCAAGCGCGGCGCCGACGCCGACAAGGACCAGTCGTATTTTCTGTTTTCGCTGACGCAGGAACAGCTGGCGCGGGCCGTCTTTCCGGTCGGCGCCCTCACCAAGCCGGCGGTGCGCGCGGCGGCCCGGCGGATCGGGCTGCAGGTCGCCGAAAAACCCGACAGCCAGGAGATCTGCTTCATCCCGGACGGCGACTACGCCGCGTTCGTCGCCCGGCAGGAGCCTGCCGTGGTCCGCGACGGGGCGATCGTCGATCAGCAGGGACGCGTGCTCGGCCGCCACGGCGGCGTCCACCGGTTCACCGTCGGGCAGCGCAAGGGTCTTGGCGTGTCGGCGGGCGCCCCGCTCTACGTGCTCCGCATCGAGCCGCAGTCGGCCACCGTGACCGTCGGACCGCGCCCCGCGCTGGAGCAGACGACGCTCACGGCCTCAGGCGTGAACTGGATAGCCGGAGATGCGCCGGCGGCGTGGCTGCCGGTCGCCGCCCAGATCCGCCATCGCCATCGCGCCGCCCCCGGACGCGTGCGCGCGCTCGAGGACGGCCGCGCCGAGCTCGTCTTCGACGAGCCGCAGCCGGCCATCACACCCGGACAGGCCGTCGTCTTCTATGACGCCGACTTCGTGGTGGGCGGCGGCTGGATTCAGTAGCCAGGCCTCACGCTATCGGCGCCGCAGGCGTTTCAGCAGCTGGATCTGGCCGGCGTGGTAGAGATCGTGCGCCGCGACGCCGGACACGAGGGCAAAGGAAGTGACCGTGCTCCCTCGCGGGGTGCGCCGAAAGTCCCGCGGCGACAGCGCCGCCACCGCCCGGCGCAGCTCCCGGTGCATCGCATCGAGCAACGCGACGTCGGCGCGCCAGGCGCGCTCGCCGGCAGGCCCCTCGCGCGCAAACCAGTTCGAGCCCTCGAGGGGAAACGATCCCCTGGGCGCGCCGGTCAGGCGGCGCCGTGCGGCGTACTTCCAGTACGCGGCGTGTACGACCAGTTCCTGGATACTGTGCCGTGCCGCCGACGGCCTCCACCCGGCGTCGCGGGCCGACAGGCCGCGAATCGAGCCGCGCAGGTTGGTCCCATGCCACGATCTGCGGTTATAGGCCGCGTCGAGAATCGCAAGCAGTTGCCGGACCGCCGGGGCCATCGGCTCAGGCCGTGATCTGCTGCGCTTCCCCGAGGTGGTGGGGCACCTGGTCCAGGTAGCGCTCGACGTCGATCGCCGCCATGCACCCCGACCCGGCGGCTGTCACCGCCTGCCGGTAGATGTGGTCCTGGACGTCGCCGGCGGCAAACACTCCCGGGACGCTCGTCCGCGTGCCGTCGTGGGTCACGATGTAGCCGTTGGCGTCGAGTTCGATCTGACCCGTGAACAGGCCGGTGTTCGGCGTGTGACCGATCGCGATGAACACGCCGTCGAGCGGCACCTCGCGCAGCTGGCCCGTCTTCAGGTTGCGCACGACAACACCGGTGACCTCGCCCTTGCCGACGTCGTGGATGTCGGCGATCTCGGAATCCCAGATGAATTCGATCTTGGGGTTCGCCAGCGCCTTGTCCTGCATGATCTTCGACGCGCGCAGGCTGTCGCGCCGGTGCACCACGGTCACCTTGGACGCAAACCGGGTGAGGTAGGTCGCCTCTTCCATCGCCGAATCGCCGCCGCCCACGACGGCAATCGGCTTGCCGCGGAAGAAGTAGCCGTCGCACGTCGCGCACGTGGACACGCCGTGGCCCGACAGCTTGCGGTCGGACCCGATCTCGAGCCACCGCGCCGACGCGCCGGTCGCGATGATCAGCGCATCGGTCGTGATGGGCGCCCGTTCGCTCAGCGTCACGGTGAACGGCCGGCGGCGCAGATCCACCGACACGACGTTGCCCGTGAGCATGTCGGTGCCGAACCGCTCGGCCTGGGCGCGCAGCTCGGCCATCAGGTCGGGGCCCATGATGCCGTCCCGGTAGCCGGGCCAGTTGTCGACCATCGTCGTCAGCATGAGCTGGCCGCCGGCGTCGAGCCCCTCGATGAGAAGCGGGTTGAGGCTGGCGCGCGCCGTGTAGAGCGCCGCCGTCAGACCGGCAGGGCCTGACCCGATGATGACGACCCTTCGGTCCGCCATGGTTACGACAGGTGCCTGTCGATCATGCGGGCGATGTCTTCTTTCGGCGCCAGGCCGACCAGCGTGTCCGCCAGATGGCCGTCCTTGAACAGCAGCAGGGTCGGAATGCCGCGAATCATGAACCGTCCCGGCACGTTCGGGTTCTCGTCCACGTTCAACTTGGCCATGGTGGCGCGGCCGTCGTAGAGCCCGGCGAGCTCTTCCACGATCGGTGATATGCGGCGGCACGGGCCGCACCATTCCGCCCAGAAGTCCACGAGCACGACGCCGTTGCTGATTTCCTGATCGAAATTGCTGTCGGTGAGTGTCTTGAGTTTATCGGATGCCATCTCGCTCTCTCTCTGGTCCGCCGGGTCCGCCGGGCAGGTCCCCTGTCCCTATTGTCGCGCGTTCGTAGGCCGCCGCATACTGCCTTGCCGAGGCCTCCCACGAAAAATCCTGCCGCATCCCGGCCGCCTGAATCCGGCGCCACGCCGGCCGGTTCCGGTAGGTTTCAAGCGCCCGCCGCAGCGCCGCCAGCAGCGCGTCGGCCGAGTAGGCGTCGAAGGTGAACCCGGTCCCGCGTCCCGTCGCCGAATCGACGTTCTGTACCGTGTCGTACAGCCCGCCGGTCGCCCGCACCACCGGTACCGTCCCGTAGCGCAGGCTGTACATCTGATTCAAGCCGCAGGGCTCGAACCGCGACGGCATCAGGAACAGGTCCGCGCCCCCCTCGATGCGATGGGCCAGCGCCTCGTCAAAGCCGATTCGCGCGCCGATCCGGCCGGGATGCCGGGCCGCGAGGCCGCGCCACAGGGCCTCGTATCGCGGCTCTCCCGTCCCGAGCAGCACGAACGACGCATCCAGGCGGGGCAACTCATCGGCAATCTGCGTCACCAGGTCGAAGCCCTTCTGGTCCACGAGCCGCGAGATCATCGCGACGAGCGGCCGGCCGGCGGGCTCGGGCGCCTCCAGGCCGAACGTCTCGCAGACGAGACGCTTGAGGGCGTGCTTCGCCTCGAGGTGTTCGGCGTCATACGCCACAGGGAGGTGCGGATCGCGAGCCGGATCCCATTGATCGTAATCGATCCCGTTCAGGATGCCGACCAGGTCCGCCGCGCGATGCCTCAGGATGCCGTCGAAACCGAACCCGTACTCCGGCGTCTGGATTTCCTGTGCGTACCGCGGACTGACTGTCGTAATCACCCGGCTGAACGCGATCCCGCCCTTGAGAAAGCTGATTCGTCCCCAGTACTCGAGCGCGTCGACGTGCATCAACTCCGCGCCCAGACCGAGGCGCCCCAGCCAGGCGCGATCGGCAAGGCCCTGATAGGCGAGGTTATGAATCGTCAGCACGGTCGCCGTCCGGCCAAACGCCGGCGAGCCCCTGAACGCCCGGTCGAGCAGCACCGGGGCCAGACCCGCCTGCCAGTCGTGGGCGTGCACGACGTCGTAGCGGTCGCCGGTCGACGCCGCCCACTCGAGCGCGACGCGCACCAGCAGCGTGAAACGCGCGGGGTTGTCGGCGTAATCCTCGCCGCCGGTGCCGTAGAGATGCTCGCGGTCGTAGTAGCCCGGATGGTCGACGAACACCGTGCGCACACCCCGATCCCGAACGGTGAAGATGTCGGCCGCACGCGGGCTGCCGTCGAGCGGAACGACGACACGGCCGGCGCGCTCGCCCGCGGTGACCCCGCGGTATCGCGGAATCACCACGTCGACCGCGTGCCCGAGCCGCGCGAGGGCGCGCGGCAGCGCCCCCACGACGTCGGCCAGACCGCCGGTCTTGGCAAACGGCTCCGCCTCCGACGCGATCATCAGAATCTTCATGGATATAGAATCAGCGTCGTTGGCCGATCGACCCGCCCGCCCGAGACCAGGCCGCGCCGAATCCCGCGAGTCCGCCGAACTTCGCGCGCTCAAGCAGCAGCAGCCTGCGCTCGCCGATGCGATCGACATGCATCTCGAGCTGCTCGAGGTGCAGCATCGTCTTCAAGCCCGCATCCCCCTGCCCTCCCTCAACGTGAACGACACGCTGTTCCGCTACCACCAGGCGCAGGCCCGGCCGCTCCTGTCCTTCGAGGATATCCCGCTCGAGCTGACGGAACTACGGCTGGCCGTCCGTCAGACGGCGGACATACTCCACCGCTTCGGGGCGCTGGAGGACGCGGAATTCCAGACCGTCGAGGCGCTCGGGCGCGACGCGGCGCTCTTGTCGGTCGTCGGCGACTGGTATCGCACCCCCGTCGAGGCCTCCGCCACCGACCAGGTCGTGGCGCTCGCCATGCGCCCGTTTCTCTCGCGCTGCGCGGAAGTCGTGCAGCAGCGTCCTGAGCTGGCCGACTGGCAGCACCCGACGTGCGCGCTCTGCGGCGGCGCGCCGGACTTCGCGGTCATCACGCCGAACGCGGAGCGCCATCTGATTTGCAGCCGGTGCGGGCTGCGGTGGAAGTTCGAGCCGCTCACCTGTCCGTACTGCCGCAACAGCGACCGGTCGCGAATCACGTCGTTTGCCACGCCGGACGGGCGGTACCGCGTCTACGGATGCGACGCGTGCAGGCGCTACCTCAAGGCCTACGACGGCCGGCGGGCGCCGCGCCCGGTGATGCCGGTCGTCGACGGCGTGGCGACGCTGCCGCTCGACGCAGCGGCGATGCAACGGGGCTATACGGGAGGCTGAGTCAGTTCGACGCCGCCTGAACCGGCGTGCCGAACACGTCCTGGGCCCGCGTGGCGAGCCAGTTGAACAGATGGCGCGTTTCCCAGAACCGGCCGGCATTCGACCTGGCGCCGAGGACGACCACCGCCACCTGCGGCCCGCCCTGGGGCAGGCGCAGCAGCGTCGCCAGGCAGTAGCCGGCCCTGCGGATGAAACCCGTCTTGCCGCCGAGCACATCCACGTCCCCCTTCATCACGAGCTGGTTCGTGCTGTGGACGGTGATCGTGCGGCGGCCGGCGAGCAGGCTGTAATACTGCGTCTGCATGATGGGGGCGATGCGCTCGTCGTTCGCGACGTAGGCGATCAGCCGCGCCATGTCGTAGGCCGTCGAGACGTTGTCGTTCAGCAGGCCGGACGGGTCGGCGTAATGCGTGTTGGTGAGGCCGAGTTCGGCGGCCTTTTCATTCATCCGCGCGACGAACTCCACGGAACCAAGCGACGAGACGCGCGCCAGCGCCCGCGCCGCCGCGTTGTCGGAAGCGATGAGCAGCAGGTGCAGCAGGTCGTTCGTGGTGACCTTGTACCCGGCCCGCAGGTAGGTGGTGGATGCCCGGAGCACGTCCGGCCGCTGCACGACAATCTCCCGCGTCAGGTCGGGATGGTCCTCGAGAAACACGGCCGCCGTCATGATCTTGGTGATGCTGGCAATCGATCGCTGATCCTGGGCGTTCTCTTCCCAGAGCACCTGGCCGGTCTCGGGGCTGTAGATGATGGCGGCCTCTGCGCGAAGATCCGGGACGGTTGCCCCGTTCTCATCGAGCTTGAACCGGGGCTCCTCCGCCTCGCGGAGCGCCAGGGCGGCCGCAGCCGCGCGGCGCGCGCGCGCCGACCTTGGGCGTCTCGAGGCCGGCGCGGACGTGGCGCGGGCAGACGCGGTGCGGGCGGACGCGGAGGCGGGCACATACACGGTCAGCCGCGTACCCGCCTGGATCGCATTGCTCTGCAGCCCGTTCCACGCCTTGACCGACGCCAGGCTGGCGCCGTACCGCCGTGCCACGGCCGACAGCGTCTCGCCCCGGCGAACGGTATGCGTGACCTTGCGGAGGGTGGAGGCGCCAGACGAGAGCGGATCGTCGCTCGCAGCAACCGGCAGGCTGAGCCTGGGCTGGGGCTCGCTGGGGCCCCGGGGCGCCGCGGTCTGCGCCACAGCCGGACCGGCCGCCAGGCTCCCCAGGACGAGCCCGAAAAGAGGCCACAGTCGAACGGTTCGGTTCAGCCGTGTATCGATCACCAGCAACCCTTTATGCGACAGCCTGTTACGGAATGTGTCGGCATTGTAGCAAGAAATCTGTAACCTGCAAGGGGTTTTGACAGAACCGGGGGTCCCAAAGTTACGCTCTGCGTACTCTTTCGAGGCATCCTGGTGCCACCAAGCGTTGAGGACGCGATGAGGTCATGACAGCAGGCGTATCCGGCACGACGCCCCAGGAGGGCACGACGCTGCGTTCGGCTGAGTTCGCCGCGCTGCGCCGTACGATTGCGGCACGGGGGACTGCCCGGATGGTGATTGCGCCGATCACCTGCGCGGTCTGGGCGTGTCTGGCCGTTCTGCTCGTGCTGCTCGGGCAGCTTCCACTCGCCAGCCTGCTTTCGCTCGGCGTCCTGGTTGGCGGGTTCGAGGCGATTCACGCACTGCACGCCGGCGCGGAACGGATTGGACGGTACCTTCAGGTGTATTACGAAGCGGCGCCGGACGGCCCGCAATGGGAAACGGCGGCCATGACCGTCGGCCCCGCGCTGCCCGGCGGCGGCGTCGACCCGCTCTTCTCCCTGCTGTTTGTTGGGGCCGCCGTCCTGAACCTGCTGACGGCGCTGGAGCCGCCTCCCACCTGGCGGGAAATCGCCGCCATCGGCCTGTGTCACGCGGGGTTCGTGTTGCGTGTGGCCCGTGCCCGCGTCGCAGCCGCCCGTCAGCGCGCGGTGGAGCTCGAAAGCTTCCGCGCGCTGTTATTGCGCCAGCGCGATCGCGGCTAGCAGCGCGCGGGCCGTTCCCCGCCACGAATCGGTCGTATCAAACCTCTCCTCGAGGGTGTGCGATCCGGTGCCGGCGCCGCCCGCGTCGATCGTAATGGCCGGGATGTTGAGGCTGATCGCCAGGTTGGCGTCGGTCGACCCTTCGGTCAGCTCGACGGGAAGCCCCAGCGCCCGCGTCACCGACACCGCGGCTTCCACGATGGGAGAGGTCGCCGCAACGGCGCCTGCGGGTCGGTCGCCGACGAGCGTGGTACTCACCGTCAGGCGGCCTCGCTGGCCCCATCGGGCGTTTTCCTCAGCGAGCGCCCGCTCGACCGCCTCATGAAACCGGGTATCGAGCGCGTGGAGCGCGTCCTGACTCACCGACCGCATGTCCACTTCCATCCAGGCTTCCGACGCGATGGCGTTGACCGACGTGCCGCCCCCGATCCGCCCGACGCTGAACGTTGTTTTCGGATCAGACGGCGGCCTCGCGTCGGCGAACGCGGCAATGGCGCGCCCGAGCGCGTGAACGGGATTGGCCGTGCCGAACGCGCCGTAGCTGTGGCCGCCGGGCCCCGAGAACGTCACGCGGTAGCGAAGGCTGCCGACCGCGACGTGGGTGATCCCGTATCCGGTGCCGTCGACCGAGACGAAGCGATCGATCTGCCCCTTCAGCGTGTCGCCGAACAGCGCCTTGACGCCCCGCAGATCGCCGAGGCCTTCCTCCCCGACGGTGCCGGCGAACGTAATCGTGCCCGGCGTCTGGACGCCGGCGCGATTCAGCGCACGGGCGACCGCAAGGACCACGGCGAGGCCCCGGCAGTCGTCGCCAATGCCGGGGCCGCGCAGGACCACCCCCTGCCGGCTTACCATCACGTTGGTACCGTCTGGAAAAATCGTGTCAAGGTGCGCACTGAAGACGACGTGCGGGCGGGGCGCACGGCCGGGACGCTCGCCGAGCACGTTGCCCTGGCCGTCGATCCGGACGGCGTTCAGCCCGGCGGCCCGAAGCGCGTCCGCGAACGCCTGTGCCCGCGCCCCCTCCTTGAACGGCGGCGCCGGAATTTCGCAGAGCCGCACCTGATCGTCGATGGTGCGGCTCTCCTCTGCCTGCGCGGCATCGAGCGCGGCGCGTACGTCGGCGTCGCGCAATAACCGCGCGCCGACGTCGTCGTTGGTCTGGGCGCCGACGGCGACGCCGGCAAGGACCAGCGTGAGCGGCAGGAACACGTGCGGGCGGCTCACAGGCCGAGAACTCTAACATTCAAGACATCCAATCGGTTGAAAGATGATCCACTGCGCCGGTAGCGCAACACCTGGCGTCGCGCGCACGCCACAGCGCGCAGCGTCGGCCGCACGGCACGCTCGCGTTCGATTGGCCTGAATACAGCGTTATTTCAGTCGATCGCGCCTTGAACGGCTGCGCGCCACAGCACGGTCGTTTCAGCGGTACAGAACTTGCGTAGATGCCAAGTGGAGGACGGAAACATGAGTCTCGTGCGGCTGCTTGGTTTTCGGACGCTGGTGTGCGGATGCGTCATCGGTCGCTATCGCGAAGTGGCGACGAGCCGCGAGGTCAGCTACGTGGAGGAGAAGGGTTCCGGCTGCGAGTTGCACGGCCACCGCCGCAACCACACCATCGCACAGGATCGCGTCGCCACACCTGCCGTACCGTTCGCCGCCAAAGCGTTCTGACCGCCGAAAGCCTTGTACCCACGCGGTACAATCGCTTTCGTGCCCCGCGCACTCCAGCTCCACGCTTCGATCCGTTCGCATCGCGCCAGGTTCCGGTTTTACCTCGGCGACTGCCTGGAGGTACTCGACCGGCTCGCCCCGGGCTCCATCGACGTCATCGTGACCTCCCCGCCGTACAACCTGGGCGTGCGGTACCGCAGCTATGACGACACGATGCCGCGCGCGGAATACCTGGCGTGGACGGCCGAATGGGTCCGGCGCGCCGCCACGCGGCTGGCGCCAGGCGGGTCGCTGTTCCTGAACGTGGGCGCCAAGCCCACCGACCCCTGGACGGCGCTCGACGTGGCGCAGGCCGTGCGGGCGCATCTGCGCCTGCAGAACACGATTCACTGGGTCAAGTCGATTGCGATCGAAAAGGCGCTGGCTGGCAACCGGGCGGGTCTTCGCGAGGATCTCGCCGTCGGCCATTACAAGCCGATCAACAGCCGCCGCTTCCTGCACGACTGCCACGAGTTCGTCTTTCACTTCACGCCCGGCGGCGACACGCCGCTCGATCGCCGCGCGGTCGGCGTCCGCTATCAGGACGCGTCGAACATCGGGCGCTGGCGGGCCGCCGCTTCAGGTGTCCGCTGTCGCGGCAACACGTGGTTCATCCCGTACGACACGATCCAGGACCGGGAGAAGGACCGCCCGCACCCGGCCACCTTCCCGCCGAAGCTGCCGGAGATGTGCCTGCGGCTCCACGGGCTCGACCGCATCCGGACCGTCGCCGATCCGTTTCTCGGCCTCGGCTCCACGGCGGTGGCCTGTGCGCAGCTGGGGCTCAGCTTCATCGGTATCGAGATGGACAGACGCTACCTGGATCAGGCGATCGCCCGCACGCGCCGCGCGCTGTTGGCGCCCGGTTGAAGCACACGACTGGATCATCAATACTGTTGTGTCCATGATCTGAGCGCATGTACCATGGGCCGTGGACCTGCGGCAGCTCGAAATCATCCGCGCCATCGCCGACACCGGCTCGTTCACCGCAGCGGGCGAGAAGCTCCACGTCTCCCAGTCGGCGATCAGCCGCCAGGTCCTGCTGCTCGAAGCCGAGCTCGGTGAAGCGGTGTTCCACCGCGTCGGCCGCCGGATTCGGATCACGCCCGCGGGCGAATCGCTGCTGCAGCTCAGCCACCGGGTTTTTCAGGATCTGCAGGACACCATCGCCCTCATCAGCGACACGAGCGAAACGCTGCGGGGCACGATGCGGCTGGTGGGCAGCATGACGGTCTGCCTCTACGTGTTCCCGTCGCTGCTGGCGCAGGTGCGCCGCACGCATCCCGATCTGGATCTGAAAGTCACGGTGGGCAGCGGCGAGCGTTCCCTTGCGCTGCTGCGGTCGGGCGCGGCCGATCTCGGCCTGGTCACGCTGCCGGTCGAGGCGTCCGACCTCGAGTCGGTGCCGGTGCTGGAGGAGGAGCTGCTGCTCATCACCTATCCGGCGCACCCGCTCGCCAGGAAGGGCGAGATCCGGCCGTCGGATCTCGTGCGGCAGCCGTTCATCCTGTTCGAGGCCGGATCGATCACGCGGCGCCTGGTGGAAGCGTTCTTCACCCGCCAGCGTATCGAGCCGGAAATCGTGATGGAGACCGAGAACGTCGAGATCATCAAGGCGATGGTTCGCAGCGGCCTTGGCATCAGCATCGTTCCATGGCAGGCGGCGGCCGCCGACGTTCGGACCGGGCAGCTGTTCTGCAGCCGCATCGCGGGCCATGCGCTGCACCGGCAGACCGGCTGGCTCTACCCGAAGATGCGGCGGCTGCCGCGTGCGGTCTCGGAGGTAATGCGCGTGTTCGACACGATCCGCCCGCAATTCGAAGCCACCGTGCGGGCGCCGCGGGCGGCGCCCTTCGCGCCCTCCTGAGCCTCCTCGACGGGCGTGTTACTGCGCCGGCGTCGCACGCAGCGTGTACGACGTGCGCGACCAGACCTGCACGCCGCCGCGCGCCGTCTTCACCTCGATGCGCCGCGTGCGCTTGAGCGGGTCGGGGTTGTTCGAGTAGTAGCCGAGCACGTAGTAATCGCTCGTCTCGGCGTCGATGCGCTTGAGCGCCTTGTCGAAATCGTTCTGATTGACGACCGCGATGCCGCCGGTCTGCTCCGCCAGCACCCGCAGGCTGTTCTGCGTCTCGCGCAGGTGGTCCTGCCACTCGGCGGTCTCGACTTCCTGATCGAGGTCCGGGCCCGCGACGAGCCCTTGCGGATCGATCGTGTAGAACGTCGCGTTCGCACGATTGGCGGCACGGGTCAGCTCCGCGAGCTCGCGCACCAGGTCGGCCTCGGCGAACTGCTGCCCCTGATACCGCTGATTCGTGAACGGGTCGAGATTGTCGGTCGAATCGCCGAACATCTCGGCCTCGTACTTCATGCGGGAGGTGGCGAACGGATTGAAGTCGTAGCCGCTGCTGATGTAGATGACCGCCTTCCGGCGGTTGCGGAGGTTCTCGAGGTTCCGCATCAACTGGTACGCCGTCGAGAACGCCACGTGGGCGCGGTACCGGAGCTCGGCGGGCCCCTGCGAGCCCTGCGAGGTCTTGATCAGGTCGTCGGGGCGCAGTCCGCTGCCCGTCGTCTTCTTGATCGACGACTCAAGCACCTGCCGGTCGTAGGTAAGCTGCTCGGAGATCGACGACGTGCCGGTCGAGACGATGCCGAACATGTCGCCCTCGTGAACCAGGTTGCGCAGCATCTTCTGCATCAGGTCACGCGTCCGCGGCGTGAGCCGGAAGTCGAGGTGCAGATCGTCGATGAAAATCAGGAACACCCGGCCCGCGGCGTCGTTGGTCGGCCGGGCGGCGGGCAGGATGATGCCCTCCTGCACGGGGGCCGGCGGCGGCGCCTGCACGTTGAAGACCCGCCCGCCGTGCGTCAGCACCAGCGACACGATCTCCTGCTTGACCCCGTCTTCGTAGACCTCGAATTCGTCGCTCTTGAGGTCGGAAATGAACTGCCCCTGCCCGTCGCGGGCGATGACGTCGGTCGTCACCAGATCGACCGAGACGCGGAACGTCGGCTGCTGCGTCGCCGGCGCCGCCGCGCCCTGCGGCGCGGCCGCCCCCGTCATCGACGCGAGCAGGAAGGGCACCGCGGCCAACCATCTGGCGGGATTGCGCATATGAAGCGGATTATAGCAGGCTAAGATAACGCCTCATGCGTATCGCCCTGGCCGCCGATCACGCCGGTTACGAGCTCAAGGGGGACCTGGCCGCCGCCCTGCGCGCCCTCGGCCACGAGGTCCTCGATCTCGGGACGCACTCGACGGCCGCCGTCGACTACCCCGACTGCGCCGAGTCGGTGGCCGCCGCTCTGCGCGACCGGCGCGCCGACCGCGGGATCATCGTGTGCGGCAGCGGCGCCGGCGTCTCGATCGCGGCCAACAAGTTTCCGGGGGTCCGCGCCGCGGTCTGTCACGACTGTTACACCGCGCGGCAGGCGGTCGAGCATGACGACATGAACGTCCTCTGTCTCGGCGCGCGGGTCATCGGGACCGCCGTCGCCCACGATCTGGCGGCGGCCTTTCTCGGCGCGGCGTTCTCCGGTGAGGAGCGCCACCGCCGCCGCCTCGACAAGATTCTGGCGATTGAGCGCCGCTTCGCGCGTACGTGATCGTCACCATTCTCGACGACCCCGAGGCCGTCGCCGACGCCGGGGCCGCGCGTATCGCCTCCTGCATCGAGGCCGCCATCGCCGCCCGCGGCGAGGCTGTCGTGTGCCTCACCGGCGGTCCGACGCCGCAGCGGGTCTACGAGTTGCTCGCCGATGACGATCGACCCTGGCGGGCGCGGGTCGACTGGCGCCGCGTGCACGTCTTCTGGGGCGACGAGCGCCACGTGCCCCCCGATCATGCAGACAGTAACTATGGGATGGCCTCGCGCGCGCTCCTGTCGCGGGTCCCGGTAAGAGCCGATCAGATTCATCGCATGCGAGGCGAGCTGCCCGACGCCGCGGCCGCCGCGCGCGACTGCGACCTTGCGCTGCACCGGGCCTGTGCGGCCCTCGGGCGACACGAGACCACCTTCGATCTCGAACTCCTCGGCCTCGGCGAGGACGCGCACATCGCGTCGCTCTTCCCCGGCAGCCCGCTGCTCGCGGTCCCGCCGCCCGACGAGCGTGTCGCCGCCGTCCATCCGGAGCATCTCGGCGCGTGGCGAATCACGCTGACACCGCGGGCGCTCCTCGACGCCCGGGTCCTCATCGTCCTCGTCGCCGGGAGCCACAAAGCGCACGCCGTGCACGCGGCGTTCGATCTCGCCACCGACGTAGGTGCGTGGCCCGTGCAGCTGCTGCGGCAGTCGGGCGAGCGCGTCGAATGGATTATGGATTCGGCGGCTGCCGCTCAGTCGCCCGGCGCGCAGCGCGCGAGATCATTGTCGTCGAGATGATGATCGCAATCAGACCGACTCCGAGCAGCGCGTAATACTCGGGTCCGCGAGGCGGCGACACGCCGGCCGCCAGGGCGGCTACGTCTCCGACCACCTTGCCGTAGTAGGTGTACATCACAATGGCCGGAATCATGCCGACGAGCGCGACCGCATAGTCCGTGTAACGGACGCCGCTCAACGCGAGCGCGTAGTTCAGGACGGTGTACGGCACGAGCGGCGACAGCCGCAGCAGGAACATGACCCAGACGCTTTCACCGGCGATAGCCGACCGCACTGCCGCCACCCGTGAATCGCCCATCAGCCACCGCATCCAGCGCAGACGTGCGAGGCGCGCGCCGATCGCGTAGACGGCCGACGCGCCGAGTGACGCCGCAATGAAGACGATGAGCGTGCCGCGCCACACGCCGAAGACCGCCCCGGCCGAGACGGTCAGAAAGAACGCAGGGGCAAGCGTCAGCGCCGCCGCGATATACAGCAGGCCGAACAGCACTGGCGCCCACGGCCCCAGTTCCGCGAGCTTCAGTACGATCGGCGCCAGCCAACCCATCACGTCTCGGTCGGCGGCGGGCCGTCCGGCGGCGGCCCGGCCGGGGGCGGACTCGGGCGCCGGCGCCGGCGCCGGCGCGACAGCACGCGCGACAGCCGGTCGAGCGCTTCAGCCGCCCTGACGAGCCCCTCGGCAATTTCGTTGGCGTCGGTCCACGCAGCCGGATTGAGGCGCTCGGCCAGGGCCCCGAGCGCTTCCCGCCGCGCCGGATCCGCCATGCGCACTGGTATCCGGTCGCGCACGACCGGATACCAGTGCGTGAGAAACGCCATCTGCTCGTCGGGGGTCGCGCCCTGCAGCGCCGACGGGATCGCCGGCCGCGCCTCGGGCGGCTCGGGCGCCGCGGGCGCCGACGGGGCCGCCGCCGACTCCTCCTCAGGCTGCCTCTGCCTGCGCGGACGCCGCGGCTCCGGAGCCGGGTCGATGACCTGCCGGTTGGCGAACACCGCTTTCCAGTCGAACGCGATGCCGGGATGGTACGACTCGATCTGGCGCTGTGTGTCGGGCTCGAGCGACTCGCGCCCGACACGCACACCGCCGGGCGTCCGAAACACGTACAGGATCCGCGAGCGCTGCCTGCTCCCTTCGCGGTAGGAGTGCATCAGGTAGGTCGTTTCATATCCGCGCTTGTCGCGGATCACTCGCAGGAACGGCAGCAACGATGTCCTATTTCCGTTTCCTCGGCGCCCTCGACGTCGTCTTCCTGGCGGGACTGGTCTTGGCAGTCTTGCGTCGCGCGCGCGCCGGCGGCCTGGGCCGCGTGCGCCCCCCGGCAGCGCGGCGAGTCGCCCCAGCCGCCCGCGCCGACGCCGGCGCCCTTTCCTCCGCCGCGCGTGACGCCCGCTGCACGAGCGTGAAGCGCATCTGATCGCCCATCGCGGAGTACGCCCAGACTTCAGTGACGGGAATCTGCAGTTCTGCGCACAACTGCCGCGCCACGTCCATCATCGAGGCTGGCACATAGAGGTGAAAGGCGGCGCGCAGGCGCGAGAACGTCGCCCACTGCGCCAGCGCCTCCACCTTGTTCACCGATTCAGCGGTTTCCACCTCGACCACGCCGAGCACTTTACGTCCCCGCTCCTGAGCCTGGAGCACAAGATCCGGAAACCAGGGTGATTGCCCCACCGTAACGGGCGCCACCTGCTGGTTGCCAGGATTGATGGCGACCTCAAATTTTCGCTTATATTTCACCTGGAGCAGACGGATCACCCGGTCGTGCTCGAGCTGCTCGCGGACAGGCCGCAAGAGGATTGGACTCAACGAGACCTCCGGGACACGCGCAAACCGGGTGAATATAGCATGAGAGAATACCGTCGTGTCCTCCGGAGGCAGCGCCACGGTCGCCCGCGTGCTCATTGTCGATGACGACGTGAGCGTGACGGATACGTTTTCGCGGATGCTTCGCCTCGAGGGATACGAAGTCTGGGCTGCCCTGTCGGCCGACGAAGGCCTGAGCCTGGCCCAGGCTCATCGGCCGCATGCGGTCATTCTCGACCTGCGGATGCCGCTGACGAGCGGCCTGCAGTTTCTGCGCGCCATCCGGACGATTCCCGGCCTCATCCGCACGCCGGTCGCGATTGTCACGGGCGACTACTACCTCGACGAGGCGCAGGCCGCCGAGATTCAGTCGCTCGGCGCCGAGCTGCGCTACAAGCCGCTCTGGCTCGAAGAGCTGGTCACGCTGGCGCGCGACCTGCTCGGCAGCCCCGTCCGGGACTGAGCACCCTTGCCGACGGCCCGGTTCCTGAAGGCGTGCCGGCGTGAGCCAGTCGATGCCACGCCCGTCTGGTTCATGCGGCAGGCGGGCCGCTACATGGCTGAGTACCGCGCGCTCCGCGAGCGTCATTCCCTGCTCGACATCTGCCGCACGCCCGAGCTGGCGACCGAAGTGACGCTGCAGCCGGTCCGCCGCATCGAGGTGGATGCGGCCATCCTCTTCTCCGATCTGCTGCTCCCGCTGGAGCCCATGGGCCTGCCGTTTGATTTCATCAAGGGCGAAGGCCCGCAACTCGAGCGGCCCATTACCTCGCCCTCCGACATCGACAGGCTGAAGACGTTCGAGCCGCAGGTCGCGCTCTCGCCGGTGCTCGAGGCCATCGGGATGATTCAGCGCGAGCTGCAGGGGCGCGTGCCGCTCATCGGCTTCGCCGGCGCCCCGTTCACCCTCGCGTCGTACGCGATCGAGGGCGGCCACTCGGCGAGCTTTGCGCGCACCAAGGCGCTCATGTACGGGCATCCGGACGCCTGGCATCGGCTGTGCGAGCGCCTCGCGACGATGGCCGCCGCCTATCTGACCGCGCAAATCGATGCCGGCGTGGACGCCGTGCAGCTGTTCGACTCATGGGTCGGCATGCTCAGCCCTGCTGATTACCGCGAATTCGCGCTGCCGCACACCCGCGGCATCTTCGAGCGAATCGGACGGCGGGTACCGACCATCCATTTCGGCACGGGCACGGCGGCGATGCTTGGCGAGCTGACCGAGGCCGGCGGCGACGTCATCGGCGTCGACTGGCGCATCCCGATCGACGTCGCCTGGGAGCGGATCGGGGACGATCGCGCCGTCCAGGGCAACCTCGATCCGACGCTGCTGCTCGGACCGATGCCGCGCATGTTCGGCCAGACCGACGCCATCCTCGATGCCGTCGCCGGCCGCCCCGGGCACATCTTTAATCTCGGGCACGGCATCCTGCCCTCAACACCCGTCGAACACGTCCAGATGCTCGCGCAGTACGTGCACAGCGCCTCGCGGCGAAGGGGATGACCTCCGGGATCCCGAATCCGGAACTGGATGTTCTCGTCGTGGGCGGCGGCATCGCCGGCCTGGCGGCGGCCTACCAGCTGCAGCGGCTGGGGCGCCGCGTGCGGGTGCTCGAAGCGAGCGGCCGCCTCGGTGGCGTGATCCGCACCGAGCGGTTCGACGGCTGGACCATCGACGGCGGGCCTGACGCGCTGCTCGTGCAGAAGCCGGCCGCCGTCGCCCTCTGCCGCGAGCTGGGCATCGCCGATCGGCTGATCCCGACGCTCGAGCCGCGCACCGCGTACGTGATGCGCGATCGTCGCCTGCATCCGATCGCCCCCGGATCGTTTCTCGGTTTTCCACTGAGCGCCGCCGCGCTGGCGCGCTCGTCGCTCTTCACATGGGCCGGCCGGCTGCGGATGGCATGCGAGGTGGCGATCCCCAGGGGCGGCCCGGGCGGCGAGGACGAGTCGATTGCCTCGTTCGTGCGGCGCCGCTTTGGCTCCGAGGCGGCCGACTACCTGGCCGAGCCGCTGCTGGCCGGCATTCACGCCGGCGACGCCGAGCGCCTCTCGATGCGCGCGCTCTTTCCCCGACTGCTCGAAGCCGAGCGGCGCAGCGGCAGCGTGATCCGCTCGATGCGTGCGCTGCGCCTGCGCCCCTCGCCGCAGGGAGCGTTTGTGTCGCTGCCTGGCGGCGTCGGCGAGCTCGTCGAGGCGCTTGCGGCCGCGCTCGAACCGGGCTCGGCGGTCTGCTCGGCGCGCGTCACCGGTCTGCGCCGCGGCGGCGCGGCGTATGCGGTGGAGTCCGACGCAGGGCGGTTCGACGCCCGCGCCGTGATGCTCGCCATCCCCGCCTACGCGGCCGCCCGCCTGCTGCGCAGCCTGGACACGGCGCTCGCGGCGCTCTGCGACGGCATCCCCTACGCGTCGACGGCCACGGTGGCCTTCGGCTACCGTCGCGACCAGATCGGGCATCCGATGCGCGGCTCCGGCTTCGTCGTGCCGCGTCTCGAGGACAGTCCGCTGCTCGCCGCGACGTGGGTCAGCTCCAAGTGGCCGGGACGCGCGCCGGAGGGCTGCGCGCTGCTCCGCGCGTTTCTCGGCGGCGGCCGCGACCCGCGCGGGCTCGACCGGACAGACGACGACCTGACCGCCTCGGCACGCGAGTCGCTCGAGGAGGTGCTCGACATCACGGGTCCGCCGCTCGTCACGCGGCTGTTCCGGTGGCCCCTCCAGAGTCCCCAGTACGACGTCGGTCATCTCGAGCGCGTTGCGGCCATCGACGAGCGGCTGACCGCAACCCCGGGCCTCTTCCTCACCGGCAGCGGCTTCCGTGCGATCGGCATTCCCGACTGCATCGCCGACGGGCGGGCGACAGCCGCCGGCGCCGACGCCTACCTCGCCGCCGCGGCCCGACAGGCGCCGTCGCCATGGGCGTAGCGTAGAATCCGGGCATGCGCCGGTTCGCGTGTTCCGCCCTGCTCTGTCTTTCCGCGGCCGCGCCGATGGCGCAGAGCGCCTCGCCCTCCGGCGCGCTCACCCCGCAGATTGCGAACGTGCTGCGGGGCATCAGGGCGGCCGACGCCGGGCTGCTCGCCGTCTCCGAGGAGGACGGCCGCTTCCTGCGCGTGCTCGTGGCGGCGCGGGGAGCGAAGTCGGTGCTCGAGGTCGGCGCGGCGAGCGGCTACAGCGGCATCTGGCTCGGCCTCGGCGCGCGCGAGACCGGCGGGCGCGTGGTCGCCATCGAATACGACGCGCAACGGGCCGCCGCCGCCGCCGCCAACGTCCGGAACGCCGGCCTCGGCGACGTGGTCCGCGTCGTGCGGGGCGACGCCTTCGTGGAAATTCCACGCCTGCCGGGAACCTTCGACTTCGTCTTCCTCGACGCCTGGAAGTCCGACTACAAGAAGTTCTTCGACCTCGTGTTTCCGCGCCTGGCGCCCGGCGGCGTGTTCGTGGCGCACAACGTGGTGAACAAGAAGAACGAGATGGAGCCGTTCCTGCAGACGGTGCTCGCCCATCCCGCGCTCTTCACGACCATCGTGTCGCCCTCGCACGAGGGCATGTCGGTGTCGTACAGGGTGCGGTAGTGGGCAGAGGGCAGCGGGCAGTGGGCAGTGGGCAGCGATGAAGCCCGTCCACATCATCGGCGTGCCCTTGGATCTCGGCGCCGGCCGCCGCGGCGTCGACATGGGGCCGTCAGCGCTGCGGATCGCGGGGATCGGCGATCAGATTGCCGCCCTCGGCCGTACGGTCGTCGATCGGGGCGACCTCGCGGCGCCGATTCCCGAAACGCAGCGTCCGGCGGACAAGCGCAAGAAATACATCCGTGAGATCGCCCGGGTTTGCCAGAAGCTGCACGACCTCGCGCTCAAGTCGCTCGACGCCGGGGCCCTGCCGCTCGTGCTTGGCGGCGACCACAGTCTGGCGGCCGGCTCGGTCGCGGCCAGCGCCGGATGGGTGCAGCGCTCGGCGTCGCTGCCGCTCGGCCTGATCTGGATCGACGCGCACGGCGACATGAACACGCCGGCCACCACGACGAGCGGCAACGTCCACGGCATGCCGCTGGCTGCCCTGCTCGGCAACGAGCCGGCCGAACTCTCGTCAATCGGATTCTCCCCGGCGGTCCAGCCGCAGCATACCGTGCTGCTCGGCATTCGGAATCTGGACGAGGAAGAGAAGGCGCAGCTCCGGGGCTCCGGCGTCCACGTCTTCACGATGAAAGACATCGATCGCGACGGCATCGCCACGGTTGCCGAACGGGCCATTGCCGTAGCCTCGGAGGGCACCGGCGGCATTCACGTCTCGCTCGACATGGACGTCTGCGATCCGTCGATCGCGCCGGGCGTCGGCACCCCCGTCAAGGGCGGCCTCGACTACCGCGAGGCCCACATGGTCATGGAACTCGTCGCCGACTCCCGCCGTCTGGTCGCCCTCGACCTCGTCGAAGTCAACCCGACGCTCGACCTCCGCAACGCCACCGCGGAATTCGCGGCCGAGCTCGCGCTGTCGGCACTGGGCAAACGGATTCTGTAACGCTATAATCCCGCTACGTATGAAGACACTGTTCACGACCGCTCTCATCAGCACCGCGCTCCTCGTCCCCGCGTTCGCGCAGCAGGCGCCGCAGGCGCCACCGACCACCTCCGCGTTCCTGCGCAACATGTACAACGGCAACAAGAACAACATCACCCGATCGGCGGACAAGGTGCCGGAGGATCTCTACGGCCTGCGTCCCGGCCCGCAGGAAGAAGTCCGCACGTTCGGCCAGCACCTGGCGCACGTGGCCAACTACAACTTCCTCTGGTGCTCGCAGGCAAAGGGCGAGAAGAATCCCAACGCCGGGATCAACTTCGAGGCGACGCTGAAGGCAAAGGCGGACATCCTGAAGGTGCTCGCCGACTCGTTCGCCCACTGCGATCCGGTCTACGCCGGGCTGAACGACGAGAACGGTGCGCAGGTCGTCGAAATTCAGCAGGAGAGCGGCCGCGTCGTCCGCAACACGCGGATGGCCCTGCTCATGCTGAACGTCGTCCACAACAACGAAATCTACGGGAACCTCATCACGACGATGCGCATCAAGAGCATCGTGCCGCCCTCGTCCGAACCCCGTCCGGCACGGTAGCGAGTCGGCTAGCGCTTCGCCAGGATTCCTTCGATTTCGTCCATCACCCGGTTCATCGTCCGGACGGTGACGGTGAGCGGTTCGTCGGTCGTCATGTCGACGCCGGCGTCCTTGAGCAGATCGATCGGATAGCGGGAGCCGCCTGAGCTGATGAACGTCAGGTACCGCTTCGTCGCCGCCGGATCGCCGGCCAGCACCCGGCTGGCGAGCATTTCGGCTGCCGTAAACGACGTGGCGTACTGGAACACGTAGAAGTCGCTGTAGAAGTGCGGGATGTAGCTCCACTCGTGGGCCACGTAGTCGTCCACGATGACGACGTGCTCGTCGTGCCCGTAATAGCGCTTCGTGATGTCGAGGTACAGCTTCGCGAGCGCCTCACCCGTGATCGGCTCGTTTCTCAGCCCCATCTCGTGCATCCGCAGCTCGAACTCGGCGAACTGCGTCTGCCGGAAGACCGTCGCCTTGATGTTCTCGAGGTAGTTGCCGAGCAGCGACAGCCGCGTCGGCTCGTCCTTTACCTGCTTCAGCATGTAGTCGATGAGCAGCGCCTCGTTGAAGGTTGAGGCCACCTCGGCGACAAACGTCGGGTAGTCGGCCAGCGGGTACGCCTGCGCCTTGTTCGAGTAATAGCTGTGCATCGTGTGGCCCAGCTCGTGCGCCAGCGTGCTCACGTCGTTGTACTGCCCGAGGTAGTTCAACAGCATGTAGGGGTGCACGTCGTAGGCGCCGCCGTTCGAGTACGCGCCGGAGCGCTTCCCCTCCGCCGGATACCAGTCGAGCCAGCGCTCGCCGAACGCGCGGCGCAGCACGGTGACGTAGTCGCTCCCGAGCGGCGCGCTGGCGCGCAGCACGAGCTGCTGCGCCTCCTCCGGCGTGTAGCGCAGGTTCACCGACGCCACGAGCGGCGCGTACAGGTCGGAATAGTGCAGGTCGTCGGACACGCCCATCATCCGCTTGCGCAGGCGCAGGTAGCGATGGAACGTCGGCAGATTCCGGTTCACCCCGTCGACCAGGTGCGTGTACACCGACACCGGGATGTTCGGACGGTCCAGCGACGACTCGAGCGTCGAGCCGTACTTCCGCGCCCTCGCGTAGAAGAGCGCTTTCTGGACGTTCGAGTTCATCGTCGTGCCGAAGGTCCGGCCGAAACCGCCGAGCGCCCCGAAGAACGCCGCCATCGCCGTCCGGCGATCGTCCCGGTTCGGCAGCGTGCGCAGCTCCGCGTAGCCGGCCTGGTCGACCTTCGCCATGCGCCCGTCGCTCAGCGTGACGGTCGGGTACGGGAAGTCGGCGTTCGCGAGGATGCCGTAAATGTTCGACGCCGACGCGGCCAGCGGCTGCGCGTCAGCCAGCAGCTTCTCCTCCGCATCGCTCAGCGTGTGCGCCGCGCGCCGCACGATGTCCCGCAGGAAGAAGGTGTAGACCGTGAGGCGCGGTTCCGCCGCCAGGAACTGCTCCACCCTGGCGCTTCCGGCCCGCAGGATCTCGGGCTGGATGTACGACGCCTGCGCGCTGAATTCAGCGTAGAGCTGCTGCATCTCCTGCTGCATGCCCTGCGGCTCGCTCACGCGCGTGTCCTGATCGGCCAGCATGCTGGCATAGACATACAGACGCGACAGCTCCTTGTCGAGCCGCGTCATCGTCTCGAGGGCGTCGGCGAGCGTCCGGGCCGACGACCCGAGCGTCCCCGCGAACGAGCGGACGCGCGGGATCTCGGTGGCCACCCGCGCCTTCGCCGCCCGCCACGCGGCGACGTCCGGATAGATGTCGGCGAGCTTCCACGTGTATTGCTCGTCGACCCTCGCGCGATCGCGCTCCTGTCCCGCCATCAGCACAGACATGCTCATCACCGCCGCGGAAAGTAGTATCAGACGCTGCATAGGCCCCCATAGTATGAGGCTTTTCGGTGCGGCCCCCGTCGCGCCGCGGCCGGTTTCGGCGATAATCCCACTTTCGAGGAGACACTGATGACCGTCTGGATCCGTGGTGTGGCGCTGGCGTGCTGTGTACTGGTTGTCGCCGCACCGGCCTTCGCCCAGCAGGAGGCCTTCGTCCCGCAGGTCGGCCAGGCCGGCAAGGACGTCGTCTGGGTGCCGACGCCGCCCGAGCTCGTGGAACGGATGCTCGACCTGGCCAAGGTGACGCCGCAGGATATCGTCATCGATCTCGGTTCGGGCGACGGCCGCAACGTGATCGCGGCGGCCAGGCGCGGCGCCCGCGCGATGGGCGTCGAGTTCAACCCGAAGATGGTGGAGCTGTCGACCAGGAACGCCGCTGCGGCCGGCGTCTCCGACCGCGCCACGTTTGTCGAAGGCGACATGTACGAGGCCGACATCTCGAAGGCGTCGGTGATGGCGCTGTTCCTGCTGCCCAGCAACATGCTCCAGTTGCGCGAGAAGTTCTTCAACCTGACGCCGGGCAGCCGCATCGTGTCGAACACCTTCGGCATCGAGGGATGGACGCCCGACGAGACCGTCACCATCGAGAGCGGCTGCAGCGCCTGGTGCACGGCGCTCCTCTGGATCGTGCCGGCCAGGGTCGGCGGACGATGGCGCGCCGGGGACAGCGACCTCCTGCTCGACCAGCAGTTCCAGACGGTCAGCGGCGCGCTCGACGGCACGCCCATCAGGGACGGCCGGCTTCGCGGCGACCAGATCCGGTTCCTCGCGGGGACCACCGAATACACCGGCCGCGTCAGCGGGAATCGCATCGACGGCGCCGCGCGCGCCGGCGGACCGGCCACCGCCTGGACGGCGGTGAAGAGCAACTAGCCCGAGTCCGGCTACTCACGATCGTCCCTGTGAGCCCGGCCTGTGAGCCCGGCCTACGGGCAGCCGTTGTCGAAGATGATGCGCCACACCCCGTCCGGGTCGCGGCGCCACGTGGAATTGAACGTGCCCACCCGCTGGCCCTGAGGGTTGAAAACGGGACCGCTCGACAGCGCCAGCGTGCCCGATGCGAGCACCTGCACCGTCTCGGGTCTCCACGAAAACGGCGCCTGCGTCCCGTCGAAGAAGCGCTTCCAAGCGCCGGTGACTTCCGCCGGGCCGCGAGACACGCCGCTGGCACCGACAAATACCGCTTCGGGCGAGAGAAACGCGGTGAACGCCCGCAGGTCGCGATCCGCCAAGGTCTTGGCGAACGCCTGCTCGCGGCTCCGCACCTGTCGCTCGAGGTCGGGCAGCCCCGGCTGCTGCGCCGCGGCCACCAAGGCGGAGGCGAACCACAGCACCGTCAGGCCGACAACGACCGCGACGCTCCGCAGACGCACGCGACGGATTATACGCCCCGGCGCCTTGACGGCCCCGGCGCCGCCACCGACAATGACGATCGACCTGGAGGCCTTCATTTATGCGGCTGTTGCAGCTGGTACCCGCGGCACTCATCTTCTGTCTGGCCACACCCGCCGTTGCGCAGGAGTGGATCGATTACGTGAACACGGACGATCGATTCGGCGTGAATTTTCCGGCCGAGCCGCGCGTCCAGACGATCACCTGGCCGTCGGAGTACGGCATGACGTTTTCGGGGCGCGTCTATACGGCGCTGAAAGGCCAGGAGCGCTATTCGGTGACGGTCATCGATTACACCGACGCCGAGAAGAAATGGTTCGCCCTGAATCACCCGCCCTCGTTTCAGCAGGCCATCTACTGGCAGATCGACATCATGGCGTCCATCCAGTATGCGGCGACCACGCTGTACCGGCAGCGGCCGGGTGCAAAGGTGACCTACGACGCGTGGCACTATATCGATCTGGTCTCAGGCCACCAGCTGCATCTGACGAACCCGGACCAGACCGTCACGTACGCCAGCCTCTATCTGCACGAAAACAGGCTGTACATTGTCGACGGCACCGTGCCGCCGAGCGCGCCGGAACCGGGGCTCTTCACTCAGGGGCTTCGATTCCTGGACGCCGAAGGCAAAGAGGTGCGGTACCGCGAGATCTATTCGAACAAACTGCCACCGGCCACGATGGGACGCGGCGCCGGCGGAGGAGGCCGCGGGCGGGGCCAGGGCCCGGCCCCGACCCAGCCTTGAGCGCTTTGTGCCTTCTGCCTTGTGCCTTGTGCCTTGATTTCGGCAGTGGTAGGCTTTCGCGTTACTGACGCCTTTTGAACGAGGAGAGATCCATGCGCGCACGACTTGTCATCGCGATCGCCGGTCTGATTGTCGGCACTGCCCTGTTGTCCGCGCAGGCGCGCCGCACGCTCGACATCTATGTCGTCGACGTCGAGGGCGGCAACGCGACGCTCTTCGTCCCGCCGTCGGGTGAATCGGTGCTCATCGACGCCGGCAACGGCGGCCCGCAGGCCGCACGCGACGCGGCACGTATCTTCGATGCCACCCGGGATGCCGGCCTCACGCAGATCGATCACTACATCACGACCCACTGGCACGGCGACCACTTCGGCGGCCTCGCCGATCTGGCCAAGCTGATTCCGATCAAGGCGTACTACGACCACGGCCCCACCGTGCAGCCGCAGCCGGCGGCCACCGAGTTCCTCGACACGATTTATCCGGCGCTCACGGCCCAGGCGAAGCGGACCATCGTGAAGCCGGGCGACCGCATCGCGGTCAAGGGGCTCGACTGGCGCATCTTCGCCTCGGGCGGTCAGGTCATTCAGTCGTCCCTGCCGGGCGGCGGCGGGCGGAATCCGTTCTGCGCGGCGTTCAAGCCGCAGGATCCCGACCCCACCGAGAACGCGCAGTCGGTCGGCAGCCTGATTACGTTCGGCAAGTTCCGCGTGGTCCACCCGGGCGATCTGACGTGGAACAAGGAAGGCGAGCTGATGTGCCCCTCCAACCGTCTCGGCACCGCCGACCTGCTCATCGTCGGTCACCACGGCCAGTCGATTTCGAACTCCGAGGTCATGGTGCACGCACTGCGGCCGCGCGTGGAGATCATCAACAACGGCACGCGGAAAGGTGGACAGCCCGAAGCGATGCGCATCCTGATGAGTTCGCCCGGGCTCGAGGACGTCTGGCAGATGCACTTCTCGCTGCTGAGCGGCCAGGAATACACCGTGCCGGGCATGTTCATCGCCAACGGCATCGACCAGCAGCCCGACGTGATGCCGATCGGCGCCTGGACGGCGCCCCCGCAAGGACAGCAGGCGCCGCCCGCGCCCGTCCACAACGGCAAGGCCTACTGGTTCAAGCTGAGCGCACAACAGGACGGCACGCTCACGGTGACGAACACACGGAACAACTTCACCAAGACCTATCGGCCGGTGAACCTGAGCACAAACTAGTTAGTGGTCTGTAGTCGGTAGTTGGCAGCGTAAAGGAGATCGACATGAGCAGGACGCTCAGTGCTTTGTTCGCGATCGCAGTGCTGGTCCTCGGGGTATCCGTCGCCGCGCAGCAGGCGGCGCCTGCGGCGCCAACCGGCCCCGTTCCGGCCGGCCTGCCCGACTGGGCGTACACGCCGCCGGTGCCCGGTGCGCCGCAGCCGCCGCCGACGGCGCTGCCGGCCGACGACAGCGCGGTCGTGCGGATTCCCGGAACCGAGAAGACGTTCACGCGCGGCCAGCTCCGGGCCCAGAAGGAGACCATGGACTGGTATCCCGAGGATCGTCACGGGACCGTGCCCGACATCGCCCGATTCGGCAAGCAGGGCGTGCGTCAATGCACTCTCTGCCACCTGCCGGACGGATCCGGGCGACCCGAGAACGCTCCGATCAGCAGCCTGCACCCCGTCTATTTCATACAGCAGATGGAAGACTTCAAGAACGGGCTGCGAGTCAGCGCCGATCCGCGCAAGGCCAACACGAACACCATGATCGGCTTTGCCAAGCTGACCACGCCCGAAGAGGTCAAGGCCGCGGCGGAGTACTTCGCCCAGCAGCCGTATCCGCGCCGCATGAAGGTTGTCGAATCAAAGATGGCGCCGAAAGTACGCATGCAGGGCGGGCTGCACATGGCGACCCCGGCGGCCGAAGGCGGCGGCATGGAGCCGCTCAAGGCTGACGATCTCATCGAAGTGCCCGAAGACAACCTGCGCGCCGAGGCGCGCGACACGCGCATGGGCTGGACCGCCTACGTGGCTCCCGGCACGCTGAACCGCGGCAAGCAGGTGGCCACGCGGGCGCAGTGCGCCACGTGCCACGGCGCCAACCTCGAGGGAATCGGTCCCGTGCCGCCGCTGGCAGGCCGCTCGCCGAGCTACACGATGCGGCAGTTGTTCGACATCAAGACCGGCGCCCGTCGCGGACCGTGGGCCGAACTGATGAAACCGGTCGTTGCCAACCTGTCGGTACAGGACCTGACGGCTGTCTCGGCGTACGCCGCCTCGATTCCGGCACCGGCGCCGGCGAGGCCGACAACGACCAGCGCCGCGCGGTAACCACTCAAGCCTTGGGCCTCGGGCCTTAGGCTTCGGGCTTTGGGCACGTAGGCCGGGTTCCGCGCAAGCGGACCCGGCTTACTTCACCGTTCGACCACCCCGCCGATCGTCTGGTCTGAACATCTTTCGCGCCGGCATCACGACCTTCGGCAGCGTCTCCGCATTCATCACCGCCGCCTCCGGCACGATCTGGTTCTGCGCCAGGAGCCACGCGACCACCGCGTAGGTCTCGTCCGCGGTGAGCGAGCCGGGCGCGCCGAGCGGCATGGCGCGGCGCACGTAGTCGAACAGCGTCGTCGCGTACGGCCAGTAATTGCCGATCGTGAACGGCACGTCCGCGCGGCCGCTCCGCCAGCGTTCGTATTCGGGACCGAACGGCGCCGTGCCCCTCGGCTCCGCGCCTACCAGCACGTCGGAGGGACCACCCTCCCCTTTGACGCCGTGGCAGACCGCGCAGTGCCGCGCGTATACGTCGCCGCCCTGGCGTGCGTCCCCCTGACCCGGCGGCAACCCGGCACCGTCGGGCCGCACGTCGGTGTCGAGCTGTGCGACGCGCTCGCGGGTCGCCGGCTAGCCGAACCCGAAGCGCGGCGGCGCCGTCTGGGCCGCCACGACGGTCACCAGCGCCACGCTCACAAGACCGGCAATCGCGATCGCCGGCACGTCGATCTCCGTGCCTCCGTGTCTCCGTGGGCCGTGTGTCATGCGCTCACCCGCTCGATGCCGAACAACACGCGACCGTCGGCGCCGAGTCTCCAGCCGGTAACCGGATTGAGGTGATAGCGCGTGCGGCGGCCGCGCGCCGCCACGAGCGCCGGCCATTCCGGCTGCACGTAGCCGGTCTCGTCAACCGCCCGGCTGAGAATCTCGGCCGGCCTGCCGTCCCAGTTCCAGAGCAGGCGGAATCGGGTGTGCGCCTTCGGCAACACCGGAGCCTGAAGCTGCGCCCGCGACCACGTTCGGCCGCCGTCGGTGCTCACCTCGACGCGCTCGATCCGGCCGCGGCCGCTCCACGCCAGGCCCCGTATCTCCAGCCAGCCAGGCTGCACCGTCTTCGGGTACGAGGGTGAGGTGATGATCGAGCGCGCATCGATCACGAAGCTGAACTGGCGCGCGGTGCCGTCGGCGAGCGGGTCGGTGTACGTCGAGGTCTCCTCCCGCGTCATGAAGGGCCCGTCGGCCAGCTCGAGACGCCGCAGCCACTTGACGTTGCTGTTGCCCTCGAACCCGGGCAGCAGCAGCCGCGCGGGATAGCCCTGCTCGGGCCGGATGGCCTCGCCGTTCTGCGCGTAGGCGATCATCGCCTCGTCTATGACGTCCTTGATCGGAACGCTGCGTGTCATGAGCGCCGCGTCCTGACCTTCGGCGAGAAACCAGGTCGCCTGCGGCCGCACGCCGACCTCGTCGAACAGTGTCGCCAGGCGCACGCCCGTCCACTCGCTCTGGCTCGTCAATCCGCACAGTTCCTGCGGCGTCGTCTTCTCACCGTTCGTGCGGACGAAGTTACCCGAACACTCCACGAAACAGATGCGGCTCACGGACGGAAACCGCTTGAGGTCGTCCAGCGTGAACGTCGTCGGCCGATCGACCATGCCGTGCACGGTCAGCCGGTACCCGACCGGATCGACGACGGCGAGGCCCGAGTGGTGGCGCTCGAAGTGCAGATCGGACGGTGTCATCGTGCCGTGCAGATCCTGGAGCGGCGTGCGCGAGCTGGTGGGGATCGGGGTGCGCTTCAACTGCTCGGCCGGCGCGCGCGCGCCCAGCTCGTTCGGCGGACGGCCGGGCCGGCTGGCGCTGTCGGGCCGTTCCTGGCCGCTCGCCGCCCCGCCCCGCAGCGTCACGGCGGCCGCGCCGAGCGTGGACGTCAGAAGGCGGCGTCGCGTCACGCCGCCGCGGCGCGCCCCGGAGGTCTTCCTGGTTCGCATCGTCCTCACCTTCAGCGGCGGCGGCTTGTTCGGCGTGCGCCGCCGGGCGCACCCACCCGACGCCGCCCCGCGGCGCGCTGTGCGCGCATCGCCGCAATCCGCGTCGCCAGCGGCACCTCCAGCTGCGCGGCCGACCCGCGGTAATCGAAGTCGGGCAGTGTGACGCGCGGCAGCGTCCGATGGATCGCGCGCTCGATCGCGCGCAGATCCGATTCCTCCTCGGGCGCCACGAACGTGAACGCCTCGCCAGTCAGTTCCGCCCGGCCCGTGCGGCCGACGCGATGGATGTAGTCATCGGG